>WFOC01000077.1 GCA_015488295.1 Gammaproteobacteria bacterium
AAACATGCCCACCCTACTTTCTTTTAGTTTCTCCTTACTTCAGCGACAATCTTTTTAGCCGCATCGGTCAGATCATTCGCCGCGATAATATTCACACCGCTTTCTGATAATAACTTGCTACCAAGTTCAGCATTGTTGCCTTCCAGTCGCACCACCACCGGCACGTTGACATGCACTTCTTCGACCGCGCCGATGATGCCTTCAGCGATCAGGTCGCAGCGCACGATACCGCCGAAAATATTTACCAGAATGCCTTTGACGTTGTCGTCCGACAAAATAATCTTGAAGGCTTCGCTAACACGTTCTTTGGTGGCACCGCCGCCGACATCGAGAAAGTTGGCCGGTTCGCCACCACACAGCTTGATCAGATCCATGGTTGCCATCGCCAGTCCGGCACCGTTGACCATGCAACCGATGTCACCGTCCAGTGAGATGTAATTCAGATCCCATTCTCTGGCGCGGTTCTCGCGTTCATCTTCCTGCGATTCATCACGCATGGCATAAATTTCTTTCTGACGATACAGCGCATTGTCATCGATATTAATTTTGCCATCGAGACAGATCAGCTGGCCTTCTTTGGTAACGACCAGCGGGTTGATTTCAACCAGGCTTAAATCTTTTTCAACAAACATTCTGGCGAAGCCATCGAGCAGGCGCACGAACTGTTTGATCTGATCGCCTTCCAGGCCGAGACCGAAAGCCAGTTCGCGTGACTGGTAAGGTTGCAGGCCGGTCAGCGGATTGATGGTGGCTTTTAAAATTTTCTCCGGCGTTTCAGCAGCAACTTTTTCGATTTCCATGCCGCCTTCGGTCGAAGCCATGATGACCACACGCTGTGAAGCACGGTCGATAACCGCACCAAGATAAAGTTCACGGTCAATATTGCTGATCTCTTCGATCAACACCTGATTGATCGGCTGACCCGCCTCGGTGGTCTGATAGGTAACCAGGCTGGTGCCGAGCATGGCGCTGACGGCCTGCTCAACATCGGCCGCAGAATCCAGCAGCTTCACGCCACCGGCTTTACCGCGACCACCGGCGTGTACCTGCGCTTTGACCACCCAGCGCTCACCCGACAGTTTTGCCAGTGCGTTTGATACACCCGCTGCACTTTCGACCACCTGATTATTCGGCACCGGCATGTTGTAAGAAGCAAAAACCTGTTTTGCCTGGTATTCGTGTAAGTTCATCTCATCTCGTCGTAGGGTGGGCACCGCCCACCGGTTTGCAGTATATTTGATACCGCGTATTAAATCATGAAGGACGTAGCATCCGCAAAATAAATATCAAAAACTTTTCTCACCACAGAGACACAGAGGGCACAGAGTTTTTTATTGTTTAATATGTCTGCGGCGTACTAAACAATTATTAAGTTTTTCTTTGTGACCTCTGTGTCTCTGTGGTGAAAAAAATCTTTTAGTTTTTAATATGTATTGCCCGACCATGAACCGCCAACGCTGCTTCGTGCATGGTTTCAGACAGAGTCGGATGCGCGAACATGGTCAGCGCGATGTCTTCTGCGGTGGCCTGCATTTCCATCATCAACACCGCCTGCGCGATCAGCTCGGAGGCCTGCGCAGAAAAAATATGTACTCCCAGCACGCGATCCGTTTTGGCATCGGCAATTATTTTCACCAGACCTTCGGTTTCGTTCATGGCGCGGGCGCGACCACTGGCAACAAAGGGAAAGCTGCCGACCCGGATTTTAATGCCGGCAGCCCTGCATTCATTTTCACTTTTGCCCACCCAGGCAATTTCGGGATGGGTGTAGATAATTGACGGAATCAGGTCGTAGTTCACTTCAGCAAAGTTACCGGCAATGTGCTCGGCCACCATGATGCCTTCCTCTGAACCTTTATGCGCCAGCATCGGGCCGCGCACAACATCGCCAATGGCGTAGATATTCGGCACACTGGTGCGGCAATGTTCGTTCACCAGAATAAAGCTGCGCTCGTCTTTTTCAATACCCAGCTCTTCACCAAACACACGGTCGCTGTTTGGTTTGCGGCCAACGGCGATCACCAGCTTGTCGAAAGCCGCCTTTTGCTCTCCAGACTTGTCCTCGTAAACAATATGTACTTTTTTGTTTTTCACGCTGGCGGAAACCAGCCGTGCATTAAGACGAATATCCAGCGATTTTTTCAGGCTGCGCTGCGCCAGCGCGGCCAGTTTTTTATCCGCCATCGGCAGAAAATTCTGCATGGCTTCAATCAGCGTTACCTGCGAACCCAGTCGCGACCAGACGCTACCCAGCTCCAGACCGATAGCACCAGCACCGATGATGCCCAGTGTTTTGGGGACTTCAGTCAGCTCCAGCGCACCGGCAGAATCGATAATGCAGTTGTTTTCGATAGGGGCCTGTTGCAGCCGCACCGGCGATGAACCGGTGGCGATGATGATTTTTCTGGTTTTTAACTCATCAATTTTTTTACGGGTTTCACGACTGGAAATCTCGATGGTATCCACCGCGGTGATTTTTGCCCGGCCATGAATCGAAACCACCTTGTTGGCTTTGAACAGGGTTTGTATGCCCAGCGTCAGATCAGACACCACCTGATCTTTGCGTGCCTGCATGGTCGCCACATTCATCTTCAAGGACGACGCAGAAATACCGTGTGCAGAAAAATCCGCATTCGCCAGCTGGTAAAGATGCGAGGACTCAAGCAGGGCTTTGGAAGGAATACAGCCAACATTCAAACAGGTGCCACCCAGTGAAGCATCGCCCTGATGATTGATCCACTCGTCAACGCAGGCGGTTTTCAGCCCCAGCTGAGCACAACGAATAGCCGCCACATAACCGGCCGGGCCGGCACCGATGACAACCACATCCCATTCTAACGACTTGCTCGAGGACATTATCAGACTCCTAACAACATGCGTGAAGGATCTTCCAGCAACTGTTTTATGGTCACCAGAAATTGCACCGCGCTTTTGCCATCAACCAGACGATGGTCGTAAGACAGCGCCAGATACATCATCGGCAGAATCTGTATTTCACCATCGACCACCATGGCGCGCTCGGTAATATTGTGCATGCCAAGGATGGCGCTTTGCGGCGGATTAATAATCGGTGTCGACAACATCGAGCCGAACACACCACCGTTGGAAATCGTAAACGTGCCGCCGGTAATGTCATTGATCGACAGGCTGTTTTCTTTTGCCTTGCTGGCATAGCTGATGATGGACTGTTCGATTTCGGCGATGGTCTGAATATCCGCATCACGCAGAATCGGCACAACCAGACCATTTGGCCCGGACACCGCCACACCGATGTCGTAATAACCGTGATAAACAATGTCATTGCCATCGATGGAGGCATTGATCTCCGGAAAACGCTTTAGCGCTTCGACGCTGGCGTGCACAAAAAACGACATGAAACCCAGACGCACGCCATATTTTTTTTCAAACGCCTCTTTATAACGCGCCCGGATTTCCATCACCGGTTTCATGTTGACTTCGTTGAAGGTGGTGAGGATGGCGGCTTCCTGCTGCGATTGCAGCAGGCGCTCGGCGATGCGGGCGCGCAACCTTGTCATCGGCACCCGGCGCTCCAGTCGTTCACCGGATATCGCCTGTTTGGCTTCGGCCAACGGCACGATGTCTTTTGTTTGCGCGACCTCAGTGTCTTTTTTCGCGGCCCTGTCTGCCAGGTATTTTTCTACATCCTGTTTCAGGATGCGGCCATTTTTTCCTGTGCCGCTGATCTGCGAGGCATCAATATCATGCTCGGCAATCATTTTTCTGACCGAGGGGCTCATCGCTGCAGCAACATCATCAGCCGATTTTTTATTCGTCTCCTGCGCTGAAGCATCCGGGGTTTCAGCCGTCTGCGCGGTTTCATCAATCACCGCCAGCAACTGGCCGGCAGTAACGGTATCACCAACTGAAAACAGAATCTCTTTCACCACGCCGGCTTTTACCACCGGCACTTCCAGAATCACCTTGTCGGTTTCAAGATCGACCAGCACTTCATCCATGCCGATGCTTTCGCCAACTTTTTTATACCAGTTCGCCACCACGGCATCGGCAACGGATTCGGGAAGTTCGGGTACTTTGATTTCTGTTGTCATTGTTTTTCCAGTATGGTTTTTATTCTTTCTCATTCAGGTTTAGCGCATCACGAATCAGCGCCTGCTGCTGTTTGGCGTGCAGTTTTGCCGAACCGACGGCGGGGGCAGAGGAAGGTTCTCTGCCGGCATAACCCAGTTGCCAGCGTGAATTGATAAATGCCGGAATACGCAATTTGCTAAAGTCCCAGCCCCCCTGATTCTTTGGTTCTTCCTGACACCAGATAAGTTCATTGGTGTTGCTGTATTGATCCAGCAAAGCATCAAGCTGTTCGCCGGGGAAGGGGTAAATCTGTTCGATGCGCAGGATAGCGATGTCGCGAATGCGGTTAACGCGTCGCGCTTCCAGCAGCTCGTAATAAACTTTCCCGCTGCAGATGACCACGCGTTTCACCTGCGTGGCATCCAGATCATCGACCTCAGGCAGCACCCAGTTAAATTTTCCCTGCGTCAGATCATCCAGCGTGCTGACGCATAACTTGTGCCGCAACAAACTTTTTGGTGTCAGCACAATCAGCGGTTTGCGGCAATTACGCACCATCTGCCGCCTTAATAAATGAAACATCTGCGCCGGTGTGGATGGCACGCAGACCTGCATATTATGCACCGAACACAGTTGCAAATATCTTTCCAGACGAGCAGAAGAATGTTCTGCGCCCTGGCCTTCGAAGCCATGCGGCAGCAACATGACCAGACCACTGGCACGCCCCCACTTGTGCTCGCCCGAAGAAATAAACTGGTCGATAACAATTTGCGCGCCATTGGCAAAATCACCAAACTGCGCTTCCCACAACACCAGTGTTTCCGGGTCGGTGGTGGAAAAACCGTATTCAAAACCCAGCACCGCCAGCTCGGACAGCAGTGAGTCGAAGACACGAAAATTTGTTTGATTACTTCCCAGCTCGCGCAGCGGGGTGTAAGTTGAACCATCGAGCTGATTATGCAATACCGCGTGACGATGAAAAAAAGTGCCGCGACCGCTATCCTGCCCGGACAGGCGCACCGAAAAACCGTCTTTGAGCAAGGAGCCATAAGCCATCAGCTCGGCGTAACCCCAGTCGATAGACAAAGCGCCGGCGGTCATTTTCACCCGGTCACTCATGATTTTTTCAACACGTGGCTGCAACTGAAAATCGGGTGGAATATCCTCGAACACTTCACCGACTTCGCGGATTTTTTCCAGCGTAACCGTGGTGTCGACATCCAGCAAAATAGAGTCGGTAAGAAAACGACTCCAGTTGACATGGGTTGACAGGTCGGCCAGATGCTCCGGCAATTTATGCGGCACCACGCAGGCACCGGATTCCAGAATCTTACGCACGCTGTGCGCCATGGTGTCGCACTGTTCCCGGGTTAAAACATTATCGCGAACTATTTTTTTCGCATAAATCGCCCGCGTACTTTCCAGCGCCTTGATTTTTTTGTACATCATCGGCTGCGTTGCCGAAGGTTCATCCGCTTCGTTATGACCGTGGCGGCGATAACACACCATGTCGATAACCACGTCTTTTTTGAATTCATTACGAAATTCCAGCGCAAAACGCGTCACCATAATGACCGCTTCCGGATCATCGGCGTTAACATGGAAAATCGGTGCGCCAACCATCTTGGCGATGTCGGTACAGTAATAAGTCGAACGCGCATCCTGCTGTGCGCTGGTGGTGAAACCGATCTGGTTGTTGACGATGATGTGGATGGTGCCATGTGTTAAATAACCACGCGACTGCGACATCTGCAGGGTTTCCATGACCACGCCCTGTCCGGAAAAAGCCGCATCGCCGTGAATCTGCACCGGGATGACTTCATTGCCTTCACGGTCACCACGATGCCATTGCCGGGCGCGCACTGAACCTTCAACCACCGGCGCAACAATCTCCAGATGCGAAGGGTTGAATGCCAGCGCCAGATGCACCGGGCCTCCGGGGGTGTCCATATCAGAAGCAAAACCCAGGTGGTATTTCACATCACCGGTAAGTTCGCGAACTTCTTTTGTGCCTTCAAACTCGGTAAATAATTCATGCGGCGTTTTACCCATGATGTTTACCAGCACATTGAGCCGGCCACGATGCGCCATGCCGATAACAACTTCTTTTATCTTGCTGGCACCGGCGTATTGCACCAGTTCATCGAGCAGTGGAATCAGCGACTCACCGCCTTCCAGCGAAAAACGCTTCTGACCAACATACTTCGAGTGCAGGTAACGCTCCAGGCCTTCGGCATCGGTCAGCTGCTGCAGGATGTTGATCTTTTCGATTTCATTGAGATTGGCATGCCCGCGCGCGGTTTCCAGACGCTGCTGAATCCAGCGTTTTTCGGCGGTCTCCATGATGTGCATGTATTCGCTGCCAACTGTGCCGCAGTAAGTTTGTTTGAGAATCTGGTGTATCTCGCGCAGCGACAGGTTGGTTGCTGCAGCCAGCGAACCGGTCTCGAATAAAGTGTCGAGATCATTTTCAGACAGGCCGTGGTATTCCAGCGACAGCTCGGCGATGCGCGTTTCCCGCCTTCCACCCAGCGGGTTGAGGTTGGCAATCTGGTGACCACGAAAACGGTAGGCGTTGATCAGCTGTAAAACCTGCACCTGTTTTTTTTCGTGATCAAAACTGGTCAACGCTTCAAAACCCAGGGTGTGTTTATGCTCGGCATATTTGACGAAGTAGTCATGCATCTCTCGCGGAGAGACTTCGCGGTTCAGCTCCAGGTTCAGATCAGCGGCATCGCTTCCACCATCGGCGCGGCCATTTTTTCTGCTGGGGATGCTATCAAAATACTGTCGCCATTTTGGCTCCAGTTTGTCGGGATCGGCAAGGTAGGTTTCATACATTGACTCAAGCCAGGCAGCGCTTTCGCCATAAACTGCCGAACTCTCCCAGAATTCGGCCATGCCTGTTTTATTTGTTTGAGCCATTTTATTTTCTTTTAATTATTTTTTATTTGTAGAGACAGTTCACAAAAGTTATCTACATTGACACTTATTATAGTGCAGAGGTTTATTTAAACTAATTTTTCAGAGTAATTATTTTCACCGTCATGCTGTATGAAATTCCACACCCGCGACAATCAAACCAACGCCATAAAAAGCGCTGGTTTACTTCCTGCGATATGGATTTATTTATCTGGTTTAGCGATGACATGCCAATTCAATTTCAACTGACTTACGATAAACATCAACAGGAAAAAGCTATCAGCTGGGATTTTGACCGGGGTTTTCGCCACTATCTGGTAGACAGCGGCGAGACTTTTCCCGCACGGCATGCGGGACATTACAAACAGACACCGATATTGACCGATTTATGTGAGCCACAAAACCTGAACCGCGTGGCACGCGACTTTCTTGCCGCCAGCGAAAGCATCGACACCGGCATCGCCGATTTTATCTATGCACGTCTGATGGCACATCCGACAACAGCATCGAAGCCCTGTGCAGTGAGTACAGATCATTTCCGGGGGAAATAGCAATCTGCGACAGAAAATTACGAATCGGTGCAAACAGCGGTGCCGGCAATTCGCGATAATCAAACCACTGCCAGCGGGCACATTTTTCCGGTTCAAGCACCTGCGCCTCCCCGGTTTTATATTCACAGGAAACCAGCAGCGTCATGTATTTTTGCTGTTTAATATCAAACAGCTGGTCAGTAAAACCAAGGTGGCGTAATTTTTTGATGCTCAACCCGGTCTCTTCCAGCACTTCGCGCCGGGCGCAACCGGTGACCGATTCATTGTTTTCCAGATAACCACCGGGGAACTGCCAGCAACTGCTTTCATCTTTGCTTAGACGTTCGCCAAGCAGAAGCTGTTGCTCCCGCCAGACCAGCACACCGACACCGATGACCGGTCGCGAAAGATTTTCTGCTGACATAATAAAGACGGTGGTCGAATCTGGCGGCTAAAGATCGGCAGGCACGCTGGCGGCAACTTCAACACGATTTTTACCGTTACGCTTGGCGTGGTACATGGCGACATCGGCCGCGGCGATCATCATATCCAGCGAATAACCCGGCTGCCGGCCAGCAATGCCCAGCGAAATAGTAACCGCTGGCAACTGCTGATCATTCAACACGCCGGTATCGGCCTTGCTGACACGTTCGCGCAAACGCTCGGCAATAATTCCGGCATTTTCCACCGTGGTTTCAGGCAGCAGCACAGCAAATTCTTCACCGCCAAAACGCGCCACCAGATCATTCGGCCGCAACGGGCTTCGGATGGCATTGGCCACCGTAACCAACACCTGATCACCAGCCAGATGGCCGTAATCGTCGTTATATTTCTTGAAGTCATCAACATCGATCATGATCAGGGCCAGCGGCAGCTCATCACGCTCGCTGCGCTGCACTTCACGGTCGAAGGCATCATCCAGCCAGCCGCGGTTATGCAGCCCGGTGAGCGCATCGGTAGACGCATAACGCTGATACTTGCGCTGCATCTCAAGGCTGTCAGCGATAATCAGGTTACTGTAGCGCACACGTTCAGACATAATGTACAACAGGTTTCTGGCGATCTCATGGGAAACGCTGACCATACGCCACAGGATATCCTGCTCGATAACCAGCACCTGGGTTTCCTCAGAAGCCTTAACCTGCGCCGAGGGAACACGGCTGTCGATGATGGACATTTCGCCAACGCACTCACCCGGCTCCACGGTGGCCAGCGGGATGTCTTCATGCTCGGCCAGCTGAATGACCAGACGACCTTTTAACAGAATATAGAGGTAGTGATTTTCGGCTTCGGTAGAAAGGACAATTTCACCCGGGACCAGAGTACGATATTCACACTGTGACAGCAGATCAAGTAACGCCGGATTCTCCATTTCGACATTTCTGAATAACTGCAACCGCGACAGTAACAAAACGTCATGCTCAACTGCTGAAGTTTCCATTTTCTATTTTTACTCGCATTTACTCGAAAAGGTATACTCTATTTAGAGGCGTGATTATAAACATGTTTTCATGCCTGATTCAAAATGAAATTAGCCGAGGAGAAATCCAGATGTCAGATAGCCAGAAAAACTACACCATTCACAGCGTAGAACTTGGCCCGATGGAAAACTTTGTTTACCTGATTCACGACCACGCCAGCAATACCGCCGCCATCGTCGACCCGGCCTGGGAGGTGGACGAACTGCTGGATTTTGCCGATTCAAAAGATATTAAAATTACTGATATTTTACTGACCCACAGCCATCACGATCACATCAACGGCCTGCAACAAACGCTGGAACACAGCGATGCAAAAATTCACCTGCTAAAACCAGAGGCAGAATTCTGGGGCGAGCCCCTGAGCAAACCGGTATTACACCACGGCGCTGAGCAGATAAAAATCGGCGAAAGCCAGATAAATATTCTGCACACGCCCGGCCACACACCGGGATCGGCCTGTTACCAGGTGGGCAATGACCTGATTGCCGGCGACACCTTGTTTGTTTTCGGTTGCGGCCGCTGTGACCTGGCCGGCGGCGACCCGGAGCAGATGTTTCAGACTCTAAAAAAGATGAAAAATGAACTGCCGGGAAACACCATACTTCACCCCGGCCACAACTACGCACCTCAGTCACCGACCTCAACCATGGAGACACAGTGCCAGGGAAACCCGTTTCTGCATTTTGACCAGACAGAAGACTTTGTGGAATATCGCATGCACGTGCACGATAAAATTCGCGACACGCCATATGATGCCGTTTCAAGAGAAGAAGCCTGGGAATCACTAAAAAAATAGGCCGTTTTCAGCACGGAAGCAGCCGGCGGTTTTCTCCTTGTGGCTTAGTTATGCACAAGGCACAAGATGTAGTGATGAAGTGATGAAACAGGCAGTTAACCTGGTAATCATTAAAACCAACGTGAAAACATCCCCGCAAGACACTGAAATAAAAGAGCTTATTTGCCAGCGAAAACATTCACCACATAACAGGCTGCAACACAGAAAAAATCAGAGCGGCATTTTCAAACATTTCATCCACAAAGTTATCCACAGGAAAACAGCGCAAGCTGTGGGTAACTTATACACGCTAACTCAAATCTTATCTGATTGTTATACCAGGTACCGAATGGCGGCTGTCAACGCAAGGGAGACGTTGGCAGTTATCAGTTAAAAACAAAAAGCTTTTCTCTGTACTCTCTGTACCTCTGTGGTGAATAAGCTTTTGCTTTTAACTGATAACTGCCAACTTAAACTATGACTCAGTCAGTTCCAGCCCTTTATTGTGCGTTTCATTGATGCGTTTCAGCAAATAGCGGAAAGGCACCATTGCCTCATGGTATTTTTTCATCTCCGCGACATAGGGCAGATCGCCGGTGGCAAACTCATAGGTACCGGCTTTCATCGATTCGTATAACTCTTTTAGAGTATGCTCAATAACATCCACCAGCGGGCGCGCTTCAGAAAGAAATTCTTCATCAAATTCAATAGCCTGTCGCAGGTCGAAGGTTTCATCGATGGCCTGGCGAATCATATCGATGTATTCATCGGTCGAATGTGCACGTACAATTTTGTTGTTACTTAACATGTTTACCTCAAAATTTAGTTTTTATCGTCAATGCTTAACGCTGTTTGCGTCGCCTGCCCTGAAACTGCACCACTGACTGAATAATTTTATTGTATGGCAGATTTTCCAGTGAGCCATATTTCTCCTGCGCCTGCGCCAGAATCCGGCTTATATCATCAGGCGATGATGTGTTTGCCTGATCGAGCAATCCTGCCAGCCCGCTCAAACCACCTGCCTGCACACGAATTTCCATATTATGCGGCAAAGGGCCATTTATCTCGCGCAACTTTAACGCAAATATTGAATTTTTACGCAGCGTTTTCAGAAGTTCACTGCATTTATCTGATGCTTCGATGCTCTGACAGGAATATCCCTCACGGTCAGCCAGACAGAAATGCTGCGCCAGGGCGCACTTCGCCTGGCGATTGGTCAGCGCCTTCTCAAAAACACAGCGAATATCTGCCAGCTCTTTATAGGTTGACCTATATTCGTCTTCTTCCATGCCGGCTTATTTTTCGTGTTCCATCACCACCGGTTTTTCACGATAGGCCAGCAGCTGCTCTTCGGCAAGCAGCTGGTTATCAGCAAACATCACTTTAATGGCGCTGTTATCGTCTTTATCAAGGGCCGCGCGCTGCTCTTTGGCAAAATTTTTCGCGTCACGAAACGACTCGTAGTCGCCGATCAACTCCAGGTTTTTTACCAGTTCCATCCCTTCAGGGGAGGACATCTTAAAAACGTAATAAGGCATAATAGTATCTCTGTTAATCCTGTCTCAGGCTATCAACCCGTTTACCGGGCCAGTGCGCTGAGCGGATATTTATATTTGCTAAACTAATAGGCGCTATTATACCGATAGCCCACACACACGAAAACATCACATTATGAGTACTGACTTCCATTCCAAAGAACACCAGATTTTAAGCACTTTACGCAAGGTCTTATCCGAAATAGCACGCGATACAGCACCACAGCCCGGCCGCCCTCATGCCCTAAAACCCCAGACTGTAGACAGAATGAAACTGTGTTTTCAGCTGATCACCTCACGCGAAAAAGAAATCATCGACGAAGCCGGCGGCACAGGCATGGACAGTCGCCCGCGTTATGCTGACGAACCGAAAAAAACCTCGCAGGTGGTGCAGTTTAGCAAAGCCAAAAACAAAGACTAAAATCAGGCGCTTTTCAGCTACACTCACAGTTATCGATCAGATACAGGGTTAGAAGGATGAGTGAAGAGTTATTCGATGTCGTCTTTTTCGGCATCTTGCAGGCAGGCAAAGACAAAGAAACCGTGATGCAGAACATGGCAGCGCTGTTTAAAACAGATGCCAGCAAACTCACGCCTTATTTCGCCGGCGGCCGCAAAGTCATCAAAGGCAAGGTCAATGCCGACACCGCAGAAAAATACCGTGCCGCGCTGGAAAATGTCGGCCTCAGCATCAGGATCGAAGTCTGTGAGGCTGCCACAAAAAGCAAAAATTCACACAACGCCACCACAAAAACCGAAACCCGCAACGAAGCAAAAATAGACACCGCCGGTCTGTCTGTGGCCGCGGTTGGCAGCAATGTTATTGAAAACCCGGTCGAAGTGCCTGCGCAGGAAATTGACGACATTAGCAATATCACGGTGGCAGAGCTGGGCGCAGACGTGATCGAAAATCCGGTTGAAGTCCCGGCGCAGAAAATTGATGACATCAGCGATATTTCCATGGCCGAAGTCGGCAGCGATGTGCTGGAGCACCCGCCGGAAGTTGTCCCGCAGACCATCGATGACATTTCAGACATCAGTCTGGCAGAACCCGGCGCGGATATTATCGAAAACCCTCAGCCGGTGAAGAAAGCAAAAATCCCGGACACCAGCGAACTGTCGCTGAATGATGAAATAGAAAAAATTTAAACGCCGGACTCTTACTGCGGAATTTTATCGCGCAGCGCATCACGGTCAAACCACCAGCCATCAACCGGCACGATAGCACCCAGCACCAGCGACAGGCGCGGCAGGAAAATATCCGGGTCCAGCAATTCCAGGCGCTCCATCCACATATTCAAACCTTCCTGATCTTCCACGCCGGAATGCTCTTTTGCCACATTCGCCAGTAACTGCTTGGTCAGAAACGTCAGACTCTTGTGCTTGTCTTCCGCTGCACGCACATCGGCAACATAGTGTGCGGTCACAGCAGCAACGGCGGCACCATCGGCTTTTGCCGGCGTTTCATCGATAACATAACTGAGCATGTTAACGGTTAAAGTAGGGTCAACCGGGTATGTCACCGACAACCAGACACCATGCGCCAGCGCGACAATGGATGCCGGTTGCGCACTCTGGTACAGCACATCGCAACTTTCTACCGCATCCTGCCACTGTTCGAGTTCGATAAAAGTATCGAGCGCCGCACGGGCTTTTTCCCACGACTCATCAGCACGTCCCGAACCGACCAGTGCTTCGGCCACATCGAGCTGCAAACGGGCGCGATCAATCGGATCAGCACTGGCTTCGAGCGCATCGTAAGCTGCCTGTTTTTTCTCCAGATATTTCTGGATATCTTCTTTAGATTGCTCAGGTGACGAGCTTTCTATCAGCAGATCATCGAGTTCTTTCTTGCCTGACATAGGAAAACCACTTAAATATAAATTGGAAATGTAAACTGAAGACGCTTTTTACAGCATTTTCACCATGATGGAAACACGCTAATTGCAGGGTATTATACGCCTGTTACTCTATCTTTTGAGATATGCCCTGCAACGCGAGGCGCAGCTGTGCCTCATCAACCGGAAAAGTGAGTGAAGCGGCAACCTCAAAACTGTGCAGAAAGCGCTGGTACTGCGGCCTGAATTCTTCTTCATAAAACACGATCATGCTGGCATCGGCCACCACGCCCTGGGTACTCGATAGCAGCGTTTCCAGACTGCTGGTACGGTCACGAAAGTCTGACTGAAAATTAAACTCCGCCACCATCACCGCCGGTTTATGCTTGCGAATCAGTTTTACCGCCTTGCGCACGCTGTCGGTTTTCAGCACCTGATAACCCGCAGCTTCATACAGCGGGGTAAAATCCGGGTAACCGCCAAATTCGATAATCGATAATAAAACCGGTTTGTTACTGCTACTCATCAGGGAAAAGTCCGTTAAAATACGGTGCACATTGTAACGAAATATTTTATTTTGCTTCTGATTAATTCACTCACAGGCATTCACGCAAAGGCTCTCTGACATGGCAGGAAAATTAAGCGAACCAAAAATCATTACCGATCTGGAGCAGAAAGTTGTCTGCCTGCTGCCCGTCGGGTTTTATTTTGACGATGAACGCTGGGACAAAATCTGGCAGGAATACGAAACCAAGGGCGACACTCTGTCGATGGCTGACCTGAAAGAACTGTTTCCGGATGAGACAACAGTGCAAAATCCAACGCATGATAAAGGCGAGACTTTCAGCAAGTGCCGATAAAACACCGCGCTAAGGACGAGCGGCGCTTTTAAGACAAGCCGTTAACGGCAGCCAGAT
>WFOC01000078.1 GCA_015488295.1 Gammaproteobacteria bacterium
AATTTAGCCTTTTTGTAAAGACAGGTTAAAAACGATTTAACAGCGCCTGCATTTCTTCATGAGTAAAGCCGGCTTCGACTCGCGCCGCTGTTTCAAAAGGCCCGAATTTCGCGCCCTGCATATATTTTTCGATCAGTTGCAAAAAGGTTTTATCTGCATCCAGCTTACGCTGTTCACATAAAAACCTGAACCAGTGAGTACCGATTTTGACATGACCAACCTCATCATCAAAGATTTTTTCCAGGCATTTTATCAGTACCACATCACCGGTCGGCTGTAATTTTTTTATCATGCCCGGTGTTACATCCAGCCCCCTCGCCTCCAGCACGCGCGGCACCAGCGCCATTCTGACCAGCACATCAAAGTCGGTTTTTACCGCCATTTCCCACAGGCCGTTATGCGCCGGGTAATCACCGTAAGATACACCGTGTGAGAGCAGGTAATCCGACAGCATGGTAAAGTGCAAAGCCTCTTCCGCCGCCACCTGACACCAGTCAGAATAATACTGTGCGGGCATCTTCTGAAAGCGATACACTGCATCCAGCGCCAGGTTAATGGCATTGAACTCGATATGTGTGATGGCGTGCACCAGGGTCAAACGGCCTTTCAAACTGGAGAAATTTCGTCTCGGCACATCTCTGGGGTCAACCAGCGCAGGTTTCACAGGCCGGCCGGCATCCGGCAACGGCTTTATATCGACAGTCGCATCAAGATTTAATTCCCCGGCCAACCAGCGTTTTTGCAACAACTTTGTTGCTGCAACTTTTTCTGCGGGATCATTAATCAGCAGGCAACTTAATGATTGTAAAAACAAGTTATCTTTGGCATTCATCGGCATACAGTTTAGCAATAAAAAAGGCCTGAAAATCAGGCCTTTTTCTAACTATCGGGTAAAAGTGCTTACAGCGCAATTTTATCTTTATTTTTTGCCACTGTTTTTGCACCGATGCCATCGACATTTTCCAGATCCTGAACCGATTTGAATTTACCATTACTTTTCCGGTATTTCACAATCGCTTTCGCCTTGCTCTCACCTATGCCGGTCATAGCAGTGGCAATCTGTTCGGCGCTAGCGGTATTGATGTTTATTTTAGTCGCCAATGTTTGTGCAGACATGGCAGCGGATGAGAACAGTAAGATGAGCGTTAAAAATAGTGTATGAAATAATTTCATGTGTATCCTCCCTGGATATATTTTTGATTGGAAAAACGAGACTAAGCCAATCAGACGCAATAAAAAATCAGCTTATGTCGCTAATAATTGTACGTAAAACCTTACATGGTTCAGCCGCCTGTGTAATCGGGCGACCAATGACCAGATAGGAGGCACCATCCTTGATAGCCTTTTGCGGGGTGACAACACGTTGCTGGTCATCCTGCGCCGCATCCGCCAGTCGAATGCCCGGTGTTACCAGGCAGAAATCATCACCCATGCTTTTTCTTAACATCGATGCTTCCTGCGCAGAACATACCACGCCATCAAGGCCGGCGTTTTTGGTCATCTGCGCCAGCCTGGCCACCATCTGTTGCGGTGTAGTATCCAGCCCCAGCGCGTCGAGCTCGGCCTGACCACTGCTGGTCAGCCAGGTGACAGCAATCAATAAAGGTGAATCATCACCACTCAATTCCTGCCGAGCCGCTGCCATCATTTTTTCGCCACCGAGGGCATGCACGTTTAACATCCATACGCCGAGGTCTGCGGCAGCGACGCAGGCTTTGGCTACGGTATTTGGAATATCGTGATATTTCAGATCGAGGAATACATCAAAATTTCTATCGACCAGTTTTTTTACCAGTGAAGGGCCGCAGCGGGTGAACAGCTCTTTGCCGACTTTCAGACGGCATAGTGAGGGTTCTAACTGCTCGACCAGTTGCATGGTTTCGCGTTCTGACGGGAAATCCAGGGCGACGATGATAGGTGATGTCTGGCTCATATTTTTACAGGTTTGTTGGCTGCGTGGGCACAAACGCCGTGCCCACCCTACTTAGTGTTCGTGTTCTATGACGCTGGGTTTTACCCTGCCCCAGTGATTACAGCTGGGGCATAACCAGTAATGCGTGTTACTGCTGAAGCCACATTTCTGGCAACGGTATTCAACACTGTCTTTTTGCATCACGGAAATGGCTTTGTCGAGATCAGAAAAAATTTTATCTGCGCCAATTTCTTCTTCTTTATACGACACCAGTTTCTGGATGCCGGCCAGGCTGGGCTGATGTTTTATTTTATCAGACAGATAATCTATCGCGGCCTGTTTGCCCTGTGATTTTTCCAACACGGAAACAATCACGGTTTGCAGGAACAGGTTCTCGTGGCGTTTTTGCAGGTCCAGCAAATACTCGTAGAGTTTGTTTTCCGAAGACAGGCTGGCGTAACATTCCAGCATGGAATCAATTACCAGAATAATCGATTCGGCATCCTGCTTTTCTATCGACTCATACAGTTTGATGGCCTTTTTGTAATCACCGCTGGCCTTTGCCTGGTCGGCCAACAGAATTGTTGCACGCACACAGGCAGCATCGTATTTCAGTGCCTTGTTGGCATTATTTTCCAGCTGCGTAATATCACCTTTGGTTTTGGCAATGTCGGCCAGCTCGCAATAGTAATGTGCGATCATCGGCCCGGTGACCGCAGGGTTATCTGCGAATAGATCAACTGCTATTTCAATCGCCTTATACCAGTCTTTTTCCTGCTGATAAATCAGGATCAGGTTGTGGCGTGCTTCTTTAGATTTTTTATCCTGAATCAAAACTTCCTTGAACAGGCCTTCAGCGCGATCAAACCAGCCGGCACCTAAATAATCGTAACCCAGCTCCAGCAGGATTTTGCTGCGGTACTGCTCGGGTAAAGATGGCCTTGCGATCAGACCCTGATGAATCTTGATGGCCTTGTCCATCTCGCCATTTTTGCGGTAAATTTTTCCCAGCGCAAAATGGGTGTCGATGGTGTCCCAGTTGGACTCGACCAGTTTGACAAAAATATCCAGCGCCTTGCCCTGCTCGTCATTCAGCAGATAGTTAAGGCCTTTAAAATATTCGGAAGATAAAGTGGATTGCTGGCGTTTGTGCGTCTGTGTGGTGCGGAATAACAGCCATAAAAAACCGATGGCAATCGGAATCATCGCTAGCGACCAGACAGGCATTTGTGAGAAATCAAACACGGTGTTGTATCAGTTCCAGCCCGTTAGCACGGGAAAACGTTTGATTGTTGTATAGAGTGTAAATGACATTATCGTAATACCTATGCCACTTTATATGTTTGTGTAACTAACTATACGTATAAATCGATTCGAATTATAGATTATTAGCTTCTTTTTCTTTGAGCATTGAAGCATTAACCCGTTCACGCAACTCTTTACCGGGTTTGAAATGCGGTACATACTTGCCTGGCAATGCGACGGAACCACCTGTTTTCGGATTACGACCGGAACGTGGTGGACGGTAGTGTAGGGAGAAGCTGCCGAAGCCGCGAATCTCGATGCGCTCACCGCTGGACAGTGAGTTACTCATCTGTTCCATAATACTTTTAACCGCCAGTTCTACATCCTTGTATGCAAGATGGCTTTGCTTTCGTGCAATACGTTCAATCAGTTCTGATTTCATCATCGCATCTGCTTGCATTTCTTCAGCCATATAATTTCCTTCCTCTGTTGTTAAATCAACATTCAACCGACAATTAAAAATTATTCAATACTGCTGCCACCTTCTGCTTTCACAAAAGATGGCAGCTGTTTGCAGTTAGTCTTTCGACTTCATTTGCTCTTTCATCAGATCACCTAAAGTTGGTGCTGCACCTGATGCTTCCTGACTATCAGAGAAGTCACGTAACGCTTCAGTTTCGTCATCGTAGTCTTTCGCTTTGATCGACAGTGCGATACCACGGTTCTTACGATCAACACCCATCAGCTTGGCTTCAACTTCTTCGCCGACTTTCAGTACGGTGCTGGCATCTTCAACGCGATCACGTGACAGTTCAGAAGCACGTAATGTGCCTTCAACGCCGTCACCCAGGTCGATGATTGCTGCTTTTGCATCAACAGAAATAACGGTACCTTTAACGATAGAACCTTTCTTGTGCTCTGCAATAAATGTAGAGATAGGATCCTGTTCCATCTGCTTGATACCCAGAGAGATACGCTCACGTTCTGCATCAATAGAAAGCACAACTGCTTCGATCTCGTCGCCTTTTTTGTAGTTACGAACGATGTCTTCACCAGACTCATCCCATGAAATATCAGACATGTGGATCAGGCCATCGATCTCGCCGTTAAGGCCAACGAAGATACCGAAATCAGTAATAGACTTGATGGTACCAACAACCTTGTCGCCCTTGTTGTGTGATGCAAAGAACTCATCCCATGGATTTGCCTGACACTGTTTCATACCCAGTGAAATACGACGACGTTCTTCGTCGATGTCCAGGATCATGACTTCTCTTTCTTCGCCTAATGTAACAACAGACGCAGGGTTGACGTTTTTGTTTGTCCAGTCCATTTCAGAAACGTGAACCAAACCTTCAACGCCGTCTTCGATCTCAACAAAACAACCGTAATCGGTGATGTTGCTGACTTTACCGAACAGGCGTGAACCTTCAGGGTAACGACGTGCAATTTCAGCCCATGGATCATCGCCCAGCTGTTTCAAACCAAGTGATACGCGAGTCTTCTCTTTATCGAACTTGAGAACCATGACTTCGATTTCCTGACCCACTTCAACAATCTCTGAAGGATGGCGAACACGTTTCCACGCCATGTCAGTGATGTGCAGCAGACCATCGATGCCACCCAGATCCAGGAACGCGCCGTAATCGGTAAGGTTTTTGACCACACCCTTGATTGGCTTGCCTTCTTCGATGCTGTTGAGCAGCGCTTCGCGCTCTTCGCTGTATTCGTTTTCAACCACGGCACGACGAGAAACCACAACGTTGTTGCGCTTCTGATCAAGCTTGATAACTTTGAATTCGAGTTCTTTGTTTTCCAGGTAAGCGGTGTCGCGAACCGGACGTACATCTACCAGTGAACCTGGCAGGAAGGCACGAATGTCACCCAGTTCAACAGTAAAGCCACCTTTGACCTTGCCTGTGATGATACCGGTAATGATCTCTTCGGCTTCGAATGATTTTTCTAATGTAATCCATGCTTTCGCACGTTTTGCTTTTTCACGTGATAAACGTGTTTCACCAAATCCGTCTTCAACGGCTTCTAATACCACTTCAACTTCATCGCCAACAGCAACTTCTAACTCGCCGGACAGGTTGGTGAACTGACTGACAGGAATAACGCCTTCTGATTTCAAACCGGCTGAAACAATAACGTAACCATCGGAAATATCGGTGACGGTGCCAATGATGACATTGCCCGCACTCATTTCGGTTTGACTCAGGCTTTCTTCAAATAATTCTGCAAAACTTTCTGACATAATAATATAGGTTTGTGTTTATTTATCTTTGGATGTGTAGATAAATTGGGAACACGGTTAGTTAATAAAATGATCTACCTGGTGGCAGACCGCCTTTTTTCTCGCCATCAGAACCTGATGGCCTGTCTGTTTAAATAGCTATTCAAACAACTCGTTGACTCACCAGCTGCATGACTTTATTTGTCACCTGCTCGATGTTAAGTGAACTGGTATCGATGATAATGGCATCCGAAGCGGGTTTCAGTGGTGCTGTCTTCCGGTTCATGTCGCGGTCATCACGTAGGCGCAACTCTTCAACAAGGGCGGAAAGGTTAGCATCAATTCCCTTTTCTTTCAACTGCTTATAGCGCCTTTGTGCCCTTTCTTGCGGCGTGGCCGTCAAATAAATTTTGAGAACGGCCTGCGGGAACACCACGGTGCCCATGTCACGGCCATCAGCAACCAGCCCCGGTGCCACCAGAAACGCCCGCTGGCGCGCCAGCAGGGCTTCACGCACCTCGGGAATTGCCGCAATCTGCGAGGCTTTGGCACCGATCTGCTCATTGCGAATCTGCTGTGTAATGTCTTCGCCGTCGAGCAAAATAGCCAGTTCACCGTTATTTTCTTCGTAAGTCACGTTCAGATTTTTGGCGATCTCCGCCAGTTTTGCCGTATCCAGCGAATCGACCGGCTGATCAGGAAAATCTCTGCTCACCTGCAAAGCGGTAATGCGATACAGCGAACCACTGTCCAGAATATGCCAGCCGAGTTTTTTTGCTACGGCCAGACAGATAGTGCCTTTGCCAACGCCGCTGGGGCCGTCGAGACAGATAACAGGAGGAGTTGTTTTAGTCATAGATAATTTAAATTAATAAAATGTTCACCACAGAGGCACAGAGCACACAGAGAAAACCTTTGTATTGTTTACTGCGCCGCAGGCGCAGCAAAAAAAATAAAACTCTGTGCCCTCTGTGCCTCTGTGGTAAAAAAAAGTTTTTTGTTTTTATTCATCAAAAGCCTGAATGGAAAGCCCGCATGAACGCGCCAGTCCGGCAAAACCCGGGAACGAGGTATTCACGTTGTCGCAATCTTCGATATGAATCTCGCCAGCGGCGCGTAGCGATGCCATGGCAAACGCCATGGCGATGCGGTGGTCATCGTGGCTGTGTACCGTGCCGCCGTCAAAAGCGGCACCATCGACACGCCCCTGAATAACCATGCCGTCATCAGTAGCGCGGGCATCAACGCCCAGTGCCTGCAAACCATCGGCCATCACCTGAATGCGGTCGCTTTCTTTCACTCGTAATTCTTCTGCGCCGGTGATGATGGTCTGGCCTTCAGCGCAGGCGGCGGCAACAAACAGCACGGGGAATTCATCAATCGCCAGCGGTACTAATTCTTCAGGTACATGAATGCCTTTTAATTTTGCACTTCGGATTTGGATGTCGGCCACCGGTTCGCCACCGACTTCGATCTGGTTGGACAGCGTGATGTCCGCGCCCATCAGTTTCAAAATATCGATGATGCCGGTGCGCGTCGGGTTGATGCCCACGTGTTGCAAAACAATGTCTGAACCTTCAGCGATGCTTGCGCCCACCATGAAAAAAGCAGCGGATGAAATATCAGCCGGCACATCGATGTCGGTGGCGATCAGTTTTGCCGGGCCGGTGACACAGGCGGTATCGCCGTTGACTTCAACTTTGCAACCAAAAGCCTTTAACATGCGCTCGGTGTGGTCACGGGTGATCGCCGGTTCGGTGACACAGGTTTTGCCCTGTGCATACATGCCCGCCAGCAAACAGCAGGATTTCACCTGCGCGCTGGCCATCGGCATCTGGTAGCTAAAGCTGTTCAATGACTGGCCGCCGGTGATTTTCAGCGGCGGCTTGCCACCCTCGGCGGTTTCAATTTTTGCGCCCATTTGTGACAGCGGATCGGTGACACGCTTCATCGGCCGTTTCGACAGCGAGACGTCGCCTCTCAGCTCGACATCAAACTGCTGCCCGGCGAGCAGGCCGGCAAGCAGGCGCATGGAAGTGCCGGCATTGCCCAGATCAAGCGCTTTTTCCGGTGCTTTCAGACCATTCATGCCAACCCCGTGAATGGTCACACGGCCCTCATCGGGGCCTTCGATTTGCACACCCATGGCCTGAAAGGCACGCAGCGTATTCAGACTGTCTTCGCCTTCAAGAAAACCGCTGATATGGCTGCTGCCTTCAGCCAGTGAACCGAACATGATCGAGCGGTGCGAAATTGATTTATCGCCGGGAACGCGGATTGCGCCTTTGAGTGCCGCCTTTTCAAGGCCGCCCTGTACTGTAAATTTCATAGTTAAACCTGTAGGGTGGGCATTTCTTTCATGCCCACGCGGAATAGACAAACACCCTGTAAACGTGTGGGCACATAAACCGTGCTCACCCTACGTTTTTTTCAATGGGTAAATTTATCGCGGGTCTGTTTTGCGTGCTGAAAAACTTCCATCAGTTTTTCGCCGTCGCCTGCATCCAGCGCATTATATAACATATCCAGCTCATCCTTATAGCGCTTCATCATATCGAGAATGGGCTGCTGGTTATTCAGGCAAATATCACGCCACATGGTCGGGTCGCTGGAAGCGATGCGTGTGACATCACGAAAACCGCCAGCAGCAAAACGAAACACATCTTCGATATCGTCGATATTTTCCAGGCAATGCACCAGGCCGAAAGCAATCAGGTGTGGCAGATGGCTGGTTGCTGCCAGCACTTTATCGTGGTGCTCTGCATCCATGGTTTCGACATCTGCGCCGGCCTGTTGCCACAGTTCGGTCACCAGCCTGATGGCATCGTCGTCCGTCTTTTCGGTAGGTGTCAGAATTACCCGGCGATTGTTATACAACTCGGCAAAAGCCGCTGCCGGACCGCTGTTTTCGGTGCCGGCAATCGGGTGGCCGGCAACAAAACGGCCGGGATTAAAGGTGAATATTTTTTCCGCCAGCTGCAGCACCTGCTGCTTGGAACTGCCGGCATCGGTGATCACTGCTTTTTCATTAGCCGCCTGTTTCAAACCGGTGGCGATTTTTTCAAAAACGTCTGCCATCGCACCCAGCGGCACCGAAACAAAAACCAGATCAGCGTCTTTTACCGCTGCGCTTATGTCGGTTTCATAGCTGTCGATGATGTTCAGCTGCTGCGCTTTTTGCAGGGTTTCCTCGCTGCGCCCGGCACCGATGACTTTTTCACAGCCGCCCGCCTGTTTCAGCGCAAGGCTGAACGAGCCACCAATCAGGCCAGTGCCGATGACACATAAATTTTTTATACGGGCTGTCATTCAGGATTCAAGACACTGCTTTAAGGTGTCGATAAAGCGCTCGTTCTGCGACTGCGTGCCGATGGTCACGCGCAAATATTCCGGCATGTCATAGTTTGCCACCGGCCGTACGATCACGCCCTGCTGCAATAATCTGTCATACAGCGCTGCGCCATTCTGTTTGACGTTCACTGAAATAAAATTCCCCATGGTAGGCAGGTGTGCCAGCTGCATGTCATCAAACGCCTGCTGCAGAAACTGCTTGCCTGCATTGTTCATGGCCACGCTTTTTGTCACATGCTCCGTATCATCCAGCGAAGCGATGGCGGCGCTTTGTGCCAGTAAATTAGTGTTAAAAGGCTGACGCACACGATTGAGGATATCGGCAATTTCCGGGTTAGAAATCGAATAACCGATACGCAGGCCGGCCAGCGCATACACTTTCGAGAAAGTCTGCGTCACCACCAGATTGGGGAATTTTTCCAGCCACTGTTTGATCGGCGGGCGCAGGTTTTCATCCATGTACTCGGTGTAAGCCAGGTCGAGCACGATAATGATGTCCTGCGCGATGCTGGCGAACAAGTCTTCCAGTTGCGCCGGGGTTAGCCAGGTGCCGGTGGGGTTGTTCGGATTAGCGATAAAAATAATGCGCGTGTTGTCTTCGATCTGCGACAGCAGGGCTTCAGGATCATGCCCCAACGGCATAGTCGCGTGATCTTCGGCAAAGGCCGGAGCAATGTTGGCCCTGGCACCGACCGCCTGCACCACGATGGGATAAACCGCGAAAGAATATTCTGAAAAAACCGCAGAATGCTGCGGCGTTAAAAACGCCCGCGTTACCAGTTCCAGAATGTCATTGGAGCCGTTGCCCAGGGTAATATTAGCCGCATCGACCTGGTGCTTTTGCGCCAGCTTTTCACTCAGTGCGTAACCACCGCCATCAGGATAATAATTAATCGACGGCAAAAGATCTTTGATCACTTCCAGCGCCTGCGGGCCTGGCCCCAGCGGATTTTCGTTGGATGCCAGCTTGATCGAGTTGGCAATACCCAGCTCGCGCTCCAGCTCTTCCACTGGTTTGCCGGGCTGATACGGAACCAGCTGTTGCACACCTTCGGTGGCCAGCTTTAAAAATGCACCTTCAGAAAAAGACGAAGCCATTTTATAAAACAGCTTTCGGGTAAGAGCCCAGCACGGTGACCATGGCCGCGGCCTTTTCGATGTCGGTGATCGCATCTCTGACAAGCTCATCATCGCGATGACCATCAATGTCGATGAAGAATACGTAATCCCACACACCTCTGCGCGAGGGTCGCGATTCGATGTTGCTCATGCTGATGCCACGGCTCGCCAGCGGTTTGAGCAGGTCAAACAGCGAGCCGGGTTTGTTGTGCACAAACACCAGCAGGCTGGTGCGATCTTCACCGCTGGGTGGCGGCAGGTGCTGGCCGATGACCGCAAAACGCGTGGTATTGTCCGGCTCGTCTTCGATGTCAGCAGCGAGAATTGGCATGTCATATAACTCTGCCGCCATGCTGCCGCCGATAGAAGCGGCGTTATGTTCTTTGGCCTGCAGCACGGCCTGGGCGTTGCTGCTCATGGCGATGCGTTCAGCGTTGGGCAGGTGTTTGTCCAGCCACTGCGCGCACTGTGATAATGCCTGCTGGTGAGCATAAACACGCTCAACCTTTTCCAGCGAATCCAGTTGGCTTAACAGGTTGTGACGAATGCGCAGCGCGACTTCACCACTGATGGTCAGCGGTGATTTCATAAACAGGTCGAGGGTGTGATTGATAACACCGGCGCTGGAATTTTCTACCGGCACCACACCGAAATTGGCGGCATCGGCTTCCACCATGCGAAATACTTCTTCGATGCTGTCAACCGACAGGTTTTCGATCTGACTGCCAAAATGTTTTACCGCAGCGGCGTGAGAGTAAGTACCCTCCGGACCGAGAAAAGCAACTTTCAGCGGCTTTTCATGCGCCAGGCAGGCGGCCATGATTTCACGAAAAATACCGGCGATGCTCTCGTCAGTAAGTGGCCCGGTGTTGCGCTCCATCACCGCACGCAGCACCTGCGCTTCTCTTTCCGGACGGTAGAAATGCCCGGTCTCACCCTGCTGCTGCTTGACCTTCGCCACCTGCGCCGCGCACGCTGCGCGCTCGGACACCAGGGTCTGAATCGACTTATCTATCTCATCGATGCGTTTTCGGATTTCGGCTAGTGGGTCGTTGTTGGTCATTGAGTTGTCGTAAACAGCTATGTTCTTGTTTTTTATTTTCTCATTTACAAAGGAAAAGTTAGCAGTTATCAGCAGGCAGTTTGCAGCAAAGCTTTTAACTGCCTGCTGATAACTGCCAACTGCAAACTTCTCTAAACTTTACGCGCTTTCAGCACACCTTCGATGGCAGCAAATTTGTCGATCATATCTTGACCAATCTCACACTCGATGTCCATCAAAGTGTAGGCCAGGTCGCCGCGTGATTCATTACGCAGGTGATGGATGTTGAAGCCGGCATCACCCACCGCGCTGGAAATTTTTGCGATCATGTCCGGCATGTTTTTGTGAGTGAGTGCAACGCGTGATTTGCCGCCACGTGGCAATTTCACCGCCGGGAAGTTTACCGAGTTGCAGATATTACCGTTCTCCAGAAAATCTTTCAGCTGGTCAGCGATCATTATTGCACAGTTTTCTTCGGCTTCCGCAGTTGATGCGCCAAGGTGCGGCAGAGTGATAACACGGTCATTGCCTTTTAATTTTTGTGAAGGGAAATCACAGACATACGCGTTTAACTTGCCGGCGTTTATCGCCGCCAGTGCCGCATCATCATCAACAATACCGTTACGGGAAAAGTTGAGGATAACCGCGCCTTCTTTCATGGTTGCGATACGCTGTGCATTCAGCAGGTTTTTTGTTTCTTCGATCAGCGGCACGTGAAAAGTCACGAAGTCCGCTTCTTTCAATAGCTGGTCAACGCTTTCCATGTCTTCCACATCAGAAGACATTTTCCACGCACTTTTCACTGTAATGGTCGGATCATAACCAACCACGCGCATGCCCAGGGCAACCGCCACGTTGGCGATTTCAACACCGATGGCACCAAGACCAACCACGCCCAGAGTACGCCCGGGCAATTCATAACCAACAAATTTTTTCTTGCCGGCTTCCACCGCCTTGTTCTGCTCTTCGTCCGTGCCTTCGACGTTGGCCGCGTATTGCCACGCCTGACAGATATTACGACAGGCCAGCAGCATGCCGGAAATAACCAGCTCTTTTACCGCGTTGGCATTGGCACCCGGCGCGTTAAATACCACAATGCCCTGCTCGCCCAGTTTTTCCACCGGCACGTTATTGGTGCCGGCACCGGCGCGTCCAACCGCTTTCAGGTTTGACGGGATTTCCATGTCGTGCAGATTTTGTGAACGCAGAATAATCGCATCCGGGTTTTCAATATCGGGGCTGACCGCATAAGTGTCAGCAGGTAAACGGCTCAGGCCTTTATCAGAAATATTATTGATGGTTTTAATGTTAAACATTTGTCTATTCCACAGCGTGTATTTTTAATCGATATATTAATTTCTATACTATTGAGTGCTTTGCACGATGTAGAATTTTCGTCGTGGCAAGGCAAAAATTATCGAGAAAGCGCAGTTGGCACAAAGTCAATGAGCATTTTTAAAGCTTCCGCTCCCTGCTTACGCTCCTTATCTCCTTCCATGTAGGTAACGCCGCCATGGCAGAAAAAATGCTTCGTGCAACGCTCTCTTATTTGTATGACTCGGTTTCTGTTAGCGCCGGAATCACTTTTCCATTCAACAGCACCACGTAAACCTGGTACCGTGAATTGTCATCACCATTGACTTTTATCTTGACCAGGTAGTGCCAGTATTTTTCATGGCGTGTCATTTTTTTCAGCTCAATCTCGTTGACTGTTTCTGCCGCCAGTTCTGCATTATTTTTTTTGTGATAATCATGCACCGCTTTAATGACTTTACTGATGGTCAAGGGCGGCGCTTCTTTCATCGGGTTCCACTGAGGATAATTTTCAAGATCACTTTCGCGGATGAAGGCAACCAGTTTGACATCATCAAATTGCTCGATAATCTCAATCGACGACTGGTACGACTGCGCATTTACCGCAGAAGCCGTGAGCGTTAAAAGTAGTAACAACCATTTGTAATTCATCTGACGTTTCTCCAGTGAGAAAATAATTTCAGTGTAGGCACTATTAAAACGGTGCGCCTGTTTCAAAAAAGCAAGCACCGGTTTTACGACTTGCAAGTTTTATGTTTTAAATCAGGAGCGACAGCCCTGACCATCAACCCGGACGTTGTAACTTACAACTTAAAGCCGTGCTCAACCATGATTTCGCTCAAATTCCTGCATGAAAGCGATCAGCGCATCAACACCTTCTTCCGGCATGGCGTTATAGATACTGGCACGCATACCACCGACAGAGCGATGACCTTTTAATGTCACCAGACCTTTGGCTGCGGCCTGCTCGATAAACGTGGCATCGAGGTCGGCATTGGCCAGGATAAACGGCACGTTCATCCACGAGCGGTATTGCACATCAACCGGATTGCTGAAAAATGCAGAATCATCAATCGCTTTATAAAGTTTTTCAGCCTTGCGCCTGTTGATTGCTTCAATGGCAGACATGCCGCCTTTTTTCAGCCCCCAGGCAAAAACCAGCCCCGCCAGATACCAGCTGTAGGTCGGCGGCGTGTTGTACATGGAGTCGTTATCAGCAAATGTTTTGTAATCGAACATGACCGGCATGCTGGCATCGGCATTGCCGATTAAATCTTCACGCACGATGACGATGGTCAGACCGGCCGGGCCGATGTTTTTCTGTGCGCCGGCGTAGATGATGCCGAATTTGGAAACATCGATCTTGCGTGACAGGATGGTTGAAGACATATCCGCCACCAGCGGTACATCACCGGTATCCGGAATGTAATCGAACTCCACACCGACGATAGTCTCGTTAGGTGTGTAATGCACGTAAGCGGCATCTGGATCAAATTTCAGGCTGGCTTCATCCGGCACAGTGGTGAATTTGCTGTCCGTGGTATCGGCCACCAGATTCACATTGCAAAAACGTCTGGCTTCGGCCACGGCTTTTTTTGACCATTGGCCGGTCAAAAGATAATCGGCGGATTTCTTGCCGTTGAGCAGATTGATCGGCACCATGGCAAACTGGCTGCTGGCACCGCCCTGCAGGAACAACACTTTATAGTTATCTGGAACATCCATCAGCTCACGCAGATCCGCCTCGGCTTTTGCTGCGATAGACATATAGTCTTTACCGCGATGGCTCATCTCCATCACCGACATGCCTGAACCGTTCCAGTCCAGCATTTCTGCCTGTGCCTGTTCTAATACTTCTGTGGGCAGCGCAGCCGGACCCGCACTAAAATTATATACTCTGCTCATAATTGCCTGTTCTTTTAAATGATTGTTAATTGGCTGTTGATTGACTATCAATCAGGAATTCGAGGATTTGCACTTTGAAACTTAACGACAATCTAGTTTAAATACATCAAATAACTTATTGAATTAAATAAATATAACCCTTACTTACCAGCTATTCATCCGTGGACTGATCGGCAGCGGCATCATCATCTGAAGCTTCACCTTCACCCGCCTCATCAGCAACCTCACCAAGCCTCTCATCGTCACCGGAAAGCACTTCGATCTTTTCGATCTCGACCAGTTTTTCACCCCTGGTCAAACGAATCAGACGCACACCCTGGGTATTACGGCCCATCTCGCTGACATCGGAAACCGCGATGCGAACCAGGGTGCCATTGTCGGTGATCATCATAAAATCATCATCCGCCTGCACCTGCACCGCACCGACAATCTTGCCGTTGCGCTCGTTGGTCTTGATGGAAATCACGCCCTGACCGCCACGGCCTTTCAGCGGGTAGTCATCGACGTTGGTGCGTTTGCCGTAGCCGTTTTCGGTCGAAGTCAGAATCGAACCGCCCGCTTCCACCTTGATCATGGCAATCACTTCCTGGCCATCACTGATGCGGATACCGCGTACGCCACCGGCGGTGCGCCCCATGGCGCGCACATCAGTCTCGGAGAAACGCACAGACTTGCCCGAATCGGCCAGCAACATAATGTGATCACTGCCATTGGTAATCACCACGTCAACCAGCTTGTCGTCATCACGCAGCTCGATAGCCTTGATGCCGGATGCTCTTGGCCGTGAGAAATCGGACAGCACAGTTTTCTTCACCGTGCCGCTGCTGGTCGCCATAAATACGTAATGCTCGTCATCGTATTCACGAATCGGCATCACCGCGTTGATGCGCTCGCCTTCTTCCAGCGGCAACAGGTTAACGATGGGCTTGCCGCGTGAACCGCGACCGGCCATCGGCAGCTGATAAACTTTCAGCCAGTACACCTTGCCACGGCTGGAGAAACACAGCAGCGTGTCGTGGGTGTTGGCGACAAATAATTTGTCGATAAAATCTTCGGTCTTCATCGAAGTGGCAGACTTGCCACGACCACCACGGCGCTGGGTGTTGTACACGTCCAGCTGCTGTGACTTGGCGTAACCTTCATGCGAGAAGGTCACCACCACATCTTCTTCGGTGATCAGGTCTTCCATGTTGAAATCCAGCTCGTCTTCCATGATCTCACTGCGGCGTTTGTCGCCGAAGTTATCACGGATTTCTTCCAGCTCTTCACGGATGACTTCGAGCAGTCTTTCCGGGTTGGACAGTATTTCAATAAGTTCTTTAATAATATCCAGTATCTGCTGGAATTCATTAACAATTTTGTCTTGCTCAAGACCGGTCAGGCGGTGCAGTTTCAGGTCAAGAATGGCCTGCGCCTGTACGTCTGAAAGATGATAACCGTCGTCTTTCAGACCGTATCTTGGATCGAGATTATCCGGGCGTGAAGCGCTTAAATCGGCACCCTCGGTAGCGCGTGCTACCATCTCATTGACCACGCCGGCGGGCCACACGGTGCTCAATAAACCGGCTTTGGCTTCTGCCGGGCTGGCGGAATTTTTGATCAGCTCGATGACATCGTCGATGTTTGCCAGCGCCACAGCCAGACCTTCCAACACGTGCGCACGGGCACGGGCTTTGCGTAATTCAAAAATGGTACGGCGGGTGACAACTTCACGGCGATGACGCAGGAAGGCATCCAGAATCTGTTTCAGGTTAAGCAGCTGCGGCTGGCCTTCGACCAGCGCCACCATGTTGATGCCAAAAGCGGTCTGCATCGCAGTCTGCGAGAATAAATTGTTGAGCAGCACATCCGCTGCTTCACCGCGTTTGACTTCGATGACAATGCGCATGCCGTCCTTGTCGGACTCGTCACGCAGCGCAGAAATGCCTTCGATACGTTTTTCTTTCACCAGCTCGGCGATGCGTTCGATCAGGCGCGCCTTGTTGACCTGGTAGGGCAATTCGGTGACGATGATGGCCTGCCTGCCTTTTTTGTCTTCGACGATCTCGGCGCGCGAACGCATCACCATGCGGCCACGACCCGTTTTGTACGCCTGACGGATGCCTTTCACGCCATTGATGAAAGCGGCCGTCGGCAGATCCGGTGCCGGAATATGCTGCATCAGTTCATCGATGGACAGGTCCGGGTTTTCGATCAATGCCAGACAGGCGCTGATGACTTCGCCCAGATTATGCGGTGGCATGTTGGTCGCCATGCCCACCGCGATGCCGGTAGAGCCGTTAACCAGCATGTTGGGAACACGTGTTGGCAGAACCACAGGTTCCGATTCGGAGCCATCGTAGTTTTCTGCAAAGTCGACAGTTTCCTTATCCAGATCAGCCAGCAACTCGTGTGCGATTTTTGACATGCGCACTTCGGTGTAACGCATGGCGGCGGGCGCATCGCCATCGACCGAACCAAAGTTACCCTGGCCATCGACCAGCATGTAACGCAAGGAGAACGGCTGCGCCATACGTACGATGGTGTCGTACACCGCAGTGTCGCCGTGCGGGTGGTATTTACCGATGACATCACCGACCACACGCGCGGATTTTTTATAGGGTTTGTTAAAATCGTTACCCAGTACACTCATGGCGTATAACACGCGGCGGTGTACTGGTTTAAGACCGTCTCTAACGTCTGGCAGCGCACGCCCGACAATTACACTCATGGCGTAATCCAGATAGGATTGACGCATTTCGTCTTCGAGATTTACCGGGGATATTTCTTTTGCAAATTCAGTCATTTAGAGACGTGTATCAGGTTCCATTGGTGGCTTTTACCGCAACAGGTCAAGCTTTGTAAACGAGCCTGTTTTTGGTAAAAAAATAGCGCATTAATATGCGTCTTGTTAAGTGCCTGATATTAACACAACTACGCGCTTTCCGGGCAGTGTGTTTATGTTTTTTTCGCAGATAAGGGGGGAGTAATACAAAACAAAAGCATTGCTCTCGCAGAGACGCAGAGGACACAGAGGCACACCTTTTTCCTTTGCGTTCTCTACATTCACCGCGAGAGAAGTAATTCGTTATTTCAAATAAAAAACATCAGCCGTAGGGCGGGCAATGCCCGCCGCTTTGCCAGGTCGCTTTGCCAGGTGCATGAAGCCTGCCTCGTTGGGCAATGCCCAACCTACTGTTTACGTTTTTTAAAAATACAGGGTGAAGCCTAAAACAAAAGCATTGCTCTCGCAGAGGCGCAGAAAACGCAAAGATGCCTGTTTTCCCTTTGCGTTCCTTGCGCTCACTGCGAGAAAAATAATTCGTTATTTCAGATAAAAGGCATCAGCCCTTGAGCAGGTGTAACTTATTTTGCATGGCAGCAAAATAAACCACCGGAATCACCAGCAAGGTAAGAATGGTTGAAACCAGCAGACCAAAGATCAGCGAGATCGCCAGACCGCCAAAGATCGGATCATCGATGATAAAGAAACCACCGATCATGGCGGCAATGCCGGTCAGAATAATCGGCTTGGCACGCACCGATGCCGAGTTGATCACCGCCTGCTGAAACTCCATGCCTTCCCTCACCTGCTGGTTGATAAAGTCCACCAGCAGGATGGAATTTCGCACAATGATGCCGGCGAGCGCGATCATGCCGATCATTGAGGTCGCGGTAAACTGCTCACCGAGCAACGCATGGCCGGGCATGATGCCGATGATGGTCAGCGGAATCGGTGCCATGATCACCAGCGGCACGGTGTAGGAATGGAACTGCGCCACCACCAGCAGGTAGATCATCAGCAGACCCACAGCATAGGCCGCGCCCATATCACGGAAGGTTTCATAAGTGACCTGCCACTCGCCGTCCCATTTCAGGCTGTACTCGTAAGGATTGTCCGGCTGCTCGGTATACCACTGCTTGAGCTTGCCTTCCTCATTGAGCTTGCCTGCGATATCAAACATGCCATAAAGCGGGCTGTCGACACCACCGGCAACATCAGCTGTGACATAAACCACCGGCAGCAGATCCTTGTGATAAATATTCTTCTCACGCTGACCAAGATGAATATCCACCAGCTCGGTCAGCGGCACCAGCGTGCCATTCACCGAACGCACCTGCAAGGCCAGCACCTGCTCCAGATCGGCCTTGTCGGCATCGGCATATTCCACCCGTACCGGCACTGCATATTTCAGGTTTTTACCGTGCAGAAAAGTTACGTCCGAGCCGTTGAGCACGGTGGCCAGCGCCTCGCCGATGGTCGCCTGCGACACACCAAGACGTGCTGCACGCTGCCGGTCGATAACCACGGTGAGTTTTTCTGCGGGAAACTCGACACTGTCATCAACATCGACAATATTCTCGGTGCTTTCAAACACCTTGCGCAGCTGCTTGGCCTGCTGGATCTGGCCTTCGTAATCCAGTCCGTAAACCTCGGCCACGATGGGTGACATCACCGGCGGCCCCGGCGGCACTTCGACAATTTTCACGTTACCGTTGTAACGCCTTGCAATTTCCTGCAACGGTGCCCGCACCGCCAGTGCAATGTCGTGGCTCTTGCGATCACGCTCATGCTTGTCAGTCAGGTTGACCTGAATATCGCCGACATTGGCTCCTTCACGCAGATAATACTGACGCACCAGGCCGTTGAAGCTGATTGGCGCGGCGGTACCGGCGTAAATCTCGTAGTCGGTGACTTCATCGAGCTGACCGATATACTGCCCCATTTCCTGCAGCACCCGGCTGGTCTGTTCCAGGCTGGTGCCTTCCGGCATGTCCAGCACCACCTGAAATTCTGACTTGTTATCCGATGGCAGCATTTTCAGCACCACCGACTGCACCACCACCAGCGAAATAGCGCCCGCGATCAGCAAAAGAATACCCGCCAGCAGGAACCAGCGGTTACGCCGGCCACCGGGACCACCGAGAAACGGGGTCATAATGCGGGTGAAAAACGTTTCGATTGCAGTGGGTACCGATGACTCACCACCATGCGCTGTATGCGCACTGCTGGCAAGCAATGTGTTTGCATAACGTTTTTCCAGCATGACATTGGTCAGCCATGGCGTGAAAATAAACGCCACCACCAGCGAGGCCAGCATGCCCATGCTGGCATTGATCGGAATCGGACTCATGTACGGTCCCATCAGGCCAGAAACAAAGGCCATCGGCAACAGCGCCGCGATCACGGTAAAGGTGGCAAGAATAGTCGGACCACCAACCTCGTCTACCGCCAGCGGAATCAGCTCTTTCAGCTTTTTCTTGCCCTGCGCCATATTCAGCGCCATGTGCCGGTGAATGTTTTCCACCACCACGATGGCATCGTCGACCAGAATACCGATGGAGAAAATCAGCGCGAACAGCGACACCCGGTTCAGGGTAAAGCCATAAGCCCAGGACGCGAACAACGTGATCAGCAGCGTCACCGCCACCGCTGCACCCACGATCAGGCCTTCACGCCAGCCCAGCGCCCACATCACCAGCAGGATCACGGCAATGGTTTCGATAATAAGTTTCTGAATCAGTTTTTCCGACTTGGCCTGCGCCGTGGTACCGTAATTACGCGTGATGGTAATTTCAACATCATCAGGAATAAAAGTGCCGCGCAACTGCTCAATGCGCTGCTCAACCTGGTTGGCGATGTCCACCGCATTGGTGCCGGACTTTTTGGCAATCGCCAGCGTCACCGCCGGTTGCAGGTTGTTGATCACGATCTCGCCTGTGTCATCAGCATTAACCGCACCCTGACCGTTGGCGATGGAGACATATTGCGTGGGCGAATCCACGCCGTATTCGATGCTGGCAACATCACGCAGATACACCGCCTTGCCGTCAAACACGCCGACCACCAGCTCGGCAATTTCGTCACGCGTGGTGAGGAAGGTGCCGGCCTGAATCAGAATCTCACGATTCTGCGAAGTCACCGTCAGGTCGCTGTGCGCGCTGTTGGCTGAGCGCAGCGCCTGGCTCAGGCTATTGATGTCGATGTTGTAACCGGACAGCGCCTGCGGGTCGAGCACCACATGAATCACCCGCTTGGGGCTGCCGATGGTATAAATATCGCGCGTGCCCTTGATGCGCTTGAGCTCGGTTTCCAGGCCGTGCGCCGCCTGACTCAGCTCATCCGCCCCGACCTCGGGATTTTTCGACCACAGCGTGGCAGCGATGATCGGCACATCATCAATGCCCTTGGGCTTGATGATAGGCTGCATCACGCCCAGATCGGCCGGCAGCCAGTCCTGGTTGGAATACAGTTTGTTGTACAGCCGCACGATAGCATCAGTGCGGTTCTCACCGACCAGAAACTGCACGGTCAGCACCGCCATGCCGGGGCTGGAGGTGGAATACACGTGATCGATGCCGCTGATCTCCGAGATCACCTGCTCCGCCGGAGTCGCCAGCAGGCTTTCAACCTCACCAGCAGTCGCACCGGGAAAAGCGATAAAAATATTGGCGAAGGTGACGTTGATCTGCGGGTCTTCTTCACGCGGCGTAATAATGACAGCAAAGATACCCAGCAGAATACCCACCAGCGCCAGCAATGGCGTGATCTGCGTGGTCAGAAAATGTTTGGCCGTAATGCCGGAAATGCCGAGCTTAGTCATGACTGCTTTCGCTCTTGTTTTCAGCCGCAGCCTGTTGACGGCGCTTCATCAGAACGATGCCGGCCCTGATCGGATCCAGCGCTACCTTCTCACCGGCAATCACACCGGACAGCACTTCCTGCTGATCGCCACGAATCGCGCCCATGCGCACATGACGGAAATTGATCTTGCCATCATCCGCCACCACGTAAACCGCGGTCACTTCCGAGCGATGCACCACGCTGCTGAGCGGAATCATCAGGGCCTGTTTTTCACCGGTGACCAGCGCCACTTTGACAAACATGCCGGGGAACAGTCCCTTGATGCCGCGAGGCAGTTCCAGCCGCACCCTGAATGTGTTGGAAGCACGATCAGCTATCGGGTAAACCGTGATTTTTTCTACTTCGATCAGTTCACGCGTCCTGGCGGTGGTATCGAAGGCATAGATATCGTCATGATAGACAAAAGCCCTGTTATAGTGACGAATCTTGCTGATCAGGCTTTGCGGCACATCGACATTAACACGCAGCTTCTCCAGTGAAACGCCGGTCATCAGCGGCGCACCCAGCTGCACGGTCTCACCGACTTCAACATGACGCTGGGTAACGATGCCGCTGTACGGAGCCTTGATGCGGGTATGCGACAGTTGCTCACGCGCTTCTTCGAGATTGGCACGAGCCGATTCCAGACGTGCTTTGGCCGCCGACAGTGCGTGGGTGGCATCATCCATCTTGGATTTGGATACCACGTTTTTTTCGAACACATCTTTCACGCGATTAAATTCATCCTGCGCCTGGGCAAGGTGCGAAACCGCCTCTTTTTCACCGGCCAGGGCTTTCTTCAGACGTGCCTGTTGTGACACATCTTTCAACTGAATCAGCACTGCTCCCTGCTCAACGTAATCATCGACATCAACCAGAATCTTCTGGATGGTGCCGCTGGTCTGCGCCGAAATGGTCGCCTTGTTGACGGCTTCCACTTCACCATCAAGACGAAATTCACGATGAATCGGCACAATGGTTGCGGTTGCCGTTTCAAGGCCGTCGCCTGCTGCCTGCAGTTGCACCACCGGCAGCAGCAGTGCCAGTGAAAGAAACAGTCTGGAAAAACGTTGACTGAAACCCGTCAGCCTTGTGTGGTTATCCTGATTACAAGTATTCATATGCCCGCCTGAATAGTTAGCCGAAATCATCGGCTCATAGTATTAAGTAAAAATACGAACTGGATATTCACCCTGAATAAACAGCCTGAAATTTCGTAGCGCGTATTATATATTAGAATTTACTAATATAGTAACAACTGTATAAAATTCAATGCCATCGGCATTCTGTTGTTAGCAAAAGAGATAATACGCCCTAATTCAGAATGATTAAAGCCGCAGACAGCAAGAAGAAAAAAGGCTAGCTTTTAGCCGCTACGCTATCAATAACGACAGGCTGAAAACCGCTGCCGGCAGCGTCGGCATCAGCATTGAAAGCATGCCCCAGATGCAGGCAGTAGCCCAGCCATTTATATAAAAAACGGTTCATCTGCCACTTGGTTTTTGCCGCCTGCGCCGGAATGTCGTGCAGCTGAATACGACCGTGACGCAGGTGCCCGGTCAGCACCTCGGCCTGGTTGGCATCATGATAGACGCGCACCGTCAGCGCCGGTTCGGCAACGTGCTGTTCATTCTCGTCAAAATAATATGTCAGACACAGCGTAGTGGTGAATTTGGTCTGCTCCAGAATACTCAGGTGCAGACTCAGGCAACCCGGCCGGTGTGAAACCAGCTGCGAAGGCACTGATTGCAGTTTCGGAATCAGCCGACGCAGGCGCAGAAAGTTATTTTCATACAGATCCATCAGGCTGACAAAACCGCGGGGATCAACATCCTCGCAGCCATAACCGGCCTGTAGTTTCTGTTTGGAATAATGCATGGTCTGGGATTATAGTTGATCTGGCACTCAGAGACAGATACAGGGAAAAACAATTTTTTCCGCAAATGCATGCAACAACGTGAATAAAAACAATTAATGTCCACAGATGAACACGGATAAAAACACATTATGTTTTTAAATATCTGTGTTTATCTGTGTTCATCTGTGTTCATCTGTGTTCATCTGTGGATGGTCTGTTTTTTGCTTTTAAAAATTTGCCTTGTTGCGTGCATTTGCGGAAAATAAAAACTACGCCGGCCAGTATGGTGTTTCAATGCCATCACCCAGGTCAGCCTTGATCAGCCGCTCTCTGACTTCCAGCAATTTCTCGATCAGTGCCGGCTCCACTTTTTCATAAGCTTCGGCATCGGGGGTGCGTTTAACAACCACGCCCAGCAATTCTGTAATGGCGTTGCCGATGGAGTTCTGGCTGATGGTGACAATCAGATCACCTTCATCATTACGATAGATCAGCTGTTTAAACGCCGGCTGCCAGCGAATGGCATTGGCATATTTGGCATCGGTGACACACTGGTCGCGCACTTTTTTCGCCGACCCCATGAAGTCATTATTAAACAGCAAAATACTTTCAACCTGTTCAGGAAAATATGCCCCTTCCGGCACCGGCGCATTACGCGTTGACACCTGGGTGAAAAATGCGCGGTAAAAATCAAGGAATCCCATCAAAATCTGGTCGTACTCTTTCCAGAAATTGATGTCTTTCAGAGCATCTGCACCGCCCTGGATTTTCCAGCTCGGCAATCCCTGCGGGTAGCCGGTCAGTTCAATTTTTGATGAACCTTTGCTGGTCTGTTTCAAAATATCAAAATCCAGCGCCGAGAAAAAGCTGCTGTAAACATCACGCATATACGACTGAAACAAACTGTGCTGCCCGCCATCAGTCAGGTTCGGATCATTCGCATCGGCAAACCTGGCTTCGCGTAACTGCTGCTTGTTAAACACGATGAAATGATTATGCAACATACGGATACTGGGCACACCGGGCGAGGTCAGCGGCCAGGTGGCATCCAGACTGGCTTCACCCGCCAGAATCAACGCTTCATCGGGATCAGGATATTTTTCGATCATGTAATCGATGATGATCTGGTTCATCCGGTTCCAGACTTTTTTGATTTTCTCTGGCACCTGGGTACGGCGCACAGGACGACCTAATGGGTCGAGAATGGAGTTAGACGTGTTATAAATAATCGAGGTATCAAACTCATTACTATGACCCAGCGCTTTTCGATACAGCAACAGATCTTCCGGATTTTTTAGCAGACCGTTATTATTCGACAGGTCATTCAGGTTTTCTGTGCTGTTAAAAAACTCATTGTTTGCCATACCTTCCGGAATATCCAGCGGTATCGGACGAAATGGTGTGACGATCTCTCTTGGTCCAGATTGCATTACAGCACCCTCAAATATCAAAACGATTGTTAGTGTGGCCTAGTTTCTGCCTAAAACCGGCATCTAGCCACAATAAAAATACAATGACGGCATTAGTAAATTATATGGACAAAAAAAGCAGTGAATAATGAAGTTTAAAATTATCGCCTGCTATAACACCAGTTTTTTCGCTTTTCGTTTTTAACTATTCACTGTTCATTATTCACTGCTTTTATCATCCATCATGCTTTTCAGATCTGCAAACGGATTGAATTTTGCACTCGGCGCTTTGGTGCCACCAAGTGCGATGCCTTTGCTGGCTAAGGCTTCAGTCTGGCGCTGGTGCTCATTATCGTGACAGTACATGCACAACAGCTCCCAGTTACTGCCGTCGGAAGGATTGTAATCGTGATCATGGTTTTTATGATGCACGGTCAGCTCCTGCAAATTGGCACGGGTAAACTCCCGGCTACAGCGACCGCATATCCAGGGATACATTTTCAACGCCTGCTCACGATAACCGTGGCCGCGTACTTCGCTATCACGTCTTGCTTTAGCAACGACATCATCTAGCTTCTGTTTCGATTCTGCTTTTTTAGCTGTCATTTTTAGCGCTCACCCTGATAAAACATATTCGAGAAATTCACTCGAAACTACTTTAATAAAATTATTCCACATCTGTGTTCGCGTATTTTATACGACATCCACACATGAAACCATTTGCAAAATCACCGCCATGAAAACCTGCCTCCAGTACATCTTCCCGCACGCTAATGCCTGCTCTTCTCAGCTCATTTTTTCAAAAACTCAGTAATTTTATCTTCACTCCAGCTGCCATTATTTAACGCTGTCGATGCCGATAAAAAACCAACATGACCACCATGAGCAGTCAGCAAAAAATCGATACTATTACTCAGTTCATCCTGCGTGGGTACGGTTGATTCAAACATGAAAGGATCATCCAGCGAATGAATAATTCTGGTCGGCACACTGATATTTTTCAAAAACTGTCGGCTGCTGCATTTATCATAATAATCCTGTGCGCCAGAAAAACCATGTAACGGTGCAGTCACCCTGTCATCATAATCCCGAAAACTTTTCAGCTGATTGACATCAACATCCAGCGGCGACTTTATTTTTTTAAATTTTTCATGGTAGGTTTTTCTTAAAGAAACCAGCAGGTGGTCACGATAAATTTTCGAAAGACCCCGTTCAAGTCTTTCAGCCGCATCCTGCAATCGAAACGGCACAGAAACAGCTGCAGCTTTTTTTAACGGATTGTTTGCGCCTGTCTCACCCAGCCATTTCAGCAACACGTTACCACCCAGCGAAAAACCGACAGCGGCATAAGGGTAGTTGCCAGTAACTTTTTTAATGTGCTCAACAATAAAAGCCAGGTCGCCGGTTTCGCCTGAATGGTAAGCTCGTGGTAAACGATTAATGCGACCACTGCAACCGCGAAAATGCATCAGCACCGGTCGGCAACCGGACTGTTCCAGACGATAAAGAATGCCATTGATATAATGCGAATTAATGTCGCCTTCCAGGCCGTGCAGAATCAATACTGTTTTGTCTGAAAGATTTTTACTCCAGCACAGGTCGATAAAATCGCCATCATCAAGTTCGACCTGCTCATCTTTCAGGTCCAGCCGGTGGCGTTTTTTAAAGAACACCGGCCACAGGGTTTGAAGATGTGGTGAGCGCAGCCACCACGCAGGTTTAAAGTCTGGTGTAATCCTAAGCGATTTAGTCAAAAGAAGTTTTCTGAATTTGTTGAACCAGACTCGCGATGGCCGCATCACTGGAAACAGAGTTGCCCAGCAACAGATCAAGCAAAGTCTGGTCAGGATAGGACAACAGCATTTCGAATACCTGCTTTTGTTCTGTGTTTAAATTTTTCGCGCCCTTGTCAACAAAATTATTCAGCAACAGATCAAGCTCAAGCATGCCACGCCGACACTGCCACCTGTAATTTACAGACTGGTCACCGCTGACTTCCCTATTCATTCTTTACCGCCATGGATGAAGAATATGCTGGAATCACTGGAAACGATTTCAGTGCACCGCTTCACAGCGAGCGCGAAATCATTTTTGCCTTGATGCGGCCGATGGCTTTGGTCGGGTTCAAACCTTTCGGGCAGACGTGCACGCAGTTCATGATGGTGTGACAGCGAAACAGTTTGAACGGCCCTTCCAGATTTTCCAGACGTTGTTCGAAAGCCTGGTCACGACTGTCTTCAATAAATCGCGAAGCCTGCAGCAATGCCGCCGGACCTAAAAACTTGTCCGGGTTCCACCAGAACGATGGGCAGGATGTTGTGCAGCAGGCACACAACACACATTCATACAAACCATCAAGACGTTCGCGCTGCTTCGGCGTTTGCGTAAGCTCCACTTCCGGCATCGGGTCGTTGACCACCAGATAGGGTTTGACCGCGCGATACTGTTTATAAAACTGATCCATGTCGATGATCAAATCACGAATCACCGGCAGGCCGGGCAAGGGTTTGACTTCAACAGGTTGTTTCAAACTATCCAGCGAGGTGATGCAGGCCAGACCATTAAAACCATTGATATTCATACCATCCGAACCACAGACACCTTCACCGCATGAACGACGAAAACTCAAGGTCTGATCCTGCTCATCTTTTATGCGTAACAGGGCCGCCAGCAACATGGTACCCGGCTCAACATTATCCAGCTCATATTCCTGCACATAAGGTTTGGCATCGGTTTCCGGGTTGTATCGATAGATTTTAAATTTCATACACCACTCACCAAAATTACTTGTTTCACCACAGAGGCACTAAGGCGCAGAGAAAAATTTTTCATTTTTCGTTTTTCACTTTTCATTGCGTCAATAGACACGCGGTTTAGGCGGAAAACTTTCAACGGACAGCGGCTTGGTTCTCACCGGCTTGTAATCCAGGCCATTTTCAAATGAATACAAACTATGGCGCATCCATGATTTATCATCGCGTTCGGTAAAATCAGTACGTGAATGCGCGCCGCGACTTTCTTCACGGGCATAGGCCGAATGAATCGCCGCCAGCGCGCAGGCCATCAAATTTTCCAGTTCGAAAGCTTCGACTTTGGCGGTATTAAAAGTGAAACTCTGATCATCAATTCTGACGTTTTTCATGCGTTCGGCAAGTTGTTCAACCTTATCCACGCCCTCTTTTAAAATTTCTTTGTTTCTGAAAACACTGCAATGATCTTCCATGGTCTGTTTTAATTCTTTACGCAGATTAGCAACCGTTTCGCTGGCAGTGTCTGATGAACTTGGCGGCTGATCATAACGTTTTATTTTTGCCACAATTTCGTTAACCGATTCTTCGTTAGCGCTGCGGTGGTATTTATTTTCTTTCAGATAATCGATGATGTGATTCGCTGCGGCACGACCAAACACCAGTATATCCAGCAATGAGTTGCCGCCCAGACGATTACCGCCGTGTACCGAAACGCAGGCGCATTCGCCGGCTGCGTACAAACCAGCCACCGGTTCTTCCGGCGTATCTTTTACCGGCACCACCACCTGGCCGAAACGGTTGGTGGGAATACCACCCATGGTGTAATGCGCAGTCGGGAAAACCGGAATCGGTGTTTCCGCCGGATCAATACCCAGGAATGTGATACAGGTTTGACGGATACCCGGCAGGCGTTTTTGAATAACCGCTTCACCCAGATGATCGAGCTTGAGCAGCACATGATCTTTGTTCGGGCCACAACCACGCCCTTCGCGCACTTCCACCGCGATTGCCCGACTGACCACATCACGGCTGGCCAGATCTTTGGCTTTAGGCGCGTAACGTTCCATCAAACGTTCACCGTCACCATTCACCAGATAACCGCCCTCGCCGCGCGCACCTTCGGTAATCAGCATACCACGGCCGGCAATACCGGTAGGATGAAACTGAAAGAATTCCATGTCCTGCAGCGGGATGCCTGCGCGCATCGCCATGCCCATGCCATCACCAGTGTTGATCAGCGCATTGGTCGTGGTCTTGAATAACTGGCCGGCACCGCCGGTGGCAAGCAAGGTGGTCTTGGCTTCGATGACCATGATCTGGCCATTTTGAATATTAAAAATCACCGCACCGAGTACGTGGCCTTCGTCATCTTTTATCAGATCGACCGCAAAATATTCATCGAAGAAATGGGTTTTGGCGCGGATGTTCTGCTGGTACAGACTGTGCAGGATGGCGTGGCCGGTACGGTCGGCGGCGGCGCAGGTACGTGATGCCTGATCGCCACCAAAATTCTGGCTCTGGCCACCGAAGGCACGCTGATAAATCTTGCCGTTATCGAGCCGGGAAAACGGCACACCAAAATGTTCCAGCTCATACACCGCTTTGGGTGCAGCGCGGCACATGTATTCGATGGCATCCTGGTCACCGAGATAATCGCTGCCTTTCACCGTATCAAACATGTGCCAGTGCCAGTTATCCGGCGAGACATTCGCCAGCGCTGCATTCATGCCGCCCTGCGCTGCCACCGTGTGCGAACGCGTGGGAAATACTTTCGATACCACAGCAACACTCAGGTCGGCTTCGGCCAGTTGCAATGAAGCGCGCAGACCACCACCACCGGCACCAATAATCAGCGTGTCAAACTGCCGCCGCTCTATCGAAGTTACATCACTGCTCATTGACCTACCACCGACAACAATAAAATTCTGAACACCCACAGGCCGCTACCGATCAAAACCCCAACCAGCAACGAGAGAATAAAAATACGCAACATGATGTTATGCACATAATCCAGTACCACATCGCGCATGCCTATCCAGGCATGAAACAAAAGTGCGATAACAAAAATGCCAACCACAGTAGTATTAAACGGGTAATACAGCCATTCTCGCCATGCTTCAAAGGCGATTGCATCTGCGCTAAAAAAACACCAGGCCGCATACAGGATGAATAAAGCAATATAAACCGCACTGACACGCTGAATCACCCACGGCCGCAAGCCTTCTAGAACATAAAGGCTCATGAGCACACCCCGATAACGATGAGCACAATGCTAACAAGCTCTGCCAGTATCACCAGCCAGGCACCGGTACGCATCGATGTTTTTTCGACACCGATTTCTGCATCAATCAGCAAAAAACGGATGCCGGCAAAAAAGTGATGTGCTATCGACCACAACAGTACAATCTGCAGCAACAGCATGAAAGGCTGGTCAAGGCTCTGTCGCACCTGTTCAAATGACTGCGCGGACTCAATGGAAAGATCGAGCAGATAAACCGCATAAGGCAAAGCAAGAAAAAGTAATACACCGGTAATACGGTGCGCGAAAGAAACAATGCCCGGAACAGGCAATCGAATTTTTAATAAGTTTAAATAAACAGGCCGGTGGTCAGACATTGCTCTGCCAACCTTGAATCGCCCTGCCTGGTCGTCCATCATCTGGCCGTCCATCGTATTTAACCATAGCTTTGAGCCTGATATTTTATTCTTGTTATATTGATACCGCAGAACCCGAAAGGTTCCGCTCTCAGGAAAGGTAGCACGTATATTCACAGAAAACAACGCGATAAAAACCACATCAAAACTATAATGATTTAATGCGCAAATGCGCCTAAGATTCACTTAATAAAACGAGGCCTGATAACGATGAATGACGACTGGAAAAATTATCTGCTGAGCAAAGGCGCAGAACATACTGAAGTGACAGCCTTCCGCTTCAATGACGATGCAGTGGACAATCAGAAAGCCGATAGCACAGATATAATATGCGACCTGTCACAATACAGCACGCTGGTAGTCGCCGGCGACGATGCGGTCGATTTCATGCAGGGCCAGTTCACCAACGATGTCAAAAATGTCGATGAGCAGAACAGCCAGCTGAATGCTTTCTGTAACAACAAGGGACGCATGAGCGCCAATTTCCGCCTGTTCAAATATCAGCAGAATTATTTTTTCAGCGTAAGAAACAACCTGGTCGAGCGCAGCATCGAACATCTGCAAAATTACATCCTGCGCGCACAGGTGGTTATTCAGGATGTCAGTGAGCAACTAATCCATCTCGGCGTGAGCGGTGATAATGCCGAAAAACTGTTAGCACCGTTTGTTGAAATCAGCAATCGTGAGATCGACGCTGTCTCATTTAATGACAACTACATTGCTATTCGAGTTGCCGGTGCACAGGCAGAGAAAAACCCGCGTTATGAAATTTTCTGCTCACCCGAGCACGCTAAAACATTATGGGAAGCGATCAGCACACAGGCAGAAGTCGTGAATTCATCAAGCTGGGATTACCTGAACATTCAGGCCGGCCTGCCCTTCATCGACAGCCATAGCAGTGAAGAATTTGTACCGCAGATGGTCAACATGGACCTGATCAACGGCGTGAGTTTTACCAAGGGCTGTTACACCGGCCAGGAAATCGTCGCCCGCATGCATTACCTGGGCAAGCTGAAAAAACGTTGTTACAAAGTCTTTATCGACAGTCAGGACAAACCGGCAGCCGGTGACAAACTGTTTGCCGAAAACGCCCGTGCCGGCCAGAACACCGGCATGATTATTCAGGCAGAAAAAAATCCGCAAGCAGGTTACGACGCACTGGCGGTTATCCAGATTGCGGATACCGAATCGAAGCTGTTTTTGAATGATGCGGATGGACCGGCGGTAACGGTGAAAGAACTGCCGTACAACCTCGACACAGAAACGTAGGGCGGGCATTGCCCGCCGCGGCGCACATATTAAAACCACCGTTGTCGGGCAGTGCCCGACCTACGCCGCAAAAGACGCGAAAAAATCCCGGATAATTTTTATACCACAGGTTGAATATCAGGTGGAAACCGCGTGGGCAGAAAAACCTGCCCACCCTACGGTTTACTCAGAGGTTTCTGCTTCCTGGCGCATGTGCGGGAATAAAATCACATCGCGAATCGACGGTGAGTCGGTGAGCAACATCACCAGCCGGTCGATGCCAATACCCTCCCCCGCGGTTGGCGGCAAACCGTATTCCAGCGCACGGATGTAGTCCGCATCAAAGTGCATGGCTTCATCATCACCGGCATCTTTTTCTGCGACCTGCGCCTGAAAACGCTCGGCCTGGTCTTCCGCGTCATTCAACTCGGAGAAACCATTGGCAATCTCGCGACCACCGACAAAAAATTCAAAACGGTCGGTAACAGACGGGTTGCTGTCGCTGCGACGTGCCAGCGGTGAAACTTCTGTCGGATATTCGGTGATAAAGGTCGGATCCATCAGGCGATGCTCCACAGTCTTTTCAAAAATCTCGATCTGCACCTTGCCCAGACCGTAACCGTCTTTTAATTGCACGCCCAGACTCTCGGCGAGTTTTCGCGCACTATCCAGGTCGGACAACATGTCTGCCGTGATCTCGGGATTAAAATGCAGGATGGAATCAAACACACTCAGGCGCGTAAAAGGCGAGCCAAAATCATAGCTGTTGCCTTCACTGGTCACCTGCGTAGTGCCCAGCAATTCTGTTGCCAGTTGGCGCAGCAGGTCTTCGGTGATGTCCATCAGGTCGTTGTAATCCGCGTAAGCCTGATAAAACTCCAGCATGGTGAACTCAGGATTATGCCGCGTGGAAACGCCTTCGTTGCGGAAGTTTCGATTGATCTCGTAAACACGTTCAAAACCGCCAACCACCAGACGCTTTAAATATAATTCCGGCGCGATACGAAGATACATCGGCAGGTTGAGCGCGTTGTGAAAGGTCTCAAACGGTTTCGCTGTTGCGCCGCCGGGAATCACCTGCATCATCGGTGTTTCTACTTCGACAAAACCATTGGTATCAAAATAGTTGCGAATAAATTTGATGATCGCGGTGCGCAGGTAAAAATTCTTTTTCACATCCTCATTCATTATCAGGTCAACATAACGCTGGCGATAACGGATCTCGGTATCGGACAGACCATGGAATTTATCCGGCAGCGGACGCAGTGATTTTGTCAGCAGCTGCACATCATCAACTTTTACCGAAAGCTCATCGGTTTTGGTTTTGAACAGCACACCGGAGGCACCGATGATGTCGCCAACATCCCATTTTTTAAAACCGTCGTTGTACACACCTTCAGGCAGACTATCGCGCTGCAAAAACAGCTGGATGCGACCGGACATATCCTGCAACTGCGAGAAGCTGGCCTTGCCCATGATGCGTTTTGCCATCATACGACCGGCCACCGAAACGCGAACACCTAATTCTTCGAGCTCTTCTTTTGTCTTGCTATCGTAATGTTCCAGCAGATCACCGGCCAGCGAATCGCGTCGAAAAGAATTTGGAAACGCACTACCGCCCTGCTGTTTCGATGTCTCACGCAAGGCCGATAATTTTTCACGACGCTGCGTAATCAATTTGTTTTCTTCTTCAGCGGTGATGGGTGTAACTTCGTCTTTATTATTTGTGCTCATAAATTCTTCTAAACGCTCATATTTTGAATATAACTATTCACTATTAACTATTCGTTGCTTTTACAGCCCTGCTTTCAGACTGGCTTCGATGAACTGGTCCAGATCACCATCCAGCACCGCCTGCGTATTACCTGTCTCAACATTGGTACGCAGGTCCTTGATGCGCGACTGGTCCAGCACGTAGGAACGTATCTGGCTACCCCAGCCGATGTCAGACTTGGTTTCTTCCAGCGCTTTCTGGTCGGCGTTGCGAAGCTGTACTTCGCGCTCATACAGTTTGGCTTTCAACTGCTTCATCGCCGAGTCTTTATTCTTGTGTTGCGAACGGCCGCTCTGACACTGCACCACCACATTGGTCGGCAGGTGGGTGATACGCACCGCCGACTCTGTTTTGTTAACGTGCTGGCCGCCGGCACCGCTGGCGCGGTAAACGTCGATGCGCAGATCGGCCGGGTTGATATCGATCTCGATATCATCATCCACTTCCGGCGAAACAAACACCGCGGCGAACGAAGTATGGCGACGGTTGCCCGAGTCAAACGGTGATTTTCTCACCAGGCGATGCACGCCAGTCTCGGTGCGCAGGCGGCCATAAACATAATCACCGGCGATGCTGATGGTGGCGCTTTTAATGCCGGCGACATCACCGGCAGAGACTTCCATCAACTCGGTTTTGAAACCGTGCGACTCGCCCCAGCGCAGATACATGCGCAACAACATCTCGGCCCAGTCCTGGGCTTCGGTGCCACCGGAGCCGGCCTGGATATCGACAAAAGCATTGCACGAATCCATCTCGCCGGAGAACATGCGGCGAAATTCCAGCTCGACCACTTTTTCTTCCAGCACTTTCAAATCTTCAATGATGCTGTTGATGCTGTCTTCGTCGTTCTCTTCGACCGACATTTCCAGCAGTTCTTCAGCATCGTTCAGACCGCTGTCCAGCTCTTCGATGGTGACCACGATTTTTTCCAGCCGGGCGCGTTCCTGCCCCAGCTTCTGTGCGTTTTCCGGATCATCCCAGATGCCCGGCTGCTCCAGCTCGCGGTTTACTTCTTCCAGTTCTTCCTGACGGCGATCAAAGTCAAAGATACCCCCTAAGTGAATCGGTACGTTCACGCAGGTCTTTGATCTGGTTGGTTATCGGGTTGATTTCTATCATGGCTGTTACTTTTAATCTTGCGGCTTGCAGCGAAGCGGGAATGATACCGGAAATCGCTGCCACAGTACATGACAGCCCGCCTTTACAGCCACTAACTACAAGACAACCGGCTTCGGCTTTTTGGCGACATCGTTGCGCAGATAGACCGGAATCGCTGCTGCGGCAGGCACGGTGTTACCGGCCTTGAATTCTTCGACGGCCAGTTTTGCGATGACTTCGGCGCTGGGGAAGCATTCTGCAAGAATAGTTGGCAGTGGACAGTCGGCAGTTTGCAGTAAACGCTCTTTGTAGTTTGCCCAGCCGTTGCCTGCGGCGACCCATGTTTCGTTTTCTGGTATTTTCGGCACAGTCACTTTTTCCGGCGAAATAACACGCTCTTCATCGTGCAGCTGCCAGTGCTGATCCTGCAGACTGTAGGCCGCCCAGTAGACTTCGTCCATGCGCGCGTCGATGGTGGCCAGCACATGCTTGCTGCCGGTTTCTTCATGGGCGCGTTGTGCGATGGCTTTTAAGGTCGAAACGGGAATGACCGGAATATCGTGAGCGAAGGCGATGCCCTGCACCACACCGGCGGCAATGCGTAGTCCCATGAAGGAACCCGGCCCCTGGCCAAAAGCGATGGCATCGATATCGCTCACCGACAGACCGGCTTCGACCAGCAGATCATCAAGCATTTTCAGAATCAAACGGCTGTGTTCACGCGGTGCCAGCTGATAGCGTGTGTGCATTTTCCGGCCTGCTTCATCGCCAATTTCATCGTCGATCAGCAATGCGGCAGAACAGGCTTCGGTGGCGGTGTCGATAGCAAGAATTTTCATACGGCCTCGGCGGTTGATAAAACCTGCGCAGAAAGATTCTGAAAAAAAGCTTCAACATCTTTTACATCGGAGGTCACCGGCATTGCTGGCAGGCTGTTTAAAAAGATGCGGCCATAGGCTTTTTGCTTCAGACGCGGATCACCGATCATCACCACGCCGGAATCATTTACATCACGGATCAAGCGGCCAACACCCTGCTTCAATGCGATCACCGCCTGCGGCACCTGAAATTCCATGAACGGCTGACCACCACTGCGTTTGATGGCATCGATGCGTGCCTGCATCACCGGGTCACCCGGCGAAGCGAACGGCAGCTTGTCGATGATGACACAGCTTAAACTTTCGCCGCGCACGTCAACACCTTCCCAGAAGCTGGAGGTGCCAAGCAGCACGGCATTATCGGTGTCGCGGAATTTTTCCAGCAACTGATGTTTGGGCAGATCACCCTGCTTTAATAACTCGTAAGGCAGCCGCTGCTTTAAAAAATCATAAGCCTTGTTCATGGCGTAGTAACTGGTGAACAGCACAAAGGCGCGCCCCTGGCTGGCGGTAAGCACCGGCAACGCCGCCTGCATCAACTCTTTGGTATAGGTTGGCTCGTTGGGTTGTGGCAGGTTCTGCGGCAGAAAAAGCAGGCTCTGTTTTTCATAATCAAACGGGCTGTCCCAGACACCATTTTTATAATTTTCCAGACCGATGTTATGCGCAAAATGATCGAACTGTTTGTTCACCTGCAAGGTCGCCGAGGTAAACAGCCAGCTTTTGGAAAAATTATCGGTGTGTTTTTGAAAGATGGAAGCAACATCAATCGGCGTGGCGTGCAGCATAAAACTTTTGGTGTAGGTCTCGTACCACAGAACAGCCTGCTTCTCATCATCCGCTTGCACTTCCTCACCCGTAGGGCGGGCACTGCCCGCCGCCTCACTAACTTCTGCACCACCCTGCTGAAACAACCGCAAACGCGCCAGCGTCATCTGCGCACGCTCGAAACATTGCTCAAGGCCACGGCTACGCTCTGCCGCCATCTCCAGTGCGGCGATCAAATCATTCAGTGTCGACAGCAAATTTTCCAGCGACTGTTTAACCGCTGGCTTGTTACAGACCTTTAACCAGGTATCACGCAGGCCGCCATCACCCAGCGAAATCCTGAAATCACGCGCGGCTTTTTCCAGCTCTTCGGCGTAGTCGCGCAACTCAGCCATGTCAGAGGCATCGTTGACCTGCTCGGCGATAGTGTCACGCGCCAGCGAAATCAGTTGCCGGCTACTGACCACGTCACCAAAAAATCGTGCGGCCACATCGTAAAGCTGGTGCGCCTCGTCGATAATAAACGCATCAGCATCGGGCAGCAGTTCAGCAAAACCTTCGTTCTTCAAGGTCATGTCGGCCAGCAATAAATGATGGTTGATCACCACCACATCCGCCGCCTGCGCTTTTTTGCGCGCGTTAACGATGAAACATTTTTCCCACTGATCACACTCGCCACCCAGACAGTTATCTGCGGTCGAGGTCACCATCGGCCAGACATAGGAATCTTCCGGCACAGCATTCAATTCAGAAATATCTCCCGACTGCGTCAGCTTCGACCATTCATCGATCTCGCTGAGACAGGCGCGCGTTTCTCGGTTCATGAAACCAAGATGCGGCGCGGTGGTGAGCCGGTGCAGACAGAGATAGTTGCTGCGACCTTTCAACAGCGCGGGCGCAGACTGGATAGACAGGGCTTTGATCACACGCGGCAGATCAGTGTGAAACAGTTGATCCTGAAGGTGGCGCGTGCCGGTGGAGATAATCACTTTTTTGCCGGATAACAAAGAAGGCACAAGATAGGCAAAGGTTTTGCCGATGCCGGTGCCGGCTTCGGCGGCGAGCACCTCACCGGCATCAAGTGCGTCGGCGATGGCATCACACAGTTCCAGCTGATTCTGCCGAACCTGGTAGCCCGGAATCTGCTCGGTGAAAGGGCCGGTCTGCCCCAGATATTTTGATGCACGTTGCATAAATTTATTGTCTCAAAGCCTTGCTGTCATCCTGAGCGCAGTCGAAGAATCTTATGCTGGGTTAGCAAGATCCTTCGACTGCGCTCAGGATGACAATCATTAAAAGTTGATGTCAGACCAGTTCCAGTTACCGCTAAAATATTTTCAATGATTCGATTTTCTGGTTGGCGCGAAAATACCCGTCTTCATCATTCAGTGCCCGGCTCGCAGCGCGGATGAATGTCCAGTTAAGCGACTGTAATTCGGGGTCAGAAAAAGCAAAGCTGTTGCTGCGCTTCGCCATTTGCACCGCACGCTTGGGCGCATCCATCTGCAACGCCAGCCAGGACAGACGGCTCCAGGCCGGGGCATATTCCGGCTTGATGCGCAGCACACGTTCCAGCTTGTCAGTGGCGGCATCAAAAGCTTTTTTCTCGATCAGATCATCTACCTCTTTCAACAACAGGTTGATCGCTTCATAGTCGCCCGATGTATCCGGCCGCCAGGCATCGTATTTGTAACTGCCGGTTTCTACCTGCGCGGCTTCACCGGCCATGCCATCACGTTTTTCGGTGGACGCACACGAGGCAAGAAAAATGACCAGTAGCAAACAACTTGTCAGACGAAAAAAAACATTCATAAAAAACGGTCAGCACAACATCAGTTAAATAAATCAAGGAACCAGTTCGAACCGCCGCCTGCACAATCACTTTTCTGCTGCGGTTCACTGCCTTCGATAAACAGCAATTCTAC
>WFOC01000079.1 GCA_015488295.1 Gammaproteobacteria bacterium
ATCTATTTCATCGAATAAAATTTTTATCTGGAATCGTTAAAACAGATTCAGTAAAATTTTTCATTTTTCATTTTTCATTTTTCATTGCGCGAAGCGCTAAACCGGTTCCGGTTTAGGCTCCGGCTGACGTTTCAACGGACACACATCACCCGAAGCGTCCAGTTCCATACGCCGATAGATTTCATCCAGAGCAAAATCTTCATTGGCAAATATATTATTCTCGCCGATAACATCAAACAGGCCGGTGGAGCGCATCACCTGAAGGATCTGCCGCTTTAATCCACTGAACACAACGGTGATGCCATGGTCGTGCAAACGTTCAACCAGATGGTGCAACACTTCTTCACCCGAGGCATCTATCTGATTGATGGCATCGCCAACCACCAGCAAATATTTTGCGTTGGGATAGGTCGCCACTGCTTTCAGCATCACGTCTTCAAAATATGAAACATTAGCAAAATACAACGAGCCATCAAAACGCACAGCGATGATGCGTTCATCTGTGGGGATATCCTTGTTGATTTCGATATCACGTAAGGTGCCGTCTTTGTAACGACCCAGAATAGCAACACGCGGCTGCATGGTGCGATACAGGTACAGGGTGATTGCCAGCACGGCACCGATCAGAATACCGTGATCCAGTTTCGGCGCAAAACCGATAGTTGCAATAAACGTCACCATGGCAGCAATACCATCGTGCTTGTTTGCCACCCAGATATGTTTTACCGATTTAAAATTGATCAGGCCGAATACAGCGACAATAACCACGGCTGCCAGCGTTGCTTTTGGCAGGTGATACAGCAGCGGTGTTAAAAACAGCAGCGTGATGACAACAATAATCGCGGTCACCACCGAAGAAAAACCGGTTTTTGCACCGGCATTAAAGTTAACCGCAGACCGTGAGAACGAACCCGATGCAGGGTACGCCTGAAAAAAGCTGCCGGCGATGTTTGCCAGGCCCTGGCCGATAAGTTCCTGATTAGGATCAATACGATCTTTCGACTTGGCCGCCATGGCTTTGGCAATCGAAATCGCTTCCATAAAGCCGACCATGGCAATAATAATGGCGCTGATGAAAAGATGTGAAAATACTTCCAGGTTAAACGCCGGCATAGAAAAACCCGGCAGACCTTCAGGAATTGAACCAACGACTTTGCCGCCCATCTGCTCGAAACCAATTGAATAACTCACCACAGTGGTCACCACCACCGCGACCAGCACGGCAGGAACCTTCGGCGCAAAATATTTCAGGCCGAACATGATAGCGAAAGCCGACAACCCCATCATCAGGGTTTCAAAATGTGTTTCATGCAGATTTTGTATCACGCCCAAAATACGCACCGTAAGAAAATGATCACTGGCACCGCCAGGCATCTCAACACCAAATATTTTCGAAATCTGGGTCAGGCCAATAAACAGCGCTGCGGCATTGGTGAAACCGACGATTACCGGGTGCGACAGGAAGTTAACAATCGCGCCGAGGCGAAACAGGCCCAGTGAAAACTGGAACAGGCCAACCAGCAGGGTCAGGAACATGGCCGTGGGAATATACAGCGCCAGCAGTTCATCCTGAGTAAAGTCGTCCCCCAGCATGGGAATGACGACAGGGGTCAGCATGGTGGCCGTCATGGTCGATACCACGGCAACCGGCCCCGTACCCAGCTGGCGTGACGATCCCCAGAGCGCTGCGACAAACACAGGCACAAAAGCGATATACAGGCCGTAAACTTCAGGCAGACCGGCCAGTGTGGCATAGGCCATGGACTGGGGAATCAACACCAGTGCAACCGTCAGACCGGCAATCAAATCGGCGCGTAGCACCTGAGGATCTTTTAATTCATGAATCCAGTTAAGGAATGGAAAAAGTTTTTTCAAAATCATCTTATTGAGCAATCCGGAAATTTATCTTGGTAGTCGTTATGCCCCCCAGCAACGAGGGCAGCATCTTAAATCACAGCAGCACATTATGCGAATCATTATAAGCGAATGACCGCTTTATTTGATTCAAACTGCCTGACCTGCATCAATCTACATCGTTAAATACGCCATCACAGCACCACCGGGGCAAACATGGCATGAAATTATGAAGCGCCTGATCACCTGAATTTCAGGCAGGACAAACCGCCCCTTTTTTACAAAACATCAAATTAATACCTTACACATTAGCTATTTATGCCAATTCGTCTCGACAGAAAGCGCGTTTTTAGTGTAGTATTCGCCCCCGTAAAACCCCGTTACTTTAGAAAATAATTCTCTTATAACTTTCTAATGTTTTCGTCTTGACAGGCTCGTCTTGACAGGCCGGGACTGGCGTAAAAGCCAGCGGCTCTGTTACACGTACGGCGACACCTGTGCTTTTACAACTTATACAACCCATTTTATGCAATCACTACCACGCAAGGCTGCCCGATATGACTGACGCTAAAAAATCTCTCCCCATAAAAAAAATTGTTGCGGGAATTTTTTTCGCTATCCTCGCTTTGGCTCTATCCACGGTGACACCCTCCATTGAGGTCGCCTGGGTCACAGCTGTTCTGGTACTGACCATTTATTTATTTGCTTTCGAGATTGTTGATGTCGATGTCGCCGCTATCAGCATCATGGTCATCCTCGGCCTGACCACCCTGCTCGCGCCTTTCATGGGGCTGAGCGAAGGTCTGGTCGATACGCAAAATATTTTCAACGGCTTCTCCAGTAACGCGGTGATGTCGATCATCGCGGTGATGATCATCGGTGCCGGCCTGGACAAAACCGGCCTGATGACAAAAGTAGCGGCCTTTATCCTGAAAGTGGGCGGCACCACCGAGGCTCGCATCATCCCGATTATTTCCGGCACCGTGGCATTTATCTCATCTTTCATGCAAAACGTTGGTGCCACTGCGCTATTCCTGCCGGTTGTCAGTCGTATCTCGGCGCGCTCCGGCCTGCCAATGTCCCGCCTGCTGATGCCAATGGGTTTCTGTGCCATTCTCGGCGGTACCGTGACCATGGTTGGTTCATCACCGCTGATTCTGCTGAATGATCTGATCATCACCTCGAACCACGCCATGCCTGCAGATCAGCAGATGGAACAGTGGTCGCTGTTTTCGGTGACTCCTATCGGTGTCTCGCTGGTTATCACCGGTATTCTTTATTTCGTGTTGATGGGGCGTTTCGTGCTACCAAAATCATCTGGCGAAGGTTCAACCGCTGGCAACACAGTTGATTATTTCAAGGACATCTACGACCTGAACTACGAACTGTTCGAAGTTGAAGTACCTGCCAACAGTAACCTGGTCGGCAAAAAGCTGGACGATGTCGAAAGCGCCGAGCGCATCCGCATCATCGCTTCACACACTGGCGCAGATGATCAGCGCGTCGGCCCCGGCGGTCTGGCACGCGATCTGGGGATCCAGGCAGACACGGTTCTGGGTATTCTTGCCGCACCAAAAAATCTGCTGGCCTTTGTTGAAAACCACAACCTGGTACTGCGCAGCGAACTGCAAACCTTTACCGACGCACTATCCAGCGCCAAATCCGGCATCGCTGACATCGTTATTCCACCGGGCTCGTCACTGATCGGAAAATCAGCGCGTGACCTGTGGATGCGCAAGACTTATGGTATTGCCATGGTCGCCCTGCACCGCAACGGTGAAACCCTGCGCGAAGGCGACAACATCCGCAACCTGCCACTGGAAGCCGGCGATACGCTGGTAGTACACACCAGCTGGGAAGCGCTGGCACGGTTACAGAAAGACAAGAACTTCGTTGTCGTTACCACTGAGTTCCCGCACGAAGAAACCCGGCCGAATAAAGTTGGCTGGGCCGGCCTGTTCTTCGCTATCGCGCTGGGCATGGTGCTATTTACCGACCTGCGTTTATCTATCGCACTGCTCACCGGTGCTATCGGCATGGTGCTCTCTGGCGTACTCAACATTGACGAAGCCTATGAAGCAGTATCATGGAAAACCGTCTTCCTGCTCGCCAGTTTGATCCCGCTAGGCCTCGCTGTGGAGACCTCTGGCACCGCTTTCTGGATTGCTGAGCAAACCCTGCTCGTGGTTGGAGACATGCCGGTATGGGTGATACAGGTTGCTGTCGCGGCACTGGCGACTTTCTTTACTCTGGTGATGTCCAACGTTGGTGCAACTGTATTGCTGGTGCCACTGGCGGTGAACATTGCGATGGGTGTTGACGGTGCTGATCCGGCGATCTTTGCGCTGACTGTGGCAATCGCAACTTCAAACTCGTTCCTGATTCCAACCCACCAGGTTAACGCCCTGATCATGGGCCCGGGCGGCTACCGCGTACCGGACTTCATGAAAGCCGGCAGCATCATGACCATTCTGTTCCTGATTGTTTCAATGACAGTAATGAACCTGATATTCTAGCTTCGACAGGCCTGCCCTGTTAAACAGAAATAAAAAACCAGTGTGTGACGTTTATTCACACACTGGTTTTTTTGGGTATGGAATTTTCCCCGCTCAGATACCAAAAGCATCAACCGTCCAGCCAACACCGCCCACCACCGCTTCAGGATGATGATAATGCACGGCTCTTTCAATCTCGGCTACCCGTTTTGCCGGCACGTCGACCATCAGCAGAATCTCACCGTGTGACAGCGCGTCACTGAACTCACTGAGGCGCACATCAGGCACGTTTACTACAAAGTGTTCACCGGCAAAGAAAGTAACGCTCATGACAAACAGCGCACCCAGCGACCAGTAAAATTCTGTCATCAGCAGACTGATAAAAAATATCACCAGCGCGATAACAAAAAGAAGCAAATTGGTGTTCCACAAAAAACCTTCGACACGAAAAGCGGTGTCGTTTTTTTGTCGCTCAGTGGCTTTGGGCAGGTTTTCAAGTTCGGCACCATGCGCAACCGCGTGGATATTTCGTTCAGAGATATTAAGAAAAACCAGATGTTTCACTACGCGCTGCGCACGCGCCTCATCCGGAAGCAAAAAGAATAACCTTCGTAACATGTCGCACCTCCCCCACTCAGGTAGCGACTACGTCCAGCCAGCTTCACCAGGGCACGTCCATATGACCAGACGAGTCAGGATTAACAAATTGATTGCTACAATACTAAGAATTCAGCCTGCAAAGTCAAACTGAATCGCCGGCAGAACGCGGGGGAGCCTAGTCGAAAATCGGCCCCAACGGTTTAACCGATTCGTGCGCCATAATAATATCTGTTTCATTCATGTCGCCAGTATTATCGATGTTAATGCTTTTCACACCCGGCATGGTGTGCAGGATGTACGCGGCCATCAGCATCAATAGTTTTTCGTTGTCGGTATCGATGGCGGTCAGGATCTTATCAGCGGCGATCTGGCAGCGTTGCTCGGCATTGGGGTTTTCTACCCAGTCACGGCTCATCTGCCAGCCTTTGTCCATGTCAGCATCCAGCTTGTCGAAAAAATCTCTGGCTTCAACAAGAAGGCTGTCAGGCACCTCAAATGCATTGGATCTTCCATCAACGATAATATTCAGTTTCATTGCCTGCTCTCACTTGTAAACGCGTTCTCTGCTAAAATTCGATGCTAATTATACTTGAACTCAGCGTGCAAAATTATGCTTGTTACTATCCCTAACGTACTAAACAAAGAAGACATTAGTGTTATTCAGGACCTGATGGCCACCGCCAACTTTCACGAAGGCACAGCTTCTGCCGGCAGTGAGGCCCGGCGCGTGAAAAATAATCACGAGATGTTTGTTTCCGAGGTGGAAAAACAGCGCCTGGACAATCTGGTGATGGGCAAACTGGTGCGGAACCCGACCTACATCGCCGCAGCCTTCGCCAAACGCATTGCTACGCCTTTTTACGCGAAATACAGTGAAGGCATGAGTTATGGCAAACACATCGATGACCCGCTCATGGGGCCGCCTAACCAGCGTTATCGCACAGACATTTCCATCACAATTTTTTTAAATGACCCTGAAGATTATGACGGTGGCGAACTGAGCATCATTACCGCCTTCGGCGAGCAGCAGGTAAAACTGAAAGCGGGCGACGCGGTGCTCTACCCTTCATCCAGCACTCACCGTGTTGCCGAAGTTACCCGTGGTGAACGCCTGGTGGCCGTCACCTGGCTACAAAGCACCATACGCGACCCGGCAAAGCGTGAGATATTATTCAACCTGAGCCAGTCACGTGAAGCATTGATAAAATCGATGCCAGAATCCACCGAGCTGGAATTACTGAGTAACAGTTATGTGAATTTATTGCGCATGTGGTCGGATATTTAAAATATTTATTTCTGATATAAGCGCCATTAAGTCAAAGCGAAAGTAAAGAATTTACTCTCACAGAGGCGCAGAGCTCGCAAGGAAAAAACATATTGTCCACAGATGAACGCAGATAAACACAGATGTTTTTAGCTTTCGCCTACGGCGAAGCTAATAAGAAGTGGTTTTATCCGTGTTCATCTGCGTTTATCTGTGGATAAAAAAAAGCTTTTAGATGCTTTGATTTTTAACTGATAACTGCCGACTGCAAACTGCCAACTTTTCTTCCCGGCGGGAAACTACCATTACTGCACAACCATGCTTGAGACAAGATAAATTATCAAAACCAATAAAAAAGGCAGAACCGAAGTTCTGCCTTTTTTTGCAACCTGTAAAATTAATTACAGGTTTCGTTGTAATCTTTGATTAAAGAGCAACGATGTTTTCTGCTTGAGGACCTTTCTGACCCTGTGTCACAGTAAATTCAACTTTCTGACCTTCGGTCAGAGTTTTAAAGCCTGAACCTGTGATTGCACTGAAGTGTGCAAAAACGTCTGGGCCTGATTCTTGCTCGATGAAGCCAAAACCTTTAGATTCGTTGAACCATTTAACGGTGCCTGTAGTAGTAGACATATTTTCTTATCCTATTTTATTTCAAGAGTAATTAAAGCCTTTGCATAAACTGTTTTATGCGAGGCCGGTTGCGCTGGAAGTATTGCTGTTACTTATGTAAAACAGGACGAAATGTCTATCGGCATAACCAGAAACATAACATCGATTTTTGTGCATAAATATTAAAACGTACTTTCAATCAGAGTCGATTATATACTGCTTTCGGTTGGAGTCAACGAATTTTCCCTTTTAATTCATGTGTGTAATTATCTATACAAAATAAAAAACCCTTCCTGTAAACACCTTTAAACAATATTTTTTCTACTTATCCAGCTATCACAGGCGCTGCAGCAAATACTTGTCTGCTAAAAAGCACTTATAAACGAGACATAAAAAAAGCCGCGACAATGTCGCGGCTTTTTTACAGGTCTGGATTAAAGCTTCAATCCTAACGCTCAGAACCAGCTTCTTCGTGAGCCATATCGACTACTTTGTTCGCCAGTTCCTGGTATTTTTCGCGGTAACCGTCAAACTCTGAACCGGCTTCCGGTGTGAAGTATTCCTGAGGGTCTACGCCGTTTGCTTTCTCATATGCAGAAAACTTCTTTTGCATTTCCAGCATCTCTTTAATTAAATCTTGTTTAGTACTCATGTTTTTCACCTTGTTATGTGTGAACAGGGTGCTATTGCCCCTGTATTTACTTAAACTTTCAATATGGACGGAATTTTAGCCTGAGCTATATCTTACCCATATACCTATAAATGGGAAGATAAAACCTTTCTCAGGCCTTATCTCCTTCTGTACTTGCCTAGTAACCGCCTTTACGAGTACTTTTCGGACAACCGCCGATTTTCAGTCCCTGCTTTGACGGCATCAAAGGAAACATTTCATACATCAGTTTCGATGTCACCTTTTCACCCCAGAGTTTACCCATAGCTTTCATGATCGTGCGTTCATTGGGCTCACTACCATTCAGTGTTTCTTCGCGTACATATCTAACGATGTCCCAGTGACGCTCGGTTGGATCGATGCCTTCTTCGGCGAACAGTTCGGTTGCAATTTCTTCGTTCCAGTCGCTTGAATTAACCAGATAACCTTCTTCCGTTCTTTCTACTGAGTCCAGTGCTGCCATGATTCTCACCCTTGTCTGTTAATAAAAATAGTGTAAAAAAGTGGCGCGAATAATAGCCGAAGCAATAATGTTTTTCTAGTATTACTAAGGAGGTAGGTTTAAGTTAAAAGCAATCTCTCATGCGAAATTTAGCTTTAAGTTTTTAAGCTAACTCCCTGAAAAATGAGACTTATCCTCCCCTTCTCCAACCGCTTTAATACCTTTGTGCGCAATAAAAATCCCGCAACCAAGGTGCCGGTGTGGACCAATACCGGCTTCCTGCAGGGCCACCGAAGCCGGCTTTTCGAGATCGGCAATCATCAGACTTCGGGTTTCAATCATCTCGCCATTGGCTTCAATTTCATGCCCCATGCCGCACAATAATTTTCTCGCCTGAATATCGCGCGCGCTTAATTCATCAACCACCCACTGCAAAAAATCATCCTCCGTCATGCCTGACGGAACCACAATATAACGTGAGAAAATGGTGGAAAACGGGTCGATGGGCTTGGTCGTCATCTTACCGATACCGACAGAATGCCCGGCAATATCCAGCGTTTGACCGACCAGCTCAGCTGCCTCATCAACACGTGATGCCGGCACCCGCAGCTGCATGCGGGTACGTTTGGAAAGATGAATGAGCTCACCATCAGGCGGCCGCTCCCAACCATTGCCGGAGGCTGCGCCGTGTATCTGATGAATACCGACTTCCGACTCATCTTTTATCCAGGGCAACGCCTGATACAGAGCCTGCGATAATTCCCAGGCATGACAGGTCGGAATCTGCTTGCAGTCAATCTTATATTGCAAATCAACCACCTTGTCTGAGGTGGTGACTACATCTTTTTTATCGTCTTCTTGCCAGAACATATAATTACTCTACTTCTTCAGCACTACCATTTTGAAGTAAACGTTGCTTCCAGCTTTTCTTCCCAGTCCGTCGGTGTGTCACTGAACTGCGGTTTTACGTCCATGCGAAAAAACAGCTCACCCGCTGCAGCACGTTTTTTAATTTCTTCTTTCAACTCTTCAAAATCCTTCATATCCGGATTCTGAATCAATACTTCACTTAACCACAACATTATTTTTTTCGCTCCGCTTTAAAAATAAAATGAAAAATGAAAAATGAAAAATGAAAAGCACTAACAAAATAACTACGTAGTACTATCAAATTTACACCTTTCACTTTTATCTCGCTGAATCAGAGCATACCCGGAGATCGTCTTTGACGATTTTCAAATATTTTTCACTTTTCATTTTTCACTTTTCATTTATTATGATGCACTGCATCATAATACCGTGCCCTATATATCAAACGTTTCTGCTCATCAGAATCACTAAAGCTGCCTCGGTTGTGCAGTACGTTATTACAAATAATGCCCTGACCTGCCCGCAGTGCGACTTTAAATACTTTTTCCTCATCGGCCAGCAGCTGATTGATTTTTTCAACCGCGGCCTGTGTATCTCTGGTATTTCGCCAGATAATATTGCGTTTTCTCGCTGAAAAACGCATATGCAGACGACCATCAGGACGCAACATAAGCACTGGCCCGGTCTGCGCCTTGCGAATAACTTTTCCGGCTTCGATATTATCCGGGATGGTCATCGCTTCAGGGTGCATTAATGCCTCTATATAAGCCGGGTTTTCATCTCGCAACCGGATATACATCATTTCCTGATCAAACAGTGCATTCACACCACCTTCTCGTGCCGGACTCACACAATGCATGATGATGCCAAAAATCTGTTTATCAAGCGGGTTATAATAACCGTCTGTATGCCAGCTTAATGCTTTGTTTGTGTAGGGAATATACTGGTTGCCAACCTGGTCTCGCACCTGCAGGCTGCTGACACTGTCTTCATCAGAACGTAAATTAGCGTCCAGCCTCTGCATACCCAGCTGCTTGCCCAGCGCATGCACCAGCGATTTATCCTGCTCACGATCATCACGCAATTGATAAACAGCCATATTATAAGTAGCACATCGTTCAACAATGGCCGCTCGCTCATCATATGAAAGCTGATACGGATCGCTAATCTGCACCAGCAAATCGTCAAGCGCCGGCTGGCTGTCATTCAGCCTGGCTTCACGCCAGAGGCGATAAGCGGTATCATCACACAGATAAAAAGGAGAATCCACGACCACCTGCCGGTTGACTTGCTGTAACATTTGCCACTTTATTTAGACTCATATTAAAAGGTTCAGATCTTTAGAGAGCGCAAAGCTTGCCCAAAAAAAACTGATTCCACAATACCACTATCGGTACGTAATATTTATTATTTCATACATTATATATAGGTCTGAATTAACAGCGCATATTAGCAAAGGCTAAATAACACTTAACTCATTGATTAAAAAGAGATTAGCAAGCATCAGGCAAATCAGAAACAATGCTCACTACCCAATAGGGGATAAAGCAACTTTTGCCAACCCTCCCATGCGTAGGATTTTACAGACTGGCCCTGCCACCTAAACTGCGTCCCACAAATTTGAAACCCTGATGGTGTATAAAAATACATTGAAAGGGATATTGTTTAACAAATAGATTGGTACTAGACTCTGCACCCCTAGTACAGAATCAATCAGTACTTCACTGACATAACTATAGCGGCAGACAGGAGAGATTCCATGGCCAAGAAGATTTATGAAACACCCATGCTCGACGAGCTTGAAAACGGCCCTTGGCCGAGCTTTATTTCAGGCATCAAGAAATTACGTGATGACCACCCTGATGAACGCATCCAGGAAGTAACCAGCAGCTTGCTTGGCCAGCTGGAACACTCTTACGAAACACGTAAAGGTTACTGGAAAGGCGGCACCGTATCTGTATTCGGTTACGGCGGCGGTATTATTCCTCGTTTCTCTGAAGTAGGTTCTGCTTTCCCTGAATCAAAAGAATTCCACACTATCCGTGTTCAGCCACCTGCTGGTAACCACTACACCACTGACATGCTTCGTCAGCTTGGCGATAGCTGGGAAAAATGGGGCTCAGGCCTGCAAACTTTCCACGGTCAGACTGGTAACATCATGTTCATCGGTACAACCACTGAAAACACTCAGCACTTCTTTGACGAGATCAATGAATACGGTTGGGACTTAGGTGGTGCTGGCCCATGTGTACGTACAGCCATGTCATGTATCGGTGCTTCACGCTGTGAAATGTCCTGCGCTAACGAGCACGGTATTCACCGTCACCTGGTAAACAACTTTACTGATGACGTTCACCGTCCTGCACTTCCTTACAAATTTAAATTCAAGGTTTCTGGTTGCCCGAACGATTGTCAAAACGCAATCGAACGTGCTGACATGGCCATCATTGGTACATGGCGCGACGACATGAAAGTCGACCAGGAAGAAGTTAAGAACTACATCGCAGCCAAAGGCGAAAACGGCCGTCAATACTACATTGACAACGTTATCTCTCGTTGCCCGACTAATGCGCTGTCACTTAACGATGACAACACATTAAACGTCGACAACCGCAACTGCGTACGCTGCATGCATTGCCTGAACGTTATGCCTAAAGCACTGCACCCTGGTGATGACAAAGGCGTAACCATTCTTGTTGGTGGTAAACGTACACTGAAAATCGGTGACCTGATGGGTACCGTTGTTGTGCCATTCAAGAAACTTGAAACAGAAGAAGATTACGAGTCACTGATCGAAATGGCTGAAGAAATGATCGACTTCTGGGCTGAAAACGGTCTGGAGCACGAGCGTACAGGTGAAATGATCGAGCGTATCGGTCTGGTGAACTACCTGGAAGGTATCGGCATTGAAGGCGTTGACCCACACATGGTTAGCAACCCTCGCCAGTGTTCTTACATCCGTATGGATGGCTGGGACGAAGAAGCTGAAAAATGGTTCGAACGCAAAGCAGAAGCTAACGCTTAAGTCTTACCTGTAATCTTAAGGGGGTCAGGCTTTGCTAATCAAGCCACCCCCTTCTAACAAATATTGAATTTTTGAGGAATAAACAATGAGTGATAATAAACCTCGTTCTCCTATTGAGTCTGGTTGTCCTGATGGCTTCCAGTATATCCACCCTGTTATGCGTAAGAACTATGGCGCGTGGAAATTTCACGAGCATCCACAGCCTGGCGTACTTCGCCACGTAGGTTACAGCGGCGACGAAATCTGGACTGTCCGTTGTGGTACGCAGCGTATTCTCGACATCTTCTCACTGCGCGAACTTTGCGACATTGGTGATGAGTATGCTGACGGCTACATCCACTTCACTATCCGTAGTAACGTTGAATACATGGTTTCTGATCCGGCCAAAGTTCAGCCGCTGATCGAAGCGATTACAGCAAAAGGTTACGTCGTTGGTGGTACTAAAAACTCTGTAACAATGCTTTCTCACACACAGGGCTGGTTGCACTGTGACATCCCTGGTACTGATGCATCAGGTGTTGTGAAATCCATGATGGACGAACTGATCGATGAGTTCCGTAACTGCAACATGCCTAACCGTGTTCATATTACGACTTCTTGTTGTCAGATTAACTGTGGTGGTCAGGGCGACATCGCGATCAACGTACAGCACACTAAACCACCCAAGATCAACCATGACCTGGTTTCAAACGTCTGTGAACGTCCTTCAGTTGTTGCCCGTTGCCCTGTTGCTGCGATTCGTCCTGCAATGGTTAACGGCAAGCCTTCACTGGAAGTTGACGAGAAGAAATGTATCTGTTGTGGTGCATGTTTCCCTCCTTGTCCTCCAATGCAGATCAACGATGCTGAGCACTCAAAACTGGCTGTATGGGTTGGCGGTAATCACTCAAACGCTCGTAGCAAACCTACTTTCCAGAAACTGGTTGCTGCCGGTATCCCTAACAACCCACCACGCTGGCCTGAAGCAACAGCTATCGTGAAAAACATCCTGAAAGCTTATAAAGAAGACGCTCAGGACTGGGAACGCATTAACGACTGGATCGAGCGTATTGGCTGGCCTCGTTTCTTCGAAGTGACCAACCTGCCTTTCACCAAGTATCACATTGATAACTGGCGCGGCGCACGTAACAGTCTGAATGCATCAACACACATCCGTTTCTAATAGGTGCAAATGTGAAGATTAGTATTCAAGTTAACGAAGGGCCTTACCAGCACCAGGCATCTGATACAGCGTATCAGTTTGCCAAGGCTGCTATCGCCGCCGGACATGAAGTATTCCGTGTTTTCTTCTATCACGACGGTGTAAACAACGCGACCAAACTTGCGGTTCCGCCACAAGATGATCGCGACATTCCAAAACTATGGTCTGAGCTGTCAAAAGAAAACAACCTTGACCTGGTTGTCTGCATCGCTGCAGCACAACGTCGCGGCATGATGGATGTCGACGAAGCAAAACGTCAGGGTTTCGAAGATAACAACCTGAACGAAGGTTTCCGCATCTCTGGCCTTGGTCAGCTGATCGAAGCCGGTATCGAATCAGATCGTTTAGTCGTGTTCGGTGCGTAGGAGATATAGTAATGGCAGTTAAAAAATTCATGTACGTCAACCGCAAAGCCCCTTACGGCAGCATCTATGCCCTGGAATCTTTAGAGGTTGTTTTAATTGGCGCAGCTTTTGATCAGGACGTTAGCCTCGCATTCATCGGTGACGGTGTTTACGAACTGACCAAAGGTCAAAACACAGAGGCGATAGGTCAGAAAAACTTCTCGCCAACCTACTCTGCTTTAGGCGATTACGATGTAAACAAGATTTATGTCGAAAAAGAATCACTTGAAGAGCGTGGCCTGACATTAGACGATCTTCAGCACCTGGTCTGGGAAGATGAAGATGACGACTGGGCTGAAAAAGACTCTATCCGTCTGGTAAGCCGTGCCGAGCTGGCTGACGTTATGGCTGAACAAGATATTTGTCTAAGTTTCTAGGAGATTAAAATGACACTATTACACACAGTAAACAAATCTCCATTCGAATCTAACACATTCGACACCTGCCTTGGTTATGCAAAAGACGGTTCTACCGTACTGCTGATCGAAGACGGTGTTTACGCTGCAACCACTGGAACCAGTGCTGCAGAAAAAATCAAAAATGCCAGTGGCGTGACATTTGCCGTACTCGGTCCTGACCTTCAGGCTCGTGGACTCGAAGGCAAACTGGCTGATGGTATCAAAGTCGTCGATTACGAGGGCTTTGTCAATTTGGTAGCTGAGCACGACTCTGTTCAATCTTGGCTTTAAACATTTTTTAATATTAAGCTCACTACGAGGAAATTAACATGGCATCAATCGAAGTAAACGGCAAGCAATTTGAAGTCGACGAAGAAGGCTATTTAGCAAACTTAAATGAATGGGAGCCAGCTGTAGGTGAAGCTATGGCTGCTGCTGAAGACCAGGTACTGACTGACGAGCACTGGGACATCATCAACTTCCTGCGCGAGTACTACGAAGAGTATCAAATTGCTCCAGCAGTACGCGTACTGACCAAAGCAGTTGGTAAACGTCTTGGTAAAGAAAAAGGCAACAGCAAGTACCTGTACGAGTTGTTCCCATACGGCCCTGGTAAGCAAGCATGTAAATATGCTGGTCTGCCTAAGCCTACTGGTTGTGTATAATCTTTAAAGTTTTAAATTAAAGATTATGAGTTCGGGGTAGCTATACTACCCCGCAACTTTAAATAAGACACATCCTGCAACACCCGATGTGTCTTATTTAAAGTTTATAAATAAATTTTTGCTAGAGTCTTTTGCACCCGCAAACTGCTCTATTCACTTAACGAGATATTTTAATGAGCGCACTTAGTATTTTGTACGTCATACTGTTTTATGTGGCAATGATCACATTAGTGGCAGGCATCACTAACAAGTTATTGCAATACAAACGTGTTCCTGCGCCGTTAAAGATCGCCGTTACCCCGGCACCATTAACAAAGAAAGGCGTTGTTTATCGCTTCTTCACCGAAGTTGTGCTGTTCAACAGCCTGTTTCGCGCAACCAAATGGACATGGATATTCAGCTTCATGTTCCACGCTTCATTGCTGCTCGCGTTCTTCCGTCACCTGCGCTACGTAATCTCACCAGATTCTTTTATCTGGCCGCTGGTAAACAACATGATCGTACAGAGCTTTGGTCATTACGCAGGTTTCGCCATGGTCGTTGGTCTGCTTGGTTTATTAGCGCGCCGCTTTTTTGTTGACCGCGTTCGCTACATCTCATCAATATCTGACTACCTGATGCTGCTGCTGATCCTGGGCATTGCTATCACCGGTCTTGGCATCGCTTATGTTGCACACACAGACATCGTCCAGTTAAAAGCATTCATTATGGGATTATTCCTGTTCGACTGGCAGAACCTGCCAAGCGACCCTGTGCTGCTGGCGCACCTGACCATGGTCCTGTTTTTAGCGATGATTTTCCCGATCAGTAAATTGTTGCACGCACCTGGTTTATTCATGTCACCGACACGTTACCAAATCGACAACCCACGTGAGAAGCGTCACCTGTCTCCATGGGGCGCAGAAATTGAAGCCAAAGACGGCCGCAACGCATAACCGAGTTTAACTGGAAATATAATAATGGCTGATTACGAAATACCAGAAACGCACGAATTCCCCATCATTCCATCTATCATGGAAGGCGCGATGGCGCACAGCATACCGTTTGTTGCCGGTGAAGAATTCCAGTCTGATATGGGTTTCCCAAGTCCTGAAGAACCAGGCCAGTTGATTGACGGCTGGAAAGAAAAATTTCTGGAATTAATGGAAGAAAAACTCAGTAAATACCGTTCGCTACAGGTATTTATGGACATCTGCGTCAAGTGTGGTGCCTGTACTGATAAATGCCATTATTTCATCGGCACCGCTGATCCAAAGAACATGCCAGTGGCACGTCAGGATCTGCTGCGTAAAGTTTATCGCCGCTACTTCACCTTCGCCGGCAAGTACTTCCCGAAACTGGTTGGTGCTGTTGACCTGACCGAAGAAGTCATCAAGGACATGTACAGCTACTACCACCAGTGTTCCGAGTGTCGTCGCTGTGCAGTATTCTGCCCCTTCGGCATCGATACCGCTGAAGTCACCATGGCCGCACGCGACATGCTGGCAATGATCGGCATGGGTCAGAAATACTCCAACCAGATTATTCCTAAAGTACACAAGATCGGTAACAACCTCGGTCTGCCCGAGCCTGCACTGGTCGACACACTGGAAGGTCTGGAAGAAGAAGTCGAAGACGATATCGAAGTGAAAGTACGCTTCCCGCTGGACGAGAAAGGTGCCGAAATTCTGCTGGTCACCCCATCAGCTGACTTCTTTGCTGAACCACACATCGACGGCCTGATCGGTTACGCAAAAGTATTCCACGCAACCGGCGTTACCTGGACCCTGAGCTCAAAAGCTTCGGAAGCGGCCAACTTCGGTCTGTTCATCGGTAACTACGAACACATGCGCCAGATTTCACTGCGTATTCGTGATGCAGCCAAAGAGCTGGGCGTGAAACGCATCATCTTCGGCGAGTGTGGCCACGCATGGCGTGTTGCCTACAACCACCTGAACACACTGGCCGGCCCGTGGGATTTCCTCGACCAGAACTACCCTATTCCGCAGCACATTCTTGAATTTACCAAAGATGCGTTGGATCGCAATCTGCTGAATATTGACAAGTCAGAAAACGATCACATGACACTGACCTTCCACGACTCATGTAACATCGCGCGTGCTTCACGCATCGGTGAAACACCGGGAAGCCAGTTCACCACACCACGCCAGGTTATCCAGGCGGTGTGCAATAACTATCACGACATGGCGGCTGACACCACCCATGACGCAACCTTCTGCTGCGGCGGCGGTGGCGGTCTGTTGACAGACGACCTCATGGAATTACGCCTGAAAGGCGCACAGCCGCGCATGGAATCGCTGAAAAACGTGATATCGGATCACGGCGTGACACACATGGCTGCAATATGCGCCATCTGTAAATCCCAATTCACAAAAGTCCTGCCCTACTACGGCATGACCATGGATCAGATTGTCAGCGTTCACCAGCTGGTGAGCAATGCAATTATTCTTGAAGGACAGGGCGGCGACGAAGCTGAAGACAGCGACGAAGCAGCTTAAAGAAAAAAACGAATATTTATACACACTTTTTGACATAGACCCGGATAACCGGGCACAAGCGACAGGAGAACTGGCATGGCCACTTCCAAAGAAGATATGCAAAACACGAAGTTAACCTTCAGAAAATTTGAAGAGGGCGACCAGGACTGGGGCGGCTTCGACAACAAAATCTTCAAAGAAGATTCATCACATAAATGCCCTACTTACGTGCACCGTACTCCACCGTGTCAGGGCAGCTGCCCATCAGGTGAGGACATCCGTGGTTATCTGGACATCGTGCGCGGCATCGAACTGCCTCCTGAAGGTGTTTCAATGCAGGAATACGCTTTCCGTCGCTCGACTGATGCCAACCCTTTCCCGTCTATGATGGGTCGCGTTTGTCCTGCACCTTGTCAGGACGGCTGTAACCGTAACGACGTTGAAGACTTCGTCGGCATTAACTCGGTTGAGCAGTACATCGGTGACACCGCGTTTACTGAAGGTTTCAAATTTGATAACAGCGCTGAGATGACTGGCAAGAAAGTCGCCATCGTCGGTGGTGGCCCTGCTGGCATGGCAGCGGCTTACCAGCTGCGTCGCAAAGGCATCGCCTCTACCATCTTTGATGATCATGATGAGCTGGGCGGCATGATGCGTTACGGTATCCCCGGCTATCGTACACCACGCGACTTCCTGAACAACGAATGTCAGCGTATTTTAGACATGGGTCACATCGAAACACGCATGAACACACGTGTTGGCCGTGACGTAAGCGTTGAAGAACTCGAAAAAGAATTTGATGCTGTTTTATGGGCACTGGGCTGCTGGACAGGCCGTGGCGTTCCGCTGGAAGGCTGGGACGAAACTCCTAACTGTATCTCTGCGGTTAAATTCCTCGAGCAGTTCAACAAAGGCGAAATGAAATACACTGCCAAGAAAGTGCTGTGTATCGGTGGTGGTGATACCTCTATCGACGTGGTTTCTGTGTCTCGTCGTATCGGCACCATCCCCGATTACAACGAAGCACCGGAAGCTGTGGTAAACGGTGAAATCTCTCACGCTGACCATGACTCATCTAAAAACGTTCCCTGTGACCTGGTAACACTGACCGCGCTGTTCAAGAAAGAAGAAATGACAGCCGCTGAGCATGAAGTTGAAGATGCTATCAAGGAAGGCGTTAACCTGATGAACGAAGTCATGCCTGTTGAAATCATTCGTGATGACAGCGGTCGTGCCACCGGCATGAAATTTGTTGACTCAACCTGGGAAAACAATGCACCGGTTGCTGTTGAAGGCGGCAAAGAATACATCGTTGAAGCCGACCTTATCGTTGCAGCGATTGGTCAGGGCGGCAACCTGGAAGGTCTGGAAGACTTCGACAACGGTCGCAGCCTGATGGATGCCGACAACGTATTCCGCGTACCTGGTAAAGAAAATCACTTTGTATGTGGCGACATCGTGCGCCCTCACCTGCTGACCACAGCTATCGGCCAGGCTTACATCGTTTCTGAAACCATCGAAAACCACTTCAACAACATCGAACTGAAAAAACGTCCGAAAGTTGATGTACACCACTTCGACCTGGCCAAGAAATTACACGAAGCCGGTCTGGATCCAGAACCATACAATCCAGATGAGCACAAAGAAGATGGTCAGCGTGGTACAGACAAGGAAAACTACGCAATCCACAACTTCGAAGACCGCGCAGCACAGGAGATCATCACAACTGATCACATGTTCCTCGGCCACTTCGAATACACACCTCGCAACCTGCGTGAAACCGACGTGCCTTCTTCAGATGAAGTTTTAGGTCACTTCGCAGAACGCCAGAAAAGCCTGGAAGAAGAACAGGCCATTGCCGAAGCAAATCGCTGCATGAGCTGTGGCATGTGTTTCGAGTGTGATAACTGTGTTATCTACTGTCCTCAGGATGCGGTTTTCCGTGTTAAGAAAGATCAACATACCACTGGTCGCTATGTTGATACTGACTACAGCAAATGTATCGGTTGTCATATCTGTTCTGACGTATGTCCTACAGGTTACATCGACATGGCTCTGGGTGATGGCTAAAAAAGTGCGTCGCTCAGGCGAACCGCGCACAATAAAGCAAGTTACTAAATAACAGGTAATCTGATGACAAGATTTTTACGACAAACTGCAGTTATGGTTTATGCACTGGTTGGCTTCAGCCTGCTGTCGGCTTCGACACTGGTCGGAACGGCACACGCTGGAACGCCCTTCCCGGATATTCATGAGCCAACAGATAAAAGCGTAAAATGCATTCAGCCCGAAGATGTAATGCGCAGAGAACACATGAATTACATCCTGCACGAACGTGATGAAACCATGCGCGAAGGTATTCGTGGTGAGCCGGAAAGCCTGGCAAACTGTATCAACTGTCACGTCGAGCCAGATGAAAATGGCGAGATTGCCGGCATTGAGACTGATCAGCACTTCTGTAGCGCCTGTCATGAATACACCGCTGTGCAGATCGACTGTTTCCAGTGTCATGCTGACCGTCCTCAGAAATATATAAAACGTAACTCGCACACGTCATCATTACGCCAACAGTTACAACAGACTCTTGCTGCCAGCAACGCAGCAGACAAGGGAGTTAAGCAGTAATGAAAAAGACTGAAAACAAAACGATCAACAATTCACGACGCGACTTTTTATCAAAAGCCGCCGTCGCCGGCACCATTACCATCGCACCGGGCGTACTGCTGCATAGCACCTCTGCCCATGCCATCGATGGTGATGCCACTGATCTGAATACATCGGTTTCGACCCGTCCTTTGGACCAGGAAGTCAGCAGCAAAAATCGCTGGGGCATGTTAATTGACACTACCAAGTGCGCCACTGGCTGCACCGACTGTGTTGATGCCTGTAACGAAGAAAACGGCCTGATCGGTCACAACCGCCCGGAAACGGACGCACAGTACATCCGCAAGGTCACACTGAAGAGCAAATCAACCGGCCATGAACTTTCATTGCCGCTGATGTGCCAGCATTGTGAAACTGCACCCTGTGCCGATGTCTGCCCCACCGGCGCATCCTTTGTACGCGCCGACGGTATCGCACTGGTCGACAAACACATCTGCATCGGTTGTCGTTACTGCATGATGGCCTGCCCGTACAAGGCACGCTCTTTCGTACACGAAGATGTGAAAAACCAGAAGCTGAGTGCGCCACGCGGTAAAGGCACGGTTGAAGCCTGCACCATGTGTGTTACCCGCGTCGATAACGGCGGCATACCTGCCTGCGTCGAAGCCTGTACCGCAGAAAATCATAACGCCATGATATTTGGTGATCTGAAAGATCCCAACAGCCCGATTTCTATCGAGCTGAAAAAACACGGCGGCAAACAACTACGTTCTGATCTGGCACTGAATACCGGTGTGCGTTATCAGGGTATGAACGAATAGTAGAGAATAATAATGAGTAAAATAGAATACACTTCTTTAGAAGGAAAAAGCCCGGCCTATTTCGGTTTTCTCGGTGCCCTGGCCTTTGTCATATTACTGGCACTGGGCGCAGTATTTTATATGGAACATGAAGGCCACCACGTAACCGGCATGAACAATCAAATCGTCTGGGGCATGCCTCACGTATTTGCTATTTTCCTCATCGTCGCCGCTTCCGGCGCATTAAACGTGGCATCGATTGCATCGGTGTTCAGAAAGAAACTGTACGAGCCGATGGCACGTCTCTCGGCACTGCTGGCTATCGCCCTGCTTACCGGCGGTCTGGTAGTATTGCTGCTTGACCTGGGTCGTCCTGATCGCCTGATCGTCGCCATGACCTACTACAACTTCAAATCGATCTTTGCCTGGAACATCATCCTGTACACCGGCTTCTTCGGTTTCGTCGGCGCTTACCTGTGGACCATGATGGATCACAACGTTTACAAATATAAGCCTTATGCCGGCTTCGCGGCCTTTGTCTGGCGCTTGATCCTGACTACTGGTACCGGTTCCATCTTCGGCTTCCTGGTGGCACGTTCCGCTTATGACGCAGCGCTGATGGCACCAATGTTCATCGTCATGTCCTTCTCCTTCGGTCTGGCCATCTTCCTGTTGGTACTGATGGCGACCTACAAATGGAACAACATGGAACTGGGCGACGTGGTACTCAATCGCCTGAGAAACCTGCTGGGTGTATTTGTTGCCGGCGTGCTTTACTTCACTGCGGTCTATCACCTGACCAACCTGTATGCAACACAACACCACGGCGTTGAAAAATTCCTGTTACTGGAAGGCGGCGTATTCACCAACATCTTCTGGATCGGTGAAATCCTGCTTGGCGGCATTATCCCGTTAATCCTGATCTACGCACCGGGCGTTAAAAACTGCCGTACCACTTTAGGCCTGATCTGCACCCTGATCATCTTTGGTGGCTTTGCCAAGATCTACACCATCCTGATCGCCGGCCAGGCTTACCCGCTAGAAATATTCCCGGGTTACGAAGTAAGCAGCTCTTTCTACGACGGCGTGGTCAATAGTTATACCCCTAGCCTGCCGGAAATAATGCTTGGCCTTGGCGGCATCGCGATGACGTTGTTTATTGTTGCTTTTGCGCTTAAGGTGCTACGCTTCTTACCTGTTTCACTTGCTGATAGCGTTGCAGATCCACATCACGCCAAATGAAAAATGAAAAATGAAAAGTGAAAAATAAGAAACAAAAGCAAAAACACGATGTTTCACTTCAAGCCCAAAGCCATAGCTCTTTGGGCTTTTCGCTTTTAGTCTTTCCATTTTTCATTTTTCATTTTTCACTGTTCACTTAAACGAAGTTTATCGTGTCTCGACTTTTCATCTCAGCAGCTCACAAATCATCAGGAAAAACCACCGTCAGCATCGGCCTGTGTGCGGCGATCAAACAGCGCGGTAATATTGTTCAGAGTTTTAAAAAAGGTCCGGATTACATCGACCCCTACTGGCTGACACAGGCCACCGGGCGTAACTGTTACAACCTTGATTTCTACACCATGGAGCGTGATGAGATCCTCGCTCTGATGCAGAACAAATCGCGTGGTGTCGACATCTCAGTGATCGAAGGCAACAAGGGGTTGTATGATGGCCTCGATCTGGACGGCAGTAACAGCAATGCGGCACTGGCGACACTGAGCAAAACACCGGTCATACTGGTGTTAAACGCACGCGGCATGACACGTGGTATCGCACCTTTAATCCTTGGTTACCAGGCCTTTGATAAAGAGGTTCAGATCAAGGGAGTCATTCTCAACCGGCTCGGCGGCTCACGCCATGAAAGCAAGCTACGCAATGTCATCGAACACTACACCGATGTTGAAGTGGTCGGAGCCATACACAACGACCAGCGTTTTGATATCGACGAGCGCCACCTTGGCCTGGTGCCCGGCCATGAGGACCCCTTCTGCACACAGAAAATCCAGCTGCTGGCTGATGCAGTCAACGACCAGGTCAACCTCGACGCAGTATTAAACATCGCTGCGCAAACAGAAGAACTGCCGGCAGCACAAACCACTATCGAAATTCATAACAGCAGGACAAGCGAGCAGGCAAACATAAAGCTCGGCCTGGTGCGCTGCTCGGCCTTCGGTTTTTATTACCCCGATGATCTGCAGGCACTGCAGGATGCCGGCGCTGAACTGATCGAAATCGATCCCTGTCATCAAACTGAATTGCCCGAGATTGATGCCCTGTTTATCGGCGGTGGTTTTCCAGAAACCCACATGAACGAGCTGGAAGCCAATGCCGGTTTACGCAGCGCGATAAAAACCGCCATCGACAGCGGCCTGCCCGCCTACGCCGAATGCGGCGGTCTGATGTATCTGGCGCGCTCCATCCAGTGGAATAAAGAAGTCTGCCAGATGGTCGGCTGCATCGACACCGACATCATCATGGAAAAAACCCCACAGGGTCGCGGTTATGTGCAATTACAGGAAACCGCCAACCACCCCTGGCCCAAACTGGCGACACAGTCAGCCGATGACATCATCAATGCCCATGAATTTCACTATTCACGTTTTAATACCGTCGATAAAAATGTACAATTTGCCTTTCAGGTAAAACGCGGTACAGGCATCAACGGTGAATTTGATGGTTACGTTTACAAAAACCTGCTGGCCAACTACACCCACCAGCGCAATACCTGGAACAACCCCTGGGCACAACGATTTATAAATTTTGCCAGAGCTTGCAAAAACAAAAAACAGCCCACAGAATAAAGTCCATAAATACAAACAGGCAAACAACAAAATATTATGATTACAGTCACCCCAGCTGCCGCTGAACAAATTAAACTTTCCGCTGAACAAGGCAAGGCCGAAGGCATGTCCCTGCGCATCGCTGCATCGCGCAACGACGACAATAGCATTCACTACGGCATGGGTTTTGACGACAGCAAGGAAGACGATATCACCGTCACTACTGAAGATATCGAGATCATCCTCTCCGCCACCAGCGCTGAACTGCTGAAAAACACTGTCATCGATTTTGTCGAGCTGGAACCGGAGAAATTCCAGTTTATCTTCATGAATCCAAACGATCCGAACTACAAACCACCTGTCGAATAGACCGGTTACCCGCAGCGAACCCATGGCCGAGTCATCCCTGTTCAAATGGAGCACGCCATCTATTACGCTGCTCTACCAGATCAGCAGCGCGCTTGGCTCGGCACACGAGAAAGACCAGATCCTGCACGATTTTCTGGTTCTTCTAAAACAGCATTTTAACGCCGGTGCCGGCTCCATCCAGCTGATCACCGATGACGGCCTGATGGATCTGGTCGCCTATTTCGGCATCACCGAAGAGCAGGCCAACAGCATCCAGCACGCCCCCATCGACGGCCACCTGTTCAGTTTTGACACCGACGTAATCGACGAAATCCAGATTCGAAAAAACGAACTGGGGCTGGAGACACTGCCACCCAAACAGCTATGCATTCCCGTGCGTTTCAAAATTCGCACTCTGGGCGTGATCAATCTTTTTGTTGAAGATGAGATCAACATCAATGAAGAGATGGCCTATTTGCTGCTTTCACTGGGAGCACACCTGGGTGAGTTTTTTGAACGCACACACATCGAAAATAAAAACCGCCTGCAGCTGATCAAGGACGAGCGCAACATCATCGCCAATGAATTACACGACTCACTGGCACAAACACTGGCATCAATGCGTTTTCAGATTCGCATCCTCGACCAGAGCCTGCAACCAGTGGGCGACTTCATGGCCTTCAAAACCATCGAATCGGTGGAACACGCACTCGACGAAGCCACCACCGACCTGCGTGAACTCATCGCCCACTGCCGCGTACCCATCGAACAGCAGGGGCTGCTGCCGGCAGTAAAACGCGCGGTCGAAAAATTCCGCAACGACACCGGCATCCACATCATGCTGCAGTCCGATGATCAAACCCTGCCGCTGCCATCCAACATGGAACTCAACGCCTACCGCATCGTGCAGGAAGCGCTGGCCAACATAAAAAAACACGCCAACGCCTACATCGTACGCGTACTGTTGAACTGTGATGACGACGGCAATATCCGCATTCTTATCGAAAACGACGGCAAGGGCTTTGACCAGAGCAAGATACAGAGCTCCGAGGGTGAACACCTGGGGCTGACCATCATGAAAGAGCGCGCCCGTCATCTTGGCGGCGAACTGAAAATCGAAAGCGAACCCGACGAAGGCACCCGCGTCGAGCTGCGTTTCAGATATAAAGACAGTTCTGATGATTCATGATAAATTCAGCGTGCTAAACTGAGCATCTCATAAAAATACAGAACAATAATATGCGCGTAATAATCATTGATGACCATGCCCTGTTTCGTGACGGCCTGAAAGGTCTGCTCGAACAACGAAGTATCGATGTCGTCGGCGTTGCCGCCGATGGCAAGGAAGGCATCGAACTGGCGAAAAAGATTCTGCCCGACATCATCCTGCTCGACCTGCGCATGCCGAGCATGGGCGGCCTCGATACCCTGCCCGTATTACGCAAGGAATTACCCAACATCCCGGTGGTCATGCTCACCACCAGCAATGATGAAAGCGACCTGATCAAGGCACTGCGCACCGGCGCACAGGGTTACCTGCTAAAAGACATGGAGCCGGAAGAACTGGTCGGCGCACTGCGCGACATCGAGAACGGTAAAAACGTGGTCGCTGCCGACCTCACCGATGCACTGGCCAGAATGGTTCAGGGCGAAACCCCGATGGATGATGACGAAGGCCCGTTCTCGGAACTAACCCCGCGCGAAACCGAGATTCTCTGCCTGCTGGCCGAAGGCCAGAGCAACAAACTCATCGCCAGAAATCTGGGTATCTCCGATGGCACCGTCAAACTGCATGTCAAAGCCATCCTCCGAAAACTCAACATCCACTCACGCGTCGAAGCAGCAGTGATGGCGGTTGAGCATGGCCTGCGTCAGAAGAACAAAGAAAAAGATTAAACACATTTAGTCCACGGATGAACGCAGATAAACACGGATAAACACGTTTTTAAAGCTTTTACTATCTGTGTTTATCTGCGTTCATCTGTGGACAATATTTTTTATTTACAAACCAAAAATCAGACCATGAAAACTTTCAAAGAAATCGTCGCTGAAGCCAGCAAAACCATCACCGAACTCATGCCCTGGGATGTCGAAGAACGCATCAAGGAAAACAAAGACCTGATGCTGGTCGATATTCGTGAAGAGTGCGAATTCTCAAGATTTCACATCAAAGGTTCAATGCTGGTGCCGCGCGGTATTCTGGAATCGGCCTGTGAAGCAGAATACGAAGATGCCATCCCCGACCTGGTTGAAGGCCGTGATAAAGAAATTGTGATTATCTGTCGTTCCGGCCTGCGCAGCGTTCTTGGCACGCAAATGCTGCAAATGATGGGGTTTACCAACATCTACTCAATGAAAACCGGCCTGCGTGGCTGGAACGATTATGAATTACCGCTGTACAACCTGGAGCAGGAAGTCCTCGACCCGGATGATGTAGACGAAATGCTGAACGCGGGTTTCTGTTCATCCTTTATGCATCCGGATAGGCGTACTATAAAGGCGTAGTGCGTAATGAATAATGAATAATGAATAATGAATTTTAAAACTATGGCGAGATCAAGCACCAGATCGTAGGGTGGGCACGTTTTTTTGTGCCCACGCAGTCAACGGCTGATTATTTCCGCGTGGGCATAAAAACATGCCCACCCTACTGCTCTCCAAACATAGCGTTTTTAACTATTCACTATTATCTATTCATTGCTTTTCCCGTAGTGCTTATGATCTTTCCGCCGCCGGCCCGCCTGCTGCGTAATCACGCCCTGAATCGCATCCTGGCCGGGAATTTCCACGGTATCGTACAGATCGTTTAACGGCTGCAGAAAATATTTGCCGTCGACAATGCGCAGCTGGCGAAAGATGTACTCGTTATTATATTCTGCCATCACATAACAGCCATCGCGCACAGTACCTTCCGGATCGATGATGATAATCGCTCCCTCAGCAAATTCCGGCAACATACTGTCACCTAATACTCGCAATGCAAACGGTTCGCCCGCCGAACAGCCACTGGATTCCATAACCTCACCCGCTAAATCAGTTATTACAAAAAAGCCTATTATACCCCGAGTAAAAACGATTATTCCCACAGTATATTTCTCATTACCGTTGAAAACACGATTACAAAAAACACCCACTTTAGCTACCTGCAAAGCGTGCTGGAAGCGTGTAAAATACGCGCTTTGTTTTTAAGTCAATAACCCCAGACCAGTAACCGAGCATATGTCAGATAAAATCAGCCAAAACAAGTTTGTTTCTCTCGTCTACACCATCACCGATGAAGACGACAATATTCTGGAACGTATCGATATGCCGATCCAGTACATCCACGGCGTAAACAGCCAGGTCATCGAAAAGATCGAAAGCGCACTCGCCGGCCATAAAGAAGGCGATCTGGTGCATGTCACACTGGACCCGGAAGAAGCTTTCGGTGCACACGACCCCGAGCTGACCTTCTCCGACGATATCAACAATGTGCCACCCCAGTTTCACACCATCGGCGCTGAAGTCGAGTTTCAGAACGAGCAGGGCGAGAGCAAGATGTTCTACGTCACAAAGATTGAAGACGGCAAATTAACCGTCGATGGCAACCATCCACTCGCAGGCAAAATCATCACCTACAACATCACCATCAAAGAAGTCCGTGATGCCACTGCCGACGAATTAAAGCACGGCGTGGAAAATATGAACGCTTTACACTAATCACTCGGCTTTCGTAGGGCTATTTCGGGATACACCCCCATTTGGGGGCTGAAATCCAGACTAATTTAAGGTATTCTCGCCAGCCAAGAAAAATGATCCAGGTTCAGCATTAATGTCAACAATTCCAGATATTACGGATACCGAAGAGTGGGCAGTGAGTTCGACCTTGAAACAGCGCTGGCCCGATCAGGATATTGAATTACAACTGGCAGATGTCGAAACAAAGCTGTACCCGCATGACCGGGAACTAACCACCTGCCCGGCGCTGTTCTGGCAGGTTGGCGAGACCAGTTTCATCATCGTCAAAGTGGCCGAGCGCACTTATCGCAGCCAGTTTTATTACCGGGGCTATCAGCAGTACGGCACAGGAAAATCTGAATTTGACGAGATTGCAGACTGCGTAACCACCCTGCTACAGGTACACGCAGACAAAGAAACCGACTTGCGACAGGAAGCCGAAGAGGCCAACAACCCGTAAAACCAGGGCCAGCAGAAACCATTGGCCGATAGAACAAATTAAAAACTAATATAACTTCAGAGGAATATTATGAGCAAAATGAACGCATTTTATGCGCAATCTGGTGGCGTAACCGCCGTCATCAACGCATCAGCATGTGGTGTTATCGAAACTGCACGCAAGCACAAAGATAAAATCGGTCGCGTCTACGCCGGCGCAAACGGTATCATCGGTGCTCTCACCGAAGAACTGATCGACACCAACAAAGAAACCAAAGCCACCATCGCCGGTCTGCGCAGCACACCATCAGGCGCATTTGGTTCATGCCGCTTCAAACTCAAAAGTCTGGAAGACAACAAAGCCGAATACGAACGTCTGATCGAAGTATTCAAGGCGCACAACATTGGTTACTTCTTCTACAACGGCGGCGGCGACTCTGCTGACACCTGTCTGAAAATTTCTCAGATCGGCAAAAAAATGGGTTACCCGATCACAGCCGTTCACGTTCCTAAAACCGTTGATAACGATCTGCCGATCACTGACAACTGCCCGGGTTTCGGTTCAGTTGCCAAGTACATCGCGGTTTCAACACTGGAAGCCAGCTACGACGTAGCTTCTATGTGCAAGACTTCAACCAAAGTATTCGTACTCGAAGTAATGGGTCGTCACGCAGGCTGGATCGCAGCAGCCGGTGCCATGGCATCAACCGATGATCACGAAATTCCAATCGTTGTTCTGTTCCCTGAAGTTAAATTCGACCAGAAGAAATTCCTCAAAAACGTCGACGAAAAAGTTAAAAAGTTCGGCTACTGCACCGTGGTTGTTTCTGAAGGCGTAGCATGGCCAAACGGCAAATTCCTTGCTGAAACCGGTCTGAAAGATGCTTTCGGTCACAGCCAGTTAGGCGGCGCGGCACCCGTTGTTGCCGGCATGATCCAGGAAAAACTTGGCCACAAATATCACTGGGGTGTTGCTGACTACATGCAACGCGCAGCACGTCACATCGCATCCAAGTCAGATGTTGACCAGGCTTACGCTACCGGTAAAGCGGCCGTTGAATACGCACTGAAAGGCCATAACTCTGTTATGCCAGCAATCAAACGCATCAGCAACAAACCTTACAAGTGGAAAGTCGAAATGGCACCGCTGAAGAAAGTTGCTAACGTTGAAAAGATGATGCCAAAAAGTTTCATCTCGAAAGACGGTTTTGGTATCACCAAAAAATGTCGTGAATATCTTGAGCCTCTGATTCGCGGCGAAGACTACCCGGCATACAAGAAAAACGGTTTGCCAAAATACGTTCAGCTGAAAAAAGTTATGGTCGCTAAAAAGTGCCCTGACTTTAAAATAAAGTAACACAGGAAGTGATACGGGTATGACTCTCGAAAAAGCACACGAGCTGATCGCCATGCATGCCAGCCTGGGCAGCGGTTATAACCGCAATGCCTGCAGGATGGTGCTAGGCGAAGTAATGCGAGACTTCGGCCAGGAAACAGTCGATGCGCTTATCCGGGAATACCAACTGGAACAACAGTGGGAAATAAGACCCGGCACAGTATTTGAAAGTGCATTTAAAAGCTAAAACAAAAATACCTGCTCATGGAAACATGACGCAGGTATTTTTTTGCAATAACAAAAGTTAGAACATGCTTTATACCATGTCACTTTTTTAAAAAGCAACATGATACAAAGCACTCAATAAATAATAACGACAGAGATAAATATGAAATTAATTTTATTAGGTGGTCCCGGTGCAGGCAAAGGCACACAGGCGGGCTTCATCACAAAAAAATACAACATCCCTCAAATATCAACCGGTGACATGTTACGCGCCGCCGTTAAAGCCGGCACGCCGATGGGACTGGAAGCAAAAAAAGTCATGGATGCCGGTGGCCTGGTAACCGATGAAATTATTCTCGGCCTGGTCAAGGATCGCATCGCCGAAGATGATTGCAAAAACGGTTTTCTGTTTGACGGTTTTCCCCGCACCCTGCCACAGGCAGATGCTTTAAAAGAGCAGGGCATCGATATTGATGCCGTTGTTGAAATTGACGTTGATGATGACGAGATCGTTAAACGCATGTCCGGTCGCCGTGTACACCCCGCCTCCGGTCGCACTTACCATATCGTTTTCAATCCGCCTAAAGTTGAAGGCAAAGATGACGAAACTGGAGAGGATCTAATTCAGCGTGATGACGACAAGGAAGAGACCGTTAAGAAAAGACTTGACGTATATCATGACCAGACGGAACCGCTTATTGCATACTACACGCAATGGTCTAAATCAGGTGAAGCGAATGCCCCCAAATACCACCACATCGCCGGCGTTGGTAGCGTTGAAGATATTCGCGATGCCATATTTAAAGCATTAGAAAGCTAATTTTTTATAATCAAAAGCCCTGTTCGTCAGGGCTTTTGATTATGTCCAGGATGGACGCAATGCCACAGCTACTCAGGAGAGTAACCCGAAAAAATAAAGTGGTCTTAAAAACTAAAACTTTGAACCAGAACTTTTAACTTCCTATTAACGGAGATTTAAACAATGTCTACTGAAATACTAATCGCCCTGGCGTGTTCCCTGCTCGGAATAGGCTACGGCATTGTTACTATTTTTAACGTGCTATCGAAACCCATGGGTAACGATGAAATGGTACGTATACAACAAGCTATTCAGGAAGGTGCACAGGCCTACCTGAAGCGCCAGTACTCCGCCATCAGCGTAGTCGGCGTGATCGTCTTTTTCGCCATCATGTTTGCCCTGAATGCCACCACCGCTATCGGTTTCGCCATCGGCGCAATCTTCTCCGGCCTGGCTGGCTTTATCGGCATGAACGTTTCTGTACGTGCTAACTCACGTACCGCAGAAGCCGCACGCCTTGGTATCGCACCGGCTCTGGACATCGCCTTCAAAGGCGGTGCCATCACCGGCATGTTGGTGGTTGGCCTGGCACTGCTGGGTGTTACCGGTTATTACGCCATCCTGATCTCCATGGGTTTTGAAATGGAACAGGCTCTGCATTCACTGGTCGGTATGGCTTTTGGTGGATCGCTGATTTCTATCTTTGCTCGACTGGGCGGCGGTATCTTCACCAAGGGTGCGGACGTTGGCGCAGACATCGTCGGTAAAGTTGAAGCCGGCATCCCTGAGGATGACCCACGCAACCCGGCTGTAATCGCCGATAACGTTGGTGACAACGTTGGTGACTGTGCGGGTATGGCAGCTGACCTGTTTGAAACTTATGCAGTAACACTGGTTGCTACCATGTTGTTAGGCGGCCTGTTGCTGACCACTGCAGGTGAAGCAACCGCACTGGCTGTTACCTATCCGTTAATGCTGGGCGGTGTTTCTATCGTTACTTCCATCATCGGCACCTACTTTGTGAAAACATCGGATGGCGGAAAGATCATGAATGCGCTTTATAAAGGCACCTTCATTTCAGCCCTGCTTTCAGCCGTCGCTTTCTACTTTGTTACCGACGGCATGATGTCCGGCGTAAACATTACTGAAGTCGAAAACTTTTCAAGCATGAATCTGTTCTACGCATCACTGATTGGCCTGGCGCTGACAATGGCGATGATCGTAATCACAGAATATTACACAGCGACTGAATTCAATCCGGTAAAACGTATCGCTGCTGCATCACTGACTGGTGACGGCACCAACGTTATCGCTGGCCTGGGTATTTCAATGAAGTCTACTGCGGCACCTGTGCTCGCCGTTTGTGCTTCTATCTGGGGTGCTTACGAGCTTGCCGGTTTATACGGTATCGCTATTGCAGCAACCTCCATGTTATCCATGACAGGTATCATCGTTGCACTCGACGCTTACGGCCCTATCACTGACAATGCTGGCGGTATTGCAGAGATGGCTGAACTACCAGAAGACGTTCGCAACACGACTGACGCACTTGACGCAGTTGGTAACACAACAAAAGCGGTTACCAAAGGTTACGCCATCGGTTCTGCCGGTCTGGCAACACTGGTACTGTTCGCCGATTACACGCACACACTGGAAGCAGCTGACAAAGCAGTGACTTTCGACCTGTCTAACCACATGGTTATCATCGGTCTGTTCATCGGTGGTCTGATCCCTTACCTGTTCGGTGCAATGGCGATGGAAGCGGTTGGCCGTGCGGCTGGCGGTATCGTCAACGAAGTACGTCGTCAGTTCAAAGAGATGCCTGGCATCATGGACAAGACACAGAAGCCTGACTACTCAAAAGCAGTCGACATGCTGACCAAAGCGGCAATCAAGGAAATGATGATTCCATCACTGTTACCTATCGCAGCTCCAATCATTGTCGGTCTGACACTGGGTGCACAGGCACTGGGTGGCATGCTGATCGGTACTATCGTAACTGGTCTGTTCGTTGCTATCTCTATGACCACAGGTGGTGGTGCATGGGATAACGCCAAGAAATATATCGAAGACGGCCACCACGGCGGCAAAGGTTCCGATGCGCATAAAGCAGCGGTTACCGGCGACACCGTAGGCGACCCGTACAAAGATACAGCTGGCCCTGCGATCAACCCATTGATCAAAATCATCAACATTGTTGCACTGATGATGGTTCCACTGCTGTAAAACAAACCATTGTGATCACCTGATCACATGCAGTTTAAAAAAGGCCGGGGCATTTTGACCCGGCCTTTTTTATTTTTACTCTACCCGCATCACAGGCCTGTTTTTACCGATAGAATCATCAACAGGAACCAGGCCGGGTAAAAAATCATGGGCATCAAAACAAAAGAGATTCTTCTTACCGTATTATATTTTTCTCACAGAGAGCAGTAACGCCCAAGGCTACTCTGCACGCTCTACAAAATCATTACCCTGTTACATTCAAACGACCTCTACAGAACGCTGATACCATCAACATATCCCCGGTTATTACAGCCACTCCAGGGAAACGTCACAGTTTTTAATGAAATTGTCACATCCTGTAATATCTTTGTAACATTACCGTTATAAACTCGCCGGCATGAAAAACCAGACCCTGCATACACGCTATAACCAGCGTGCCTTCAAAGACCGTATCGCACGATATTTTGTAGCCTCCGGCGGTATCAGCGTCATCATCGCTATTCTGCTGATTTTCTTTTACCTGCTCTATGTCGTGGTGCCAATGTTCGGCTCTGCAGATATCAATGAAGAAGCTTCCTACGCCGCACCCGGTGAAGGCCGCACTATCCACCTCGGACTTGAAGAACAGGGCTCCATCGGTGTTCGCTTTACCGATAACGGCCACGTTTATTTCTTCGACACCGCTTCCGGCAAAATAGTCCTTGACGAGTCGCTAAAGCTGCCCGCTCGCATCAGCAGCGTTTCCTCCAATCTTGACCTTGTGGTACTGGGGCTGGAAAACGGTTCTGCAATGGCCGTGCGCTACAAGTTCGACCTGAGCTACCCCGACGACACCCGCACCGTTACTCCCCGGCTTGAATACCCTCTGGGGGAAGAACCGCTGGTACTGGATGAATCTGACCACGCATTAAGCCACATCGTTATCCAGTTAAATGAAGACGGCGCAGGACTGGCAGCCGCCACCGATGATAATCGTCTGGTATCTGCTCGCTACCTGCGTGAAGAATCATTTATCAGCGGTGAAATCAGCACCGAACTGGCGTCCCGCTCTGAACTGGTGCTGAAAAACCCGGTTACCTCCATCGCACTGACCCCGACACTGGACCATTTATATGCCGCCATCAAAGGCGGCACACTGATCGATTATTCACTGGACGAAGACGGCTTTGATGGCGATACCACCGAGTATCAGTTCAAACATGAGATCAGCCGCCTGCAACTGCTGCTCGGCGGCAACTCGCTGATGGTCGGACTGGACAACGGCGAAGTACAGCAATGGATGTCAGTACGAAAAGACGGCGGCAGAGAACTGGCCTTCATCCGTAACTTTCATAAAAACCAGCAAACCGTTACCTACATCGCCACCGAGCAACAACGCAAGGGTTTTGCGGTATCCGACACCAAAGGCGACATCACGCTTTATTATTCCACCTCACAAAGAACACTGGCACACATCAACTCGGCTAACGCCGCAATCAAACAGATGGCCTGGTCAGCACGGGCGCAGAACCTGATCGTCAGCGATGCCAGAAACCAGATCCACCTGTATGACGTGCACAACGAATACCCGGAAATTTCCTGGGACGTGCTGTGGGGAAAAATCTGGTATGAAGGTTACGACGAGCCTGACTACATCTGGCAGTCCTCCGCCTCAACCAATGATTTCGAACCCAAGTTCAGCCTGATGCCATTATCCTTCGGCACCATCAAGGCCGCGTTTTATGCCATGCTGTTCGCCGTGCCCATCGCCATTCTGGGAGCCATGTTTACCGCCCAGTTCATGGCTCCACGCATGCGCCAGACAGTGAAACCGGCCATCGAGATCATGGAAGCACTGCCCACAGTAATTCTCGGCTTTCTCGCCGGCCTGTGGCTGGCACCCTACGTCGAGACCCACCTCGCCGGTATCTTCACCCTGCTGCTGATCCTGCCCGCCGGTTTCCTGCTGTGTGCCTGGCTGTGGGGGTTCATGCCCAACAAATCAATTTACGAAGGCTGGGAAGCCGCGCTATTAGTGCCGGTGGTACTGTTTTTAATCTGGCTCTCAATGCAACTGAGTTCACCCATCGAAAACCTGTTTTTCAACGGCGATATGCGCAGTTACATGAGCAATGAATGGGGCCTGAACTACGACCAGCGCAACGCACTGGTGGTCGGCCTGATCATGGGTTTTGCGGTCATCCCCACCATTTTTTCTATCGCCGAAGATGCCCTGTTCAGCGTACCGCAACATCTGGTACGCGGCTCACTGGCACTGGGCGCAACCCGCTGGCAGACCATGACCAGCGTGGTGCTGCCCGCTGCCAGCCCGGGCATATTCTCTGCCGTGATGATGGGTTTCGGTCGCGCTGTTGGCGAAACCATGATCGTGCTGATGGCTACCGGCAACACACCATTAATGGACATGAGCATTTTCCAGGGCATGCGCACACTGGCCGCCAACCTCGCTGTCGAAGTACCCGAGGCCGAAGTTTTCAGCACGCATTACCGCGTGTTGTTCCTGGCAGCACTCATCCTGTTCCTGTTCACTTTCGTCTTTAACACACTGGCAGAAATCATTCGCCATCGTCTACGTAAAAGGTATAGCGGATTATGATCGCGAAAAAAACAAGCGCCTGGTTTAAAAGCGGCACGCCGTGGATATGGTTAAATGCCGGTGCGATTGCCATCGCACTGGTCGCCGTCTTCGGTTTATTACTGCTGATTCTGTTTCGCGGCATGAGCCACTTCTGGCCGGCCAATGTAGAAGCCTTTTATTTTGAAAATGACCAGAACAACATCACCATCATCGCCGAGGTCGTCGAATCTGAAACCGTTCCCGTCACCACACTGCATAACATCGAAAACATACACGGTAATAAAGACGGCAATGTAACACGCTACCTGGTTAAAACCGGTAACCGCGATATTCTCGGCAGCGATTTTCGCTGGATATATGACATCGAGCTGAACAAACGCGAAAAACCGGAAAACGTGATGGTGCTGGAACGCATTGAATGGGGAAACTTCTACGGCTACCTCGATTCAGTTTATGAAAATGATCCCAATGGCAAGCGGCAACTGGTCGCCAGCGGTGAACAGGCGTGGCCGGAATTCAGAAAACGCCTGCAACGCAGCAACGACATCCGTGAGCAGATTCTAAAACTGGAAAAAGGCGAGATCGGCGCTATCAACTACACCCTGGAACGCCTGCGCCTGAAAGAAAAACGGCTACGGATGGATGGCGAATTAACGGATAAAGCCGCAGAAGAAATCGCCACAGAACGCAAGCAGTTAAAACAGCAATATGAAGCCCTGCTGAAACAAACGCAAACGCTCTATCAGAAAATCAATCGTGATTCGATCACTGCCACAGTAATGGACGGCAGCACCGTCACCATCCCGCTGGAAAAAATAATCAAAGCCTGGCAACCCAATAACATGTCAGTACCCGGCAAACTGAATTTTTATGTACACTCATTGTGGAGCTTCATCACCGAAGATCCACGCGAAGCCAACACCGAAGGCGGCATCTTCCCCGCCATCTTCGGCACCGTGATGATGGTCATTTTAATGTCCATCCTGGTCACCCCGTTTGGTGTTATCGCAGCGGTGTATCTGCGCGAATATGCAAAACAGGGCGCACTCATCCGCATTATCCGCATTGCAGTGAATAACCTGGCCGGTGTGCCATCCATCGTTTACGGTGTATTCGGCCTGGGCTTTTTTGTTTATTTCCTCGGCGGCAATATCGATGCCCTGTTTTTTCCGGAAGCCCTGCCCGGCCCCACCTTCGGCACACCGGGACTGTTGTGGTCATCACTGACACTGGCATTACTGACCCTGCCGGTGGTCATCGTCGCCACCGAAGAAGGCCTGTCACGCATCCCCAAAGCCTTGCGTGAAGGCAGTCTGGCGCTGGGCGCAACCAAGATAGAAACGCTGTGGCATGTAGTTTTGCCGATGGCCAGCCCGGCCATCATGACCGGCCTGATCCTGGCGGTAGCACGCGCCGCCGGTGAAGTTGCACCACTGATGCTGGTCGGCGTGGTAAAACTGGCACCCAGCCTGCCACTGGACGGTAACTTTCCGTTTATGCATCTCGACCGGAAATTCATGCATTTAGGTTTCCACATCTACGATGTCGGTTTCCAGAGCCCGAATGTTGAAGCAGCAAGACCACTGGTTTATGCCACATCTTTTTTACTGGTCGTGGTCATCGTCGCACTCAACCTGACCGCCATTAGTTTAAGAAACCGCCTGCGTGAAAAATATCGCGCGCTGGATAATTAAAATAGCCATGCACACCAACGTGAACATGACAAATACGAATAGAACACCGGAATAAATATGACTGAATCTGTAGCGACACAAATCGACCCTTCTTTACTCGCCGCTTCTGATGAAACAGAAACAAACGAAGTATGCATGGATGTAAAAAACCTCAACCTGTTTTACGGTGATTCGCAGGCATTGAATGACATCAGTTTTCAGATGAGAAAAAATCGCGTCACCGCATTCATCGGCCCCAGCGGTTGCGGCAAGTCTACCCTGCTGCGTTGCTTCAACCGCATGAATGACCTGGTCGATAGCGTGCGTGTTGAGGGCGAGATTATGCTCGACGGCAAAAACATCTACGCCCCAGACATCGATGTCACCTCGCTGCGCCAGCGCGTTGGCATGGTCTTTCAGAAACCCAACCCGTTTCCGATGAGCATTTTCGAAAACGTGGCTTATGGTTTGCGCCTGCAGGGCATCAACAAACGCCGCCTGCTGGAAGAAAAAGTCGAGTGGGCGCTGAAAGGTTCTGCCCTGTGGGATGAAGTAAAAGACCGACTGGATGAAAGCGCACTGGGCATATCCGGTGGTCAGCAACAGCGTCTGGTGATCGCGCGCGCCATCGCTATCGAGCCAGAAATTTTATTACTGGATGAACCGGCTTCTGCTCTCGACCCGATTTCCACACTAAAAATCGAAGAACTGATTTACGATTTGAAATCGCGGTACACTATTTTAATCGTCACCCACAACATGCAACAGGCAGCACGGGTTTCTGATGAAACAGCATTCATGTACATGGGCGAAATGATCGAGTTCGGCAAGACCAACCAGATCTTCACCAACCCCGCCAAAAAACAGACCGAAGATTATATTACCGGCCGTTACGGTTAAACGTATTTATAAAAACACAAGCAGTTACACAATGAGGTTTAATCATGGATTCAACTAACACAAGCCATCATATATCGCACAAATTTGATGAAGAGATGGAGAGCCTTCGCAATCAGGTTTTGAAAATGGGCGGTCTGGTCGAACAACAGATCACCGGCGCGATTGACGCGCTGCAAAGCACCGATGCCCGTGGCGCAGAAAAGATCATTCTCAACGATCACAAAGTCAACGCTCTCGAAGTGAACATTGATGAAGCATGCACGCAAATTCTGGCACGTCGCCAGCCGGCAGCTTCTGACCTGCGCATGGTGATCGCGGTGATCAAAACCATCACCGACCTGGAACGTATCGGTGACGAAGCCGAAAAGATTGCCAAAATGGCATTAAGTCTGGCGGAAGACGATGTCGGTTTTCACAGCCGTTACGCCGGCATCAAACATCTCGCTGATCAGGTGAAACGTATGGTGCATGATGTACTGGATGCCTATGCTCGACTGGACGTGGACGCTGCCCTTAAAGTAGTACGCGATGATGACGAAGCCGATAAAGAATACCAGGATCTGATCCGCATGCTCATTACCTACATCATGGAAGACCCGCGACGCACTTCAGAAGTGCTCGATGTAATCTGGGCAGCGCGCGCACTGGAACGCATCGGCGACCATGCAAAAAATATCGGTGAATATGTTATCTATCTGGTGAAAGGCAAGGACATTCGCCACCTCGACCTTGATGAAGTAGAAAAAAATATCCTCTCATAAAACGGCAGAGATTATGAAACACGCTAATATTTTAGTTGTTGAAGACGATCCAGGCATACAGGACATGCTCAAATATTCCCTGTCGGCAGAAGGTTACTCACTACACCATGCTTTCACGGTAAAAGAAGGCTGGGAAATTATCGAAAACAAGGCCATCGATCTGATCCTGCTGGACTGGATGCTGCCGGATAACAGTGGCATCGACCTGTTGCACCGCGTGCGAAAATATCATTCCATGTTACCAGTCATCATGGTCACCGCCAAAACCGAAGAAGAAGACCGCATACTCGGCCTTGATGTCGGCGCTGATGATTACGTCACCAAACCTTTTTCGGTACGCGAATTAAACTCACGTATCCAGGCACTGTTACGTCGCTCGATGCCCGACGAACAGCCAATACATATCGGCGACCTGTTTCTCGACCCGGTCAGCCACCGGGTAAAAGTAAAAGAAACACCGCTGGAACTTTCACCCACCGAATTTCGTTTATTGCATTATTTCATGTCACACACCGACCGCGTTTTTACCCGCACACAATTGCTCGACCAGGTATGGGGCTCACAGGTGTATGTTGAAGAACGCACGGTTGATGTGCACATAAGACGCTTGAGAAAACAGTTGCAGCCGTTCACGCTGGACTCACTGTTACAAACCGTTCACGGCAGCGGCTATCGTTTTTCGAGACAGTAAGAATGAAGCACCCACCTGTTACACCAAGCTTGAAGCGCGAATTATTGCTGCTCACTGCATGGATGTTTTTTATGCTGGTACTCGGGGCGCTAAATAATTCCATTCTGCTGTTTTTATTTATCGGCCTGCTGCTGTATGTGCTGTGGAATTTATACAACCTGAACCAGCTGAGTAACTGGCTGGCAAAACCGTCAAAGCACACACCGGAAGTTATCGGCATCTGGGACGAAGTGTATTACCAGCTATATCAGCTGTATCAGCGGCAGCGAAAGTCACGACGCAAGCTCACATCCATTCTTAACAAGTTTCAAAAATCCACACAGGCGCTACCCTACGCCACTATTATTTTGAACGCACTGAATGAAATCGAATGGTTCAACCCGGCGGCCAGCCAGATGTTTAACCTGCATAGCAAGATCGACATCGGACAGCGCATCGACAACCTGATTCGCCAGCCAAAATTTTCACGCTACCTGCTAAAAAAAGATTTTTCAAAACCACTGAAACTTTTAATCGGCCAGAAAAAAGTCATATTCAATATCACGCCATATGGCAGCGGACAGTTTCTGATAAGCGCAAGAGACATCACCTCACTCAGCCAGCTCGATGACATGCGACGCGATTTTATTTCCAACGCCTCGCACGAACTACGCACGCCGCTGACCGTGATGTCCGGTTACATTGAAATATTACAGCACACTGCTGATGAAAAAACCGAAATGCCACTCGACAAAATTCAACAACAGATCGTGCGTATGAACAAGATCATCACCGAACTGATTGAACTGGCAAGACTGGAATCATCTGCCGCTATCGACCACACCATGAAAGTCGATGTAAAAGAAATATTAAACGATGTTTATAACGAAGCGCTGTCTCTTGATAACGGCAAACATCATATCGAGCTGGTTATCGATGCCTGCGAAAAGCAGTCATCAAAATTACACGGCAGCTATGAAGAATTGCGCATGGCGTTCTCCAACCTGCTGACCAACGCCATTCGCTACACACCGGAAAACGGCAACATTAAACTGTTCTGTACTGTCAATGAATCAACTATTTCCGTCGGCGTTGAAGACAGCGGGCTGGGCATCAACTACGAACACATCCCAAGACTGACCGAACGTTTCTACCGTGTTGATGAAGGCCGCTCCAGAGAACAGGGAGGCACCGGTCTCGGCCTGGCCATCGTCAAACACGTGCTTGATCGTCACAATGCCAGCCTTGCTATACAGAGCGAAACCGGCAAAGGCAGCACCTTCCGCTGCGACTTTCCTGTCTCACACCAAAAGCAGTGACAAGGTAAAAAGCAGGTGAAAAATCACTTGTCACAATATTGTAATAACTCTGTCATTTTAATTTCATAATTAAAACACAAAATGTTCACACTTACTTAATCTGGAGTTCTAACATAATGAAACACAATCGTATTACATCCGTAATAAATACAGCTTTGGCCGGCACCCTTCTCAGCATTGGCATACTGGCAAGCAGCAGTGCTTACGCCGTAGCCGTTGATGAAGGCATTCCTGAATATAAAGCTGTTAGCGGTATTTCCGGCAACCTGTCCAGCGTCGGTTCTGATACATTGGCCAACCTGATGACTTTATGGGCGGAATCATTTAAACGTGCTTACCCGAACGTTAACATCCAGATACAGGCCGCCGGCTCATCCACTGCACCACCCGCACTGACCGAAGCAACTTCCAACTTCGGCCCGATGAGTCGCAAGATGAAGTCAAAAGAAATTGCCGCTTTCGAAGACCGTTACGGTTATAAACCAACCGCTATTCCTGTTGCTATTGATGCGCTGGCTGTTTATGTCAACAAGGACAATCCGATCAAAGGCATGTCTATTCCTGATGTCGATGCAGTATTCTCTTCAACCAGAAAATGCGGTGGCGATAAAAACATCAGCAAATGGGGCGACCTGGGTCTAACCGGCGCATGGAAAAACCGCGACATCCAGATCTATGGTCGCAACTCTGTTTCCGGCACCTACGGTTACTTCAAAAAGAAAGCACTGTGTAAAGGCGATTACAAAAACAACGTCAACGAGCAGCCCGGTTCTGCTTCAGTGGTACAGTCTGTATCCAGCTCTATCAATGGCATCGGTTACTCCGGTATCGGTTATAAAACATCCGGCGTACGCGCGGTTCCTCTGAGCAAAAAAGTCGGCGGTAAACTTATCGAAGCAACACCGGATAACGCTGTTGCCGGCAAGTACCCGCTGTCTCGCTTCCTGTATGTTTATGTAAACAAGCATCCTAATAAAGAGCTTGCGCCTCTGGACAGGGAATTTATCAAGCTGATACTTTCCAGACAGGGTCAGGAAGTGGTTATCAAAGATGGTTATATTCCTCTACCTGAAAAAGTTGTACAGAAATACCTGAAAGAACTTTAAGACACAGTCAGTCTTATAGAAAATGCCGGGCTATCCCGGCATTTTTTATTTGCTGCATTAGATACATTCTTTCAGCAAAAACAATAGATTGCATCTATTATCGCGACAGTACCACACCTGAAAACCTGATCTGAATCAAGAAAATAACTACCCTTTTTGAGCACTACGCAAGTCGTCAGGTTTAGGTTAGAATACGCCCGCATTTTACGTGGTTGATGTTTTGCACACCGAAACAGGCTTCATCAGAAATTGTTTCATCTGTCAGCAGCACACTAATCACAACTACAGAATTTTTAATTATTAGGCTGGTGCAGCATTTTGCAAAACCGGCGTGATCAACACTTGGAGATACAGATGATTAAACCTCATGGTTCTGATGAACTTAATCCGTTGTTCGTATACGACCCTGCTGAAAATGAAAAACTGCAGAAAGAAGCCGAAGGCCTGCCTTCTATCGTAGTCAGCTCTGCCTCTGCAGCCAATGCTGTGATGCTGGGCGCAGGTTATTTCAACCCACTGACCGGTTACATGAATAAAGCGGATGCGCTTTCTGTCGCCAAAGACATGAAAACCACATCAGGCCTGTTCTGGCCAACACCGGTTTTAAACCTGGTTGAAGACGCTGGCAACATCAAAGCCGGTGACCGCATCGCGCTGAAAGATCCTAACGTTGAAGGCAACCCGGTTGTTGCAGTGATGGACGTTGAAGCCGTTGAAGAATTTTCTGACGATGACATCGAATTCATCTCAAAAAATGTTTACCGCCCAAGCCCGGATGAAGATCATCCTGGTGTGGATGCATTTAAAGCACAGGGTAAAGTTCTGCTTTCCGGCCCTATCCAGGTTCTGAACTTCTCTTACTTCCAGACTGAATTCCCTGACACTTTCCGCACTGCGGTTGAAATTCGTAACGAAATCGCTGAGCGCGGCTGGAAAAAAGTTGTTGCTTTCCAGACTCGTAACCCGATGCACCTGGCGCACGAAGAACTGTGTCACATGGCAATGGATCGTTTAGGTTGTGATGGCCTGGTTATCCACATGCTGTTAGGTAAGCTGAAACCTGGCGATATTCCTGCGCCTGTTCGTGACGCAGCGATTCGTAAAATGGTTGAGCTGTACTTCCCTGAAAACAGCGCCATGGTTACCGGTTACGGTTTCGACATGCTGTACGCTGGTCCTAAAGAAGGTGTGCTGCACGCTGTGTTCCGTCAGAACATGGGCGCAACGCATTTCATCATCGGTCGTGACCACGCGGGCGTTGGCGATCACTACGGCGCGTTTGATGCACAGACTATCTTTGATGAAGAAGTACCAGCCGGTGCTCTGGAAATCGAAATCTTCAAAGCTGACCACACTGCTTACTCTAAGAAATTAGATAAAGTTGTCATGATGTGTGAAGCACCTGACCACGAAAAAGATGATTTCGTTCTGCTGTCAGGTACAAAAGTACGCGAGATGTTAGGCAACGGTATTGCACCGCCTAAAGAATTCTCACGTCCGGAAGTTGCACAGATCCTGATGGACTACTATGCAGGTCTGAATAAATAAAGTTCTTTCAGAGCTTTCATAAAAACGGCGCTGTCTCTTTTTGAGCAGCGCCGTTTTTTTATGCATATAAAGATTAAAAGCATTTTTCACCACAGAGGCACAGAGCACACAGAGTTTTTTTATCGTTAGCCGCGTCTGCGACGCATCTAACAATATATTATTTTTTCTCTGTGTGCTCTGTGCCTCTGTGGTGAATTACTTTTAAGCTTTTAATCAAGCCAGTAATCCACTTCCTGCAATTTCAAAAATGCTTCTGCATCGCCGCCCTGCAACATAGCCAGCGTTGACATCATGCCCGCCTCTACGCAGGTAGGCGCTGCGACACTCACCGTGTGCGGCGCACCAACCACAGGCCAGCCTGTTAGCGGATTTAATATGTGGCTGTAACGCACGCCGTCTTTTAGCAAATAACGATTGGCATCCCCGCTGGTGGCAATGGCACCACTGTATAACTGGAACATGCCACAGGCTTCATCAGAACCGGTAATCAAACGCCCGACCGACCAGAAGGCTTTATCTTTACGTGCGGTAGTCATCGACAGGTCACCACCAAAATTCACCAGCACGCTTTGCCCGGTTTTTTGCCGCGCAATCTGCACACAGCGATCAACGGCATACTCTTTACCGATGCCACCAAGATCGATCTCCATACCTGCCGGCAAAACGATGGTTGCATTTTCATGGCTAACTTTTTGCCAGCCGATATTTTTCAAAACCTTTTTCACCTGCTTTTTTGCTGGCAGATGATCACTACCATCAAAGTTCCAGACCTGGCGCAACACACCGGAGGTCACATCAAACAGGCCGTCGCTTATTTCAAACAGCTCGTTGGAAAAATCCAGCAGGCGTGAGGTTTCTTCATCAATAGCAACAGCCTCACCCTGCGAATGATTTATTTTAAAAATAATATTATCTTTTTTATAACGACTGAACTTGTCTTCGATACGCCAGGCTTCGTCAGCCACAGCGTTGAGAATTTCCTGTGCCAGCAATTCGCCTTCGACTTCCATCAAAACATCGCAGGGACTGGCCATCGCCATGAAGGTGCCTTTCCAGAAATCGTTTTCTTTTTTTAATTCAGTGGCACGCATGTTTTTCAAAATCGTTAGAAAATTAAAAACATTATTTGTCCACAGATAAACACAAATAAACGCAAATATAAAAGCCGTATAACAAATACAGTAAAAAAATATTTTCTTTGCGTTTATTTGCGTTCATCTGTGGACGGTTAAACTTTTTAAGCTTTTATTTAGGCCGGGGCACAAACGCCACTTCATCACCATGCTCGATCAACGTGTACGGCTCGGAAAACTGTTTGTTCACCGTCACCTGCAAACGGTCATCAGCAAAAGCTTCCTGCCAGCGCTCGCCACGTTTTCGCATCCACACCAGCAGGCTCTCGACATTAGTCACCGACTCGGGAACAATAACCTCCTCCTCGTCCTTGCCGGAGATTCTGGCCAGGTCAATAAAGTAAAGCAGCTTGATAACCACCTTGCCTTCCTGGTCAGTGATACGGGCATCACCCCGGCTCAGGCCGTGCTTTTCCAGACGCTCAAGATAAGCCTGCCAGTTGGCTTCATAATTTTTACCCAGCTCATGCAACGTCGCCCAGGAATAAATACCGGTATCATGACCGTCATCAAAAGTGATCTTCAGTGCATAGGTACCCTGCGGGTCAAGCATGGAAATATTGACCATCTGCTTGCCATGCACGGGCTTGTCCATCACCTTCACTTCTGCCGCAGTGGAAAACACGCGCAAATACTCACACGGGTACTGAAAGCGAAAACCATCGGTATAGGCAATTTCCAGCAGACGTGATTTCTGGTGAAGTTTGATTTCGGTCGGACTAAAGTGGTTGTTTTCTGTTTCTGACATTTAAAACTACATGCTCTCTGCTTGAATGATAACCGGGCCAGGCTATCAGGCCCGGCATAAAACAGCGCATATTCTACCTGTATTTTAAGCGCTGCAAGATTAATTCCCGTAAGGATAATGATTCTCACTTAATATTGGCCGCCCGCCCTTGCAAGCCATTGATTTTTATAGACATAAAAACCATGCCACACTCATAAATAAAACTTATTGCAACCACAGCATTATTGTTTGGCGTTTGACCTCTTAGGGTCTAATCTGCACGCCTGAAAAGCGACTTGTTGTGTCGTTTTAATTGCTTTTACAGGTGCTTTGGGCATACAATACGTGCCCCAACTTTAGCACCCTGGGCTCATTGTAATGATTCAACCGAATCCGGATGGGAACAGATAAAGCTGATATAACAGCAACTGTTATGTTGCTGGTAAACGAATTTTGATTCTAAACGGTAGCCTCTTCGGTAGTACCATTTTGGTAGTACAAGGGCGGCATCCAGAAAGATGAAAAAAGGTAGTTGTGAAAGAAATAGCCCTGCTGTCTTTTTCAACAAAACTATCGCAATTGCAATTGCATAAACTTTAAAACTCTAGGAGTTAATAATAATGCCTACTTTTGTACGTACTGAAAAGTGTGATGGATGTAAAGGCCAAGACCGTACAGCTTGCATGTACATCTGCCCACACGATTTAATGAAATTAGACAAAGATGGTTCTGACACAGGTCACGCCATGAAGTCTTACAACCAGGAACCAGAGCAATGCTGGGAATGTTATTCTTGCGTTAAAATCTGTCCTCAAAATGCTATCGAATGTCGTCACTATGCTGACGTTGTACCTCTGGGCGGCTCTGTACAGCCTTTACGTGGTACTGATTCAATTATGTGGACTATCAAGTTCCGTAACGGAAACATGAAGCGTTTCAAATTCCCAATTCGCACCACTGCTGAAGGCTCTATCGATCCTTATGCTGGCAAACCAGAAGCTGACATGGCTAAGATCGAAGAGAACGGTTTCTTCAATCACATGGAACAGAACGGTTACCGTGCTGGTGATCCAAGCGAACTGATCTGTAAGTAATCGTATTACAATCAAATAAATAATTTTAGAATATTAGAGGATATAAAGATGGCCGAATTTGGTAATCCAGATGTCGTCGAAGAAGAAGTAGACATTCTTCTTATCGGCGGTGGTATGGCTTGTTGTGGTACAGCGTTCGAACTTCCACGTTGGATCGAAGCATCAGGCAAAGACATTTCTGTTAAATTAGTTGATAAAGCTGCAATGGACCGTTCAGGTGCTGTTGCTCAGGGTTTGTCTGCTATTAACACTTACATTGGTCCTGAACAGGATCCAGCTGACTACGCTCGTATGGTTTCTAACGACCTTATGGGTATTACTCGTGATGACCTCGCGTACGACCTGGGTCGCCACGTAGATGAGTCTGTTCACCTGTTTGAAGAATGGGGTCTGCCTATTTGGAAAACTGACGAGAACGGCGAGCGTTTCGACGGTTCTAAAGGCATGACTTCACTGAAAGACGGTGGCAAGCCTGTACGTTCTGGTAAATGGCAAATCATGATTAATGGTGAGTCTTACAAATGGATTGTTGCTGAAGCTGCGAAAAAAGCTTTAGGTATCGACAATATCCAGGAACGTATTTTCATCGTTAAGCTGATCAACGACAAAAACGACCCTAGCAGAATTGCTGGCGCGGTTGGTTTCTCAACTCGTGAAGACAAGATCGTTATCTACAAAGCGAAAGCTATCCTGCTGGCTGCCGGTGGTTGTGTAAACATCTTCCGTCCACGTTCAGTTGGTGAAGGTACAGGTCGTGCATGGTACCCAGTATGGAACGCTGGTTCTACTTACTCAATGGCTGCTGAAGCAGGCGCTGAGCTGACTCTGATGGAAAACCGTTTCGTACCGACTCGTTTCAAAGACGGTTACGGTCCTGTTGGCGCATGGTTCCTGCTGTTTAAAGCACAGGCTACTAACGCTTACGGCGAAGCTTACATGCAGAAAAACAAAGAAATGCTGGATGACTACCCTCCATACGGTCAGGCTGCGGTTCCTGCTTCTTGTCTGCGTAACCACTTAATGCTGAAAGAGATGAAAGACGGTCACGGTCCTATCTGGATGGATACTGTTACAGCTCTGGGCAACCTGCGCGAAACACTGTCTCCACGTGAAGTTAAGCACCTTGAAGCTGAAGCATGGGAAGATTTCCTTGACATGTGTGTTGGCCAATGTGGTATCTGGGTTGGTGAAAACATTGAGCCAGAGAAGAAAAACTCTGAGTTAATGCCTACCGAACCGTACCTGCTGGGTTCTCACTCTGGTTGTTGTGGTATCTGGACTTCAGGTCCTACAGACGTAGGCGCGCCTACAACTGAAACTGAAGAAGGCGTACCTGAGCATCTGCCACAGGGCTGGAACTGGGGCTACCGTGGTATGACCACAGTAAACGGTCTGTTCACAGCTGGTGACGGTGTTGGTGCTTCTGGCCACAAATTCTCTTCAGGCTCTCACGCTGAAGGTCGTATGTGTGCTAAATCAATGCTGAAGTACGTTTTAGACAATGAAGATTACAAACCAGAATTAGATACTTCTGTTGAAGATCTGGTTGCTGCAATCTATCAGCCTGTTCGTACTTACCTTGAGTTTAAAGACTACACAACAGCTATCGACGTTAACCCTAACTACATCACTCCTAAAATGCTGCAGTTCCGTCTGCAGAAAATCATGGACGAGTATGTAGCTGGTGTTGCAACTTACTACAACACTAACGCCGAAATGATGAAAGTTGCTGGTGAAAAACTGGACGAACTGAAAATCGACGCTAAGAAGATGCGTGCTAAAGACCTTCACGAATTACTTCGTGCATGGGAAAACTATCACCGCATCCTGACAGCTGAAGCTCACTTGAAACACATCGAATTCCGTCAGGAATCTCGTTACCCTGGTTTCTACTACCGCACTGACAAGAACTTCGTTGATGAAGAAAACTGGCATTGCTTCGTAAACTCTATTTACGATAAAGAGACTGGTAAGTGGACTTGCTTCAAACGTGCACACGTTGATTTGGTAGACAAGTCTAAACTGTTCAAATAAGTCCCGACTTATTAGATAGTTGAGTTACAGAAGTCCGGGCATCATTAGATGCCCGGATTTTTCAATTAAGGGCACAACAATTGTCTTTAATTGAGAAATCATAAACATCTGATAATTTTCAAAATACCCGTAGGCTGGGCCAGGCGCTTTTTGCCGTAACCCGACAACAAGGTAGCCTGTATTAACCTGCTAAATGCCGGGTTGCGACGAAAAACACCTGACCTAACCTACGAATAATATCTTCCATTGCCAAGAGTTACTTATGAGCCAAGACGACACTTTCAAATTTGAACTGCCCCACTCAAGCCCAGTGGAACCTACCCGACTTGAACTGGACGACAAATTAAAATTTCGTTGCCACCGCGGCGTGTCCTGCTGGAACCGCTGTTGTTCACGTGCAGACGTAACGCTCGCGCCTTACGACATCCTGCGCATGAAGGATGCCCTCGGTATGGACACCACAGAATTCCTTAAACAACACACCGTTCCTTTCGAACTCGACATGCATAGCGTTCCCGGCTTAAAGCTGCGCACCGATGATGAAGGAGCCTGCCTGTTCATGGGCAAAGAAGGCTGCTCGGTTTATGACAACCGCCCCACTGCCTGCCGTTATTACCCGTCCGGCCTGCTGTCAATGAAATCCATCAGCGAAGCCACTGACGAACGTCACTTCCTGCTGATCAAGGAAGACCACTGTAAAGGCCATGACGAAGACCAGATTCAAACCATCGGCGAATACCGCAAGGCACAGGGCGTGGAAGAATACGACGACCTCAACCACGAGTGGTACCAGATCATCCTGAAGAAAAAATCCACCGGCCCCAGCATCGGCAAACCATCCGACATGAGCCTGCAGATGTTCTTCATGGCCAGCTACGACATGGACCGCTTCCGCCGCTTCGTAATGAGCGATTCCTTCATCAAGATGTACGACCTGAGCGACGACGAATACGCCGAACTGGAAAAAGATGATATCGCACTGATGAAATTCGGTTTCAGATTAATGAAGCAGGTTTTCTTCGGTGAGCTAACCATCAAGGAACGTGAAGGTGCCTGGGAAGAGCGCATCAAGGAACGCAAGGAAATTCTTGAGTTCCGCAAGCAGGCGGAAATTGCTGCACATCAGAAAAGAGAAGAAGAAGCACGCAACGCATCGATAGACGATAAAGAGTAAAAGATAGTTGGCAGTCGTTAGTTTGCAGTTAGCAGCAAAAGCTGGAAACAAAAAAACTTTTAACTACTAACTGACGACTGCCAACTTTTCAATAAAAAACTATGACGAACAAAAACGTAACCGTCGGCATCCTGTCCGACTCGCATGGCTACCTTGACCCGAGAGTCGCAGAAGTTGTCAACCAGTGTGACTATATCGTACACGCCGGCGACATTTTCAATGCACAGGTTTTAGCGCAGCTGAAGCCTGCGAAAAAGCTGGTCGCGGTTAGCGGCAATAACGATTACCCGGCCTTCTGGAAAGCGGAAGAAGCAGCTATCGTTAAAGCCTTACCCCCTACCGCAAAACTACAACTGCCCGGCGGCACCATCTACGTCGAACACGGCCACCGTCTGGGCAACCACCCCGACCACAACGAACTGCGCCGCGACCACGCCGAAGCCAAACTGATCGTTTACGGTCATACCCATCACCGCATCATCGACCAGCAGGCCGAACCCTGGGTGGTAAATCCTGGCGCTTCAGGCAAGGTAAGAACACACGGCGGGCCTTCGTGTCTGGTGTTGCATGCCAGCGAAGAGGAATGGAAAATTGAGACGGTTCTGTTTGCAGATTCTGCTGCAGCTTAACAAAAGTTGGCAGTTGGCAGTTGGCAAAAGTCTAAAAAAACAACCTTGGAACCGTCAAGTTTTTATACTGCAAACTGACGGCTGCCAACTTCAAACTACGCTTTTATATAAACCCAGCCCTTCTTCAAACGCTCGGGAATCAACTCTCTGGCAGCTCTATCTGTTGTCACACCATCCATTAGCACAATTTCAACCCCTTCTTTTTTATGCGCTTTATCGATAGAGCGCTGACAGGCAAAAACTGCAACATCCTCGTCATCAACCAGCTTTTTTATGCGCGCAAGATAAGGCGACACACCAGGGCGCAAGACATTAATGCCAGCCTTGTTGGTCACAATATCCAGCTTTATAGGCTTGTCCGCTTTACGGTAACTCGCCAGTAAATTATCAGCCTCATCTAATGCCGCTTTAACAATCTGCTGATTATTGGAGTCGATGTGTAATATGATCCTGCGCTCTTTATGGTCGACAGTGACATGGTTGGCAACAAACTGAAAAGTATTCTCAGCCGAAACTGCATTCACCGAATTAGGACTGTATTCATAAGTTGACCAGCCCAGCAACACACCCACAACCAGCGTCACAGAAGCGGCCACAGCCCTGTTTACAAATGAACCTGAACGTCGTCTGTCGGGACTCCTGTGGCGCGATGGCGGCACTTCACTGTAGGCATAGCCAATCAGCTCGCGTACCGCTTTTAACTGGCACACCTGTTCACGCAAATCTTTGTTATCCAGCAAAGCTTCGTGTATCTCATTCATTTCATCGGTATCGAGCTGTTCATCGATGAATAGATTTAATTTATCTTCTGTAATGTCCTTGATGTTCATTATTTAACCCTCCGCAATTTGAACTCGGATAAATCATCCGAACCAAATTCAAGTAACTGCTGTTTCAAGTTTTTGCGAGCTCTGAACAAACGACTCATGACAGTACCGATTGGCACTTCTGTAATCTCTGCAATCTGCGCATAACTAAAACCGGCAAAATCAGCCAGTGTAACGACTTCACGTAATGGTAGCGGCAACTGCTCAACAGAAGCCCTGACGCGTTTGACAATTTGTGATTGTTGATAGTTCTCAGAATGGCCGGCCTGATCTTCGTCATGCATCTCAACAAACTCGACATTGCGTCCTTTCACTCGCAGATAGTCCTGCCAGCAATTGTACAAAATCCGGTATAACCAGCTATCCATGGTCTCCACATCGCGCAGCCTGGATGCATTTTTTATCGCTTTGTAGATCGTCTCCTGCACCAGGTCATCAGCCAGCGCCGGATCGTGACACCATGTGTACGCAATGCGATACAACTTGTTTCGCCGGGCGGCAAACTCCGATTTTAATGAGAACGCGGCCACCAGATCTTTAACTATTTTCATAAAAACTCCCAATAACATAATAGAGACGCAGCAACAGGAAAAATATTCTCAAAAATAATTGTGAATATTTTACGCCCCCGCCCCGTCTCTTAGCTGTCGGAATTTATCAAGATGTATGCAGAAAAACAAATGATTCAGAAAATTTACCTGATAGTGCTCACTTTATTCACGGTTCAGAGCAACATCGCTCATGCCAACCTCGATCTCCCGCTTGAAGGAATCGATGGCAGACAGCACAAGGTTTCAGAATATCTCAACCAGGGCAAATGGGTGGTTTTGAATATTTTGGGCACCCGCTGCCCACCCTGCCGTGAAGAAATGCCTGAACTGGTACATTTTCACGACGAACAGAATGGAGCCATGGTGGTAGCCATCGCCATTGACTTTCCCAGCTACGGTTACGCAAAACAGGGCGAAGTCGCAAGCTTTGCAGACGACTACCTCATTGACTTCCCCGTCCTCCTGAGCGACTCGAGCATCACAGAAAAGCTGGGGCTGGGCACACTGGAAGGCCTGCCGACAACATACATATTCAGCCCGGAAGGCAAGGTCGCTGGCATGCAGGTCGGCGGCATCAATCAGAACATACTGAAGAACTTTATAAAAAAATCAAAGCTGCAAGTTCCCGGCAGCGAAAACCAATAATAACCGGGATCAAACCTGAAAACTTAAACCAAAAAGAGGAAAAAAATGAAAACACTACAAACAAAACTACTGGCCGCTTTTTTGATGAGCATGTGCCTGTTGATGATGAACGCTGCCAATGCAGGCGACCGTTACGGAAAACAAAAAGTGGTCTATCACATCAATTATGACAACCCCAAAAAACAGTCCGGTGCACTGCGCAACATCCAGAATCACATCAACGCTGTCGGTGCCGAAAATCTTGACCTGAGAGTTGTATTACACGGCCACGGTCTGTCCTTACTGCTGGACCCGGATTCATTAGCCAAGCTGAAAAAATTCAAGCATGCCAATGCAAATGAAACCATGACAGCCAAAATCGACAATCTGAAAAACCAGGGTATCAAATTCAACGTCTGCGCTAACACCGTTCGCGGCAGAAAAGTTGACATCGACTCTGACCTGCACAATGTTGACAAGAGCGACATCGTTCCTAGCGGCGTTGCCGAACTGGCTCATCTGCAATCATTAGGGTACGCCTACGTTAAACCATAAGACTGCATATTCATGTCATTACGTGACTCTCACAGCTTGCTAAAAGCAGATATTTTATCTGCCTCCTGCCGAGCGCCACGTGATGACAGTTTTTAAAAACATGTGAATAAATTATTACTCACGCCGTCTTGTAGTAATGGAATAGCAAAACCAAAACCATTATTTTAAAAATAAAAACCTAAATAGGAGATATTCATGAAAAAATTAACTTCCATCTTTTTACTATTGATAGCAATGACGGGAAGCTATCAGATACAGGCTGGTGAAGATGACAAGCCTTTTGCAGAAGAAAGAATCGTACTTCAAATCAGTGATCCCAACCCTTTCAAACAAACACTGGTACTCAATGTCGCAACCAACCTGATCAAATACTACGGCCAGGACAAAGTTGATATTGAAATCGTCGCCTTCGGCCCCGGCCTGCGTCTGATGTTCAAGGACAACGTAAACCACAAGCGTATTAAAGGCCTGTCAAACAGCGGTGTAAAATTTGCAGCATGTAAAAACACCATTGCAGGCATGACCAAAAAACTAGGTCACGCACCTGAATTACATGCCAGCGCAGTACCAGTCTCTGCCGGCGTAGTACGCATTATCGAATTAGAAAATCAGGGTTTCAAACTGATCAAACCATAATAAAAATCATACCTAACAAAATATAAAAGCTTTTTCCTTTCGGGAGGATGAACAATGAATTTAAAAAGAAACATGTTATTAAAAACAGCTGGAGTTGTGCTGTTATCAGGCGCTTCAACTGTACATTCCGCAAACTGGCTGGCACTACAGGGCACAGAACCTGACGGTCAGTCGGCACGTGCCAGAGTATGGGGTTTTGTACAACCTGAATATCAGTCAATGAGCGGCAGCAAAGTTGAAGCCGGCGCATGGAAAGGCAGCGAAGCTGTTTTTAACCAGATCGGTCCAGACCTGAAAACCAGCAGCTCATTCAATATACGACGCGCCCGTATCGGTGTACGTGGCACCGGTTTTCCACTAGACAACAAAGTCAACTATTTCTTCCTGGCTGAATTTGGTAACAACGGCATCACTCGCCCGGGCAACGGAACAGGTAGTGCAAAAGTTACTGATGCCAGCGTAACACTGAGCCACATTCCCGGTGCCCGCATTCGTGTTGGTCAATTCAAAACACCCGGCGCGGAAGAAGGCCTGCAAGCTATTCACGTTTTTGACTACATCAACTTTACCGGCGTAACCAACGGCCTGTTACTGGAACGTTTCTTTGATAGTGATGGGTCAGACACCTTCTTCACACCAAGCAGCAACTCCGGTGCCGGCGGCAACAAGAATGGCGCAAATGGCCCTGTCGGTGCCTTCCGTGACATTGGTGTCCAGGTATTTGATACCTTCAAAGTCAATGACTGGGAACTCAGTTACGCTGCCATGCTTGGTAACGGAAACGGCATAACCCGTGGTGACAATGATGACAACAAGGAAACTTATCTGTACGCATCTGCAGAACTGGTCTTTGGTGGTAAAGGTGGTCGTCGCCAGGGCTGGAAAATGTTCGTATGGAACCAGGATGGCAAACGCACAATTAAAGCAACACCCGCTCAGGTCGAAGGCGAATTTGATCGCACACGTAGCGGTCTGGGCACAACCTTCCGCAAAGGAAAATACCGAGCAGCCGCTGAATACATTACAGCTGACGGCATGATCTTTAACGGCACAGATGGTGGTGCAGTACCTGGCTCAACTTCTGCTGGCCCGGGTGTGACAGCTTCTTTCAACATGGAAACAGTCGGCGAAGCAAATGGTTATTACGCCCACTTTGGTTACATGATTATGCCTAACCTCGAACTGGATATTCGCTATGACGTTTATAACCGTATGACTGATGTTGCAGCAAAAGAAAGAAAGTTCACAACAACAACACTTGGTGCACAGTACTTCTTTAACAAGAAGAGCCGTTTCACTTTAAACTACGAACTACGCGATGCCGAAGCACCTAACCTTGCTTCAACACACAATGCCAACAAGATATTGGGTGAAATCGACAATCGTATTTCAGCACAATTGCTGATCATCTTCTAAGGAATATTTTTCCTGGATAGATTTAAAAAATAAAGGTAAATCCTGCGTTAATCATCATGCTATGTGATACACGCTTTGAGGGGGTCGAAAGATCCCCTCTTTTTTTGTTTACGCATTTCGCATCACGATATATATTCATAAATTCAAACAAGGACTAATCAACATGAACAGCAAAACACTAAAAATAATTTTCAGCCTCATAACACTCAGCTCTGGCTGCACTACTGTTATCGCAAGCGAAACAGATGGCATAATAAAAACGAAAAGCGCACACAGCGTTACAGAAACAATAAACAGACTGGAAGCCGTATTAAACAAAAAAGGCATGACCATATTCAAACGCGTCAACCACACTGCTGGCGCAAACAAGGCCGGCCTGCAACTGCGCCCCACCGAATTGCTGATATTCGGCAACCCGAAAGTCGGCACACCATTGATGCAATGCTCACAAACCGCAGCACTGGACCTTCCACAAAAAGCACTGGCATACAAGGATAAAAAGGGACAGGTATGGCTGATCTACAATGACCCGGCCTACATGGCAGAAAGACACCATCTTCACGGCTGCGAGAAAGCAGTTCAGAAAGTCACCAATGCACTGGCTAGATTTGCCAGTGCAGCTACAAAATAAAAAAGTTTCAAGTTATATGCTTTAAGTTATAAAAAACTCAAACCTAAAACATGTAACTTAATACCCTCATCCCGAATTTCCAGACAGACAGGCAAAACCGGCATTGACTCAAAACCCCTCCACCATGCTAGTATATGAAATCTTTTCCAGAAACTAATAAACTCTAACTGCAAAGGGGATTTATTCATGAAATCATTCAAGCGCACACTGGCTCTGATCCTGTCAATTTCATTATTCAGCATTTCTTTTGGCCATGCTCATGCCGCCATAGTCACAAACGACCAAATCATACATCAAGCCCAACAGGAAATAGATAAAACAACTCTGCTAACAATGATCAATCACTTAGATGTTCAGGAACAATTACTCAGCATGGGTGTCTCCAGCACCGACATAAAAGAGCGCATCAAGCAGATGACACAGGAAGAAATTGCACAACTCAACTCGCAACTTGATAATTTACCCGCCGGTGGCGATATACTTGGTATCGCCGTTCTCATATTTATTGTTTTTGTCGTTACAGATGTCATTGGCGCAACAGATCTATTCCCGTTCATTCACCCCATCAAATAATAATGAATGAAAACACTGATACTGCCTATATGCCTGCTAGTCTTAAGCGGCTGCGCATCAACACCACAAAGCAGTCACATAAAAGCTAATGGCCCGGGCTTCCTGCCATCAGCTATCGAATTGACAGACACACCTTTTTTTCCACAGACACAACATCAATGTGGGCCTGCGGCATTGGCAACCGTGCTACAGGCTCACAACATAAAAGCCACACCAGAAACCCTGTCCAGCCAGGTCTACATTCCTGAACGTCAGGGCAGCCTGCAGATAGAAATGGCTGTCGCTGCACGTCGACACGGGATGTTGCCATATCCTCTGGACACCCAAATGACCGCACTTTTCGCAGAAATAGCTGCCGGTAACCCGGTGCTGGTTTTACAGAACCTCAGTTTTGAATGGTATCCAAAATGGCACTACGCAGTGGTCGTTGGATATGATTATGACAATCAGGAAATCACCCTTCGATCCGGTACAAGCAAACGCTGGGTTACACCTTTTGAAGTATTCGAACGAACATGGCAACGTGCTGATTTCTGGGCACTGGTCATCGTACCTGCAGGTGTGGTGCCCGCAACAGCAGAACCACTGCGTTATCTAAAAACCGCCTATGCCTTCGAAGAAACAGGTCACTATAAACTTGCTCTCAAAACATACCGGTCAGCTAGCAAACGCTGGCCTGAAATCAGCATCACCTGGATAACACTGGGAAACATGGCTTATAAAAATCATTATTGGCTTGAGGCCATTAATGCATTTAATACCGCTTTAAACATTGACCCAAAATCAATCACCAGTTGGAATAATCTGGCTTATACACTACATGCCTATGGCTGTCAGAAACCAGCCATAAAGGCGCTCCAATGTGGTTTAAACATTACGCCAACTGATAAAAACCTATTAAATTCATGGAAAGAGTTACATAACAACCCTGCTAACAATCAAATAAACTGCCCAAACATTCAATGTTACAAATAAACTTTTTTACTAAACACCCTGACATCCTGTTACTAAATTCAACACCAGACCACTAGCATTATTTCTAATGCATCCTGTCAACGATTAATCATCATCCGCCTGCTAAATTATTATAAAATGAGCAAATGAACCTCCCCCAAATTGATGACTACCGCTCTATTTTATTAAACGACACTCCGTTACTGGATGTCCGTGCTCCGGTAGAATTTGAGCAGGGCGCTTTCCCCTTTACAGAAAACCTCCCGCTGATCAACAATCAGGAACGCGAGGCTATCGGCATTTGCTATAAGAATCAGGGACAGGACGAAGCCATAAAGCTTGGCCATAAACTGGTACAGGGCGAAATAAAATCACAGCGTGTAAATGGCTGGCAGGATTTTTTTGAACGCTATCCTCAGGGCGTGCTTTACTGCTTTCGTGGCGGCATGCGTTCAAAAATATCACAACAGTGGATCTATGAACAAACAGGGAAAATCTATCCACGGATAAAGGGCGGCTACAAAGCCATGCGCCGTTTTCTGATTGATGAACTAGAAGCATCAACCCGGCAGATCAGTCCTGTCATGCTGGGTGGCCGCACCGGCATCGGCAAAACACTTTTGTTACATGAATTAAAACAGCAGGTCGACCTCGAAGGTATCTATCACCATCGTGGCTCGGTGTTTGGCAAGCACGTCACGCCACAACCGTCACAGATCGATATTGAAAATACACTGTCTATCAAACTACTAAAACTTCTGGATAAAAAACATTCACGAATTGTTTTTGAAGATGAAGGCACCAATATCGGCTCACGACTGATTCCCGATGTGTTATACCAAAAAATGAAACAATCGCCTCTCATTCTGCTTGAAGCAAACACCGATGAACGGGTCGATATAACATTTCAGGAATACATCATCGAGTCATTGTCCGAGCACCAGAAACATCTCGGTGAAGAACAGGGGTTTAAATCATGGTGCGAACAGTTACAACTATCCATCGACAAAATACAGCGCCGTCTGGGCGGCGTTCGATACAAAGAACTTAAAGCTCTGCTTACCGATGCCATCCAGCAGCAAATAACAAGCGGCGATAACGAGCACCACAAACAGTGGATAAAAACGTTATTAGTCGATTATTACGACCCGATGTATGATTTTCAGACACAAAAAAAACAGGATCGTGTTGTCTTTAAAGGGCAGAAAAATGAGGTCCTTTCCTATTTGAAAGAGCAATATCAAATAACTTGATATTTCACAAGCGGCCCTGATATTAGGTATAAGAACGACATACTATTCAGGAGGTTTACGTGTTTCATATTCGTCAACCCGCTGTCGCCGGCGCTTTTTATCCGGCACAAAAACAACTGCTGGCAGAGGACATCGATGCCTTGCTGGAAGCTGCCCGCCTTAGCCGGCACACCAGCACGGATGAGGCTGAACCTTTACCCAAGGCCATCATCGTTCCCCATGCCGGCTACATCTACTCGGGCGAAGTCGCCGCGGCTGCTTACAGCCTGTTAGCCGCCGCCCACAACATTATCAAACGCGTTATTTTATTGGGCCCGGTGCACCGTGTACCGGTACGTGGCCTGGCGCTTCCCGGCTTCGAAGCTTTCGCCACACCACTGGGTGAAGTCCAGATCGATTACACCGCCGTGGCAACCATTGAAAGCCTGCCACAGGTAGTCATCAGCCCGGAAGCTCACCTTCCCGAGCACTCCCTTGAAGTGCAGCTGCCTTTTCTGCAATCGGTGCTCGACGATTTCAAAATCGTACCACTGGCCATTGGTGATGCCTCCCCGGCCGAAGTTGCCGAAGTGCTGGAAACATTGTGGGGCGGAAAAGAAACGCTGATCGTGGTCAGTTCAGATCTGTCACATTTTTTTCCTTACCAGACAGCGCAGCTGCTGGACTCACAAACAGTAAAAGACATTCTCAGCCTGGCACACACCCTGAATCATGAGCAGGCCTGCGGCGGCACCACGATCAACGGCCTGTTGCTGGCGGCCAAACACCGTCATTTGCAACCCCATCTGCTCGACCTGCGCAACTCCGGTGACACCGCTGGCGATAAAAGCCGCGTCGTAGGTTATGCCTCATTCGCATTTACCGAAGAGACAGACAGTGCCTGATAATAAAGGAAAAATATTATTATCAATCGCGCGTGCGGCCATCACCGAAACATTAGGGCTGCCGCATACACCTGTCGAAGCGCTTGCGCAAAACAGGCCCTGGCTTCAGGAAAAAGCCGCCTGTTTTGTCACGCTCATGCAAAACGGTCAGTTACGTGGTTGCATCGGCACCCTGGAAGCACACCGCTCTTTACTGGAAGATGTAATACACAATGCCAACGCAGCCGCTTTTTATGACAGCCGTTTTTCACCCCTGACTCACGATGAGCTGGATACCACTGAAATCGAAATTTCATTATTGTCTGATATGCAGCCACTGATTTTTTCAGGCGAACAGGAGGCACTCACACAGCTTCGCCCCGGCATTGATGGCGTGCTGCTGGAATCTGGTCAGCACCGTGGCACATTTCTGCCCCAGGTATGGCAGCAGTTACCTGATAAAAAAGATTTTATGGCGCATCTGAAAAACAAAGCCGGGCTACCCTCAGACTTCTGGTCAGATGAAATCAAGCTTTATCGCTACACCGTAACAAAATGGAAGGAAACTGATTTTCCCGCATCAAACAAGGCAGAAACACGATGATACAAGGCTCAAACTACCGCGGGCGTTACTGGCACATGCTCGAAGACGGGCGCATGCAGTGCGACCTGTGCCCACGTGACTGCAAGTTGCACGAAGGCCAGCGCGGAGCCTGCTTTGTACGTAAACGTGAAGGCGATCAAATGTTGCTGACCACTTACGGACGCTCTTCCGGTTTTTGCATCGACCCCATCGAAAAAAAACCACTCAACCATTTTTACCCCGGCAGCAGCGTGCTTTCATTTGGCACTGCCGGTTGTAACCTGGCCTGTAAATTCTGCCAGAACTGGGACATCAGCAAATCCCGGGATATGGATCGCCTGATGGATCAGGCATCACCCGAAGCCATCGCCATCGCGGCTGAAAAACATAATTGCAAAAGCGTGGCCTTCACCTACAACGACCCGGTTATCTTCGCCGAATACGCCATGGACACCGCCGATGCCTGCCATGCACACGGCATCAAAACTGTTGCCGTCACCGCTGCTTATATACACGAAGAAGCACGACGTGATTTCTTTGCAAAAATCGATGCCGCCAATGTTGATTTAAAAGCCTTCAGCGACGAGTTTTATTACAAACTCACCGGCGCACACCTGCAACCAGTGCTGGACACCCTGATCTATCTCAAGCACAAAACCGATGTCTGGTTCGAGATAACCACCCTGCTCATCCCCGGAAAAAATGATTCGGATGAAGAACTAACCGCGATGTGTCAATGGATAAAAAAGGAACTGGGGCCGGATATCCCCCTGCACTTCACCGCCTTTCATCCTGATCACAAAATGCCGGACATCCCCGCTACCCCGCCCGCAACACTGATTCGCGCCCGCGACATCGCGCTCAAACAGGGCCTGCATTATATTTACACCGGCAACGTGCACAACATCGAAGGCGACACCACTTTCTGCCCAGGCTGCCACAGCCCATTGATTGTGCGAGACTGGTACCAGATCAAACAATACCGTCTGACCGACGATGCACATTGCCCGGACTGCGGTTTCCATCTGGCGGGAAGGTTTGATAAAAAAGCGGGAGATTTTGGTGCAAGACGCATCCCGATTGCCATTCAGGATAGCCGCGTTTAATACGATTCACTCAACATAATCAAAAAGACACACATAAAAACGGCCCCTGTGAAGGAGCCGTTTTTATGTGTGTCTTTTTGAAAGAATTATGCCTTTCGTCTGGCAAAAGCAAGCAGACCAATCAGACCCGAACCAAATAACCAGACCGCCGCAGGAACAGGTATAACCGTCGTTACAATTGAAAGATCAATACCACCACCAACAAGTTTTTTCTCGATCCAGGCAGACTCACCAAAAGCCGCACTGCTTGCCAGCAGATTGTTTTGCAATTGAAGACCGATGTAGTTAATGCCATCCCAGGTTGCACCGCTGAGATCAAAAACAGTTGAGCCTGTCCAGGTATGAACAGCGCCATCATTGATTGTAAGATCACCTGAAATCGCCAGAGTCTGCTGAACAGATGGCCCCCAAAGATCATTCCAGTCCCAGACATCAGCCCATCCGTCAACATCCACAGATGTCCCCGCACCGGACATACGGTAGTCTCCGCGCTCCAGAATATTCACGCCGTCAATCTGATAACCCGATTTGGCAATAACCTGAATAGCACCGTTATCACTAACCGAAACAGCACCCGCTCCATTAAGCGATTCCGCACGAAAATTCGTTGGCGTGGCAACAATGCTGTCCCCCACAACTTCAATGGTACCGAACAGTCCCATGCTGCTGGTTGTGCCGACATACTTAAAGATAACGGTATCACCGACACCAATGCAATACCCGGGCTGTGAGGCGCAATCGAAAAGCGCTGCATGACTGACGGAACTCATAGAAAGCGCACCGATAGAAGACAACGCCAGCAAAAGCTGTTTAAATTTTATTCCTTTAAATTGATCATTTCTCTGCTTCATGATTTCCCCTTGGTTTTTTCTCACAGCTTATACTTAGACTAAGTCATAATGTAGTAAGCAAATTCCATGCCTAAATAATAAACTGCTGGCATTTCAACAAGATAAAGCAATATTAGCATTTCATTAAATTTTAACGTGTAAAAAACCCCAACCAAAAACTTCAGAATAAAGTTCGATACCCCAGAAATATGCGTGCTGCTCAAGCAGCCAGAAGGCAGATTAACGCTACTATACAAACATATAACACGTTATTAAGCAGCAATAGCAACATGTAAGAAAAACCGACGAGACACGTCGGATATATAGAAAAACCGCTGCTCTGGCGCTCAAAATCGTCGCGGACGAACCCAGAACCAGCTGGCCACCACTACAGCGGCAAACGCTGTGTAGCAAACAACAAAAACCCACGGCGGCACGTGGTAATACAGAATGCTTTCCAGCCAGTATTGCATGAAAGTACCGGAATATACGCTATCACCGGCACGCGAACGCAGCGCCATTTCAATGTGAGTAAGCGGGCAGACAAGACCCAGCCATGACTGGACAACAACCACCCCTATCGCAGCAAGGTGCGCCAGTCGAAACCGGGGATTGCGAACCCACGACCAGGCGCGAAACCTGCCCACAAAAACAAGCAGCAGGCCGATAACAACAAAGGCAACAAAAAGCACGTGCAACAAAAGAACCACATCGGCCGCTAATAAAAAAAGCCCTGATGCGTCCATTGTTGCTGGTTATCTATTGCTGCTGGTCATCATTGATTACACCAACTCAACAAAACTCTCAGGCCTGATAACGATTTTTTATTGGCCTGAACAAAACCGCACGGAATAGAAATCCGGAACAGAATTCAATAAAGCAGAATCCGCTAGAGCAGACCCTCAAAGGCAAGATAGCTCACCGCATCACCCTTTTTGATTTCACTGTCCATCGCTACCTCAACCAGACCATTTGCCCAGCTGGCAGAAGACAGCACACCAGAGCCCTGATGCGGATAGATCTGCGCCACCATCTGGCCGTCTTTTTGCAGCAAACGCACGCGCAGGTATTCCTGGCGTTTTATTTTTGGCCAGTCAAAATCAGCAATCACTGAAACGCGTTTCGCCAGATAATCTTCCGCCCCCTGCATCTTGAGAATCAAGCCACGGGCGAACAATAAAAAGGTGACGAACACCGACACCGGGTTGCCCGGCAGCCCCATAAACAGGGTATCACCGACCTTGCCAAACGCCACCGGCTTGCCCGGCTTCATCGCGATGCGCCACATGGAAAGCTCACCGAGCTGCTGCAGTGCGATACGCACATAATCTTCTTCGCCAACAGACACGCCACCGCTGGTAATCACCAGGTCCGCGCTGGCCGCTGCTTCATTTAAAACGTCAACAGTCGCTTCCAGGGTATCGGGCACAATGCCAAGATCAATGATCTCACAGCCCACACTCTGCAGCAGGCCGCGCAGCGTGTAGCGGTTTGAGTTATAGATTTGCCCGGCCGCCAGCGGCTGACCGGGGGCGATGATTTCATCACCAGTGAAAAAGATGGCAACTTTTAATTTTCGTCTGACCTTGAATTCAGCCAGCCCCACGGAGGCCAGCAATCCCAGCTCCTGAGCGCGCAGGCGTTTGCCCGCCTGCAAAACCACGCTGCCATTTTTGATGTCTTCACCGGCGCGGCGTACATTGCTGCCGGCTTTAACCACGGTGTTGACCACCACCATGTCATCGTCCTGCTGACACAGCTCCTGCATCACCACCGCATCAGCTCCTTCGGGTATCGGTGCACCGGTAAAAATCCGTGCTGCCGTACCCGGCTCCAGCGGCAAACCGACCTGACCGGCAGCAATACGCTGCGAGATCGGCAGCTCGTTCGCTTCCGCCTGACAGTCCACGCTGCGCACCGCGTAGCCGTCCATGGCACTGTTATCATAGCCCGGCACATCAATGCTCGAATGCAGGTCTTCTGCCAGCACCCGGTTTAAAGCATCAAGAATATCAACCGTTTCAGTCTCATCCAGCGGCACTGCCTGCGACAGAATTTTTTCAATTGCCTGCTCAACACTGATCAAACCGGGCGAAGCGCAACAATCAACAGCTTTTGTCTCTGTATTTTTCATGCTAAAAATTCACTTCTCCAGAAGGCGCGGCATCAGCGCCACGATATTGCACGGTTTGGTATTGCAATCCAGCTGCGGCGCAATCACCTTATCCCAGCCGGTGCGGCAGGCACCGGTCGAACCCGGCAGGCAGAAAATAAAGGTGCCATTGGCCAGACCACCAACACAGCGTGAAGCAATGGTCGAAGTGCCGATTTCCTGATAAGAAACCCAGCGAAACAGTTCACCGACTCCATCGATCACTTTGTCAAACAGCGGCTCTACCGCTTCCGGTGTAATATCACGCCCGGTCAGGCCGGTACCACCGGTGGTAATCACCACATCAACCTCCTCATCTGCAATCCACTGTGATACGGCAGCGCGAATTTTGTATTTATCATCCGCTAAAATACGCTTTTCAACCAGGGTATGCCCCGCCTGCGTCAGGCGTTCGACCAGCGCATCACCCGAGGTATCATCAGCTTCGGTGCGGCTGTCGGAAACCGTTAATATTGCAATTTTTATGGGCACCCATTTTTTGTCATTCATGGTTCACTACTCTTTGCCGTTGCCGGCAGGCTGATTAATTATCGATGGTCGGTAATATTAAACGAACAACCACGCCTTGTTTATCCCCACGATTAGCTATTTTTAACTGCCCGTGATGAAACTGCGCGATTTGAAATGCCACATACAGGCCAATGCCTAAATGCGGTGTCGCCGCTTTTACTGACCGGTGTGAGACCATTCCCTGAAACAAACCATCAAGCTGCGCCTGCGGAATCGTTTCTCCTTCATTTTTTATACTTATTGTGAGCTGTTGACGCTGACTTACATCAAGCTGAAACGAGATTTCCGTTTCCGGCAAAGCAAAGTCCAGTGCATTATCTTTAAGCTTGTCGAGCAGTTGAACAATACGAATATCATTCGCCAATACATAAACCCCGGACTCCACACCATAATAATGCAATTTTGCATCCGCATGTTTAAGCTGTGAATTGCTGACATATTCACTGATCAAGGCAGCAATGTCGGTTTTTTCAAGCTCATCCTGCATCAGGGCTTCATCAATACTTGCCGCTTCGGTCAGGCTCGAAACAATCACCTGCAACTGCCGGATGGCCTTGCTGGCGATAACAATGTCTGCCGAGTCCTCTTTTTTCCGGATATTCTGCAGCGACATGCTTATCGTGTTCACCGGGTTTAATATTTCATGGCGCAACATGCGTGGCACGGTTTCCAGAAAACAGGTATAGCTGTTTAACTTGCCCAGCAATGAGGAAAAGCTGCGCGACAGTTCTCCGATCTCGTCACTGCAATCACTGTCTGGCAGTTCAACATGATTGATAAAACGGCCACTGTCATCAATCAGCGATGCGGTCTGTTTTTTAAGTCGGTTAATACGAAACGCCAGCCACGAACTAAAGAAAAGCAGGCTGATAAAAACCAGCGAAAAAATCCCCAGCGTGACAAACATTACATCGTTTAAAGTGTCACGTTGCAGCGCCAGAATCTGCCGGCTGTTTTTGCTAACCAGCACCGCACCAATCACTTCCTCACCATCAAACACCGGGCGTGCAGCAACAATAATCGTCTCACCATCATCTTCGATGCGCTTTACCTGCGCCTCACCCAGCAGCACTTTATCGACCAGTGTCGTACTCACCTTATCGATGGCATGACACAGTGAGGCGCGTAATGTCTGGCCACCGGTCACGGCACGCACCCGACGGTATTTGTCGATGACACAAATCCGCGAATCTGATTCACTCAGGTTTTTCAACACGCTGGTAATTTCAGAGGACTGAAACAACAGGGGATTTAAAATATTGTTATCCAGATTATGGGTCGAAACAATGCGTTCGATATTGCGCTCGTTTTCACCGAACACATCGACCACACTCAACGACAGGCGACGGTTTGGTTCCAGCCAGTTTTCCGGCAGACGTATTTCAACATCATATCCTGAAGCCGTCTCGCGCCACACACCATAAACCGCATTAACGTGTTTGCCACTTTTCCAGTCACGCCAGTTTTCCTTTACCCGATACACACTGACGCTGCCCTGCGCCGCAGTTAACAGAACCAGGCGCTGACGTTGATTGTTTTTATCGATGTACTCCAGCCGGATATGGTCACTGGCATCCAGCGAACGATAACGCGGATTACGGTAAACAATATCCTTATCAATAACTTTTAAATAGATGTACAGATATTGCGAATCATTTGCCAGCAATAATGAAAACGCATTTTCACCATACCAGGTAAACTGTTCTTTAAGTTGCCGCCAGTCTTCATCATAACCATCAACATGAATGCTTTGTTTAAACGGGTAAACATACAGCGCGTGTTCATCGGTATCAAACAGGCCGGTGTAACCGTTCAACACAGTGGCGATGGCAGATGCCGCCATCGACTGCGCTTCTTCCTGACCCTGCAGCAAAGACGACTCGATCTTCTTGACAAAGTGATAACCGAACCAGGGCAGCATCACCAGAAACACCGAACTGAAAACCAGTAATCGCGTACCCAGCTTCATTCACACAACCACTGATAACCAAAACCGTAACGCGTTTTTATGCACTTAAATCCAGCATCAATTTTTTTAAATTTTTTCCGGATATGCAGGATATGTGTATTGATTGTATTATCTTCCACCACGCCCTGGCGAGTGGCTTTAATCAAGGCATCGACACTGACAGCTTCATCAGTTTCAGCCAGCGCAACTAATAACGAAAACTCGGTCGGCGTTAAATTGACTTCTTCCGCTTTCCAGAAGCACTGCATTGATTTCTGGTTAATATTTAAATCACCAATTTTTTTATTGTGAACCTTGTTTGAACCGGCATTACCCGCATCCGAAGCAAACTGTTTAATCTGAAAAAAAGATTCGATACGCACAATCAGGTATTCCAGCGACACCGGTTTGGTCTGGTAATCCCAGGCACCGAGTTGCAGACCATAAATCCTGTCCAGCTCATCACCACGGCTGGTAAGAAAAACAATCGGCAGACTGGCATCACGCTGTTTCAGGTAACGGCATATTTCATAACCACCACCAACTTCAGACTTCAGGGCGATGTCAAGTATCGCCAGCTCGGGCAGTTCTGAATCAAACGCTGCAATAGCCTGTTGCCGGTCTTCGTATTCACGCACATCATAATTCTGTGCACGCAAGGCCTCAGCATAATAACGGCGCTGCTGCGCATCATCTTCAACAATGGCTATGCTCTGTTTCACTCAATAACTACCTGCGGTTTTCTCTGTGCTGCCATCTTAAAGGATATTGCCAGCCAAAAATGCCGGCTCCATTTTTTCTCCATATTTCCTCCAGCCACTGCCAAAGATTGAATCCCCGGGCATTGCTTTAATAACGCCGTGGCAACACAAAACATTTTAAAAATTACCCGGAGAAAAATATGAAAAAATCTTTACTGAACATCGCTGTCACCCTGGCATTCAGCAGCGCCGTATTTTCTGGCACGGCTCTGTCAACACAGGCCTTTGCCAGCGAGCTGGTCGCTGATAATACTACCAGTAACAACACGGCGACTGAAACCTATCTGTACCCCGGCATGGGTGTCGGCGCAGCGTCCGGTGCCGTTATCGCCGGCCCGGTGGGGCTGCTGGTCGGTGGTTTAATCGGTGCCATCGCTGGCGCAAACAATGAAGTGGCGACAATGCCTGAAACAACAGCCGCGCTGTCTGAAAATACCGTGCAAAAAAGTACGGCTGCACCTGCAACCACAAAGCAGATCGCACCTGATAACAACGTGCAACTGGCACAGTTAGGCGAACTGGCAACGGTGGTCGAAACCCCGATTGAATCGCAAAAAGAAGCACTGCTGGATATCTTCTCCAGCAACCTCAGCCTCGACATTTATTTCCGCTCCGGCAGCACAAAGATCGAATCATTTTACCCCGCTCGCCTGGCAGCCATTGCTGAGCTGATGGACACCATGAATCAACTGGAAATTCATCTCGATGGCTACGCCGACCGCCGTGGCGATAAAACAAAAAATATCGAACTGGCCAGTCAACGCATCGAAAAAGTACGGGCACAACTAATCAGTGCCGGTGTCGATGAAAACCGTATCATCAGCAAAGCATTCGGTGAAACAAAAATGGTTTCCAGCCCCGGTGATCTCGAAGCCTATACTTTCGACCGTAAAGTTGTGATTCGTTTTCAGCGCATCACGGCAGATTCTATCGCCGCCATGACCACCGCACTTTCAGAAGTCAACACTGAAGCAGAAAGCACGAACGCGGTCATCACTGACACGCGCATCGAGTTTTGAACGCTGATAACCAGGTAACGATGATGAAAACAAACATCAGCACCCTGAGCGGCGTGAATATGATCTCGATGAATATTTTCAGCAAGACCTCCGGTTTTCGCATGACCAATCACGCACTGGAAAGATCACAGCAACGCTGTATTCCGCCGCTTATTATTCACTGGCTTTGTCAGTACGGCTCACGCAAAAGAAACAACAACGGCACCATCGTTTGTTATTTTGACAGGAAAAGCCTGCGCCTGATTGCATCGGATGTCGGCCATATCGTCATCCGGCGATTATCCGGTCTGCTGAACGCCTACCTGGTAATCGCAGGTGACCAGATCCTTACCGTCGGCCACCGTTACAAACGCATCAAAAACCCATAACACAACAATTGCAGGTGACACACAGGGTGTCACCTGCAGGAGCAGTGACATGAACGCCATGAAGAATGATTATTTTCTTCGCCTCAGGCGACCGCACATTACATACCAAAAAATCCTGGGATTCATTCGCAAAACAGCCATCGTCATCAGCGTCTATTTAATTTTCGGCCTGTTATTCCAGTACATTTACGTCGATATAAAAACAGACAGCAATCCTGCCTGGCTACGACCCTGACCATATTCAGACCGCCAACAGTAAAAGCAATTGCATTGCAGACCGAAACAAAAGAATAAACAACAGGTACCGACCACCCGTTATCTCTTCAAATCCATAACAACAAACAGCTCATCACGCGCCCTGTTTTTTGCTCATTCAAAAGATTTTACATTGCAGTAAAAACTCACTAATATCTGCCATAATTACGGACGTGTACAGAGTAAAAAAAGACTGTTATTTTTCCTCACTGGATTTGATATAAGTCAAGCATAATATTACGAACCACTTATACACTCGCCAACAAAGACATGAGGTTTTAGTTACAGCGAATGAGTGTACCAGTCAGCAGAATGCAATTCCTTCGCGGCGATTTCAAAGGCAAAGAATCGCCCCTGCGCCCGCCGTGGGCAATCGCTGAAAACCTGTTCACCGAAATATGCACCAACTGCGGCGAGTGTGTCTCGCACTGCCCGACGCACATCATCAAACAGGGGCGAGCAAATTTCCCCGTGGTCGATTTCAGTACCGATGAGTGCCTGTTCTGTGAACAATGTGTCGATGTCTGCAAGCCGCAGGCCCTGCTCAAAAAAGCCGACAAACCCCCGTGGTCAATCAAGGTTTCCATCGACGAAAACACCTGTATTGCCCACAAAGGCGTGGAATGCCGCAGTTGTTATGACCCCTGCGAGAGCCGCGCCATAAAAATGCCACCACGACTGGGCGGCATATCCATCCCCCTTATTAACACAGACAGTTGCACCGGTTGCGGTGCCTGCGTTTCAGTCTGCCCGGTGCAGGCAGTAACCATAGGTCAGCAACAATGAAACATTGCAAAACAACGTCAGGCACAAGCCATTTAAATCTCACAGGAGAACACGATGAATATTAGCGGCGTTCTGGTAAAAGCTTACCCGGAAAATCTGACAACAATTCAGGAAACACTCGCCACCATGAACGGTGTCGAGATTCACGGCAACAATGATGACGGCCGCATCGTAATCACCGTCGAAGATGTCAGCGCAAACAACATCACTGACACGTTAACCGAAATACAGGCTGTGCCCGGCGTATTATCCGCCGCCATGATTTATCACCAGTTTGAAGAAGAGTAAATAACACAAAAGATTTAACACATATACATATTGAAAAATAAGAGGGCTTTGCACGATATAGATTTTTCGTTATGGCAGGGCAGAAGTTGTCGAAAAAGCACCGTTGGCATGAAGTCAATGAACCTTTTGAAACCATTTTTAACGCCGCCGCAACAAAGAAGATACTTCGCACAGGACTCTCAATAAACACAAGGTCAACAGGAGGCCATGTAATGAAACTAACACGTAGAGATTTCATTAAGACAAATGCTATCGCCGCCACCGCAACGGCAGCAGGCATAACAATACCGGGAGTCAAAGAAGCTCTGGCAAAAACCAAAGATGACATTCGCTGGGACAAAGCACCCTGCCGTTTCTGCGGCACCGGTTGCAGCGTACTGGTCGGCACCAAAAACGGCCGCATCATCGCCACCCAGGGTGACCCGGACGCACCGGTCAACCGCGGGCTTAACTGCATCAAAGGTTACTTCCTGTCCAAGATCATGTACGGCAAGGACCGCCTGACCACACCGCTGTTACGTATGAGCAACGGCAAATACGACAAGGAAGGCGAGTTCACCCCGGTCAGCTGGGACCAGGCATTTGATATCATGGAAGAAAAATTCAAAGCCGCCTTAAAACACGACATGGAAGTAAACAAGGGCAAAAAACCGGAAGAGATTGTTTCCACTGTCGGCATGTTCGGTTCTGGCCAGTGGACAATATGGGAAGGTTACGCCGCATCCAAATTATATAAAGCCGGTTTCCGTTCAAACAACATCGACCCGAATGCCCGCCATTGCATGGCCTCCGCTGTAGGCGCTTTCATCCGCGGCTTCGGTTCAGATGAACCCATGGGCTGTTACGACGATCTGGAACACGCCGATGCTTTTGTTCTGTGGGGTTCAAATATGGCCGAGATGCACCCGATTCTATGGTCACGTTTAACCGATACCCGCCTCACCAAAAAAGGCTGCGAAGTACACGTACTGTCCACCTTCGAGCATCGCAGTTTCGATCTCGGCGACAACAACATGATCTTCACCCCGCAGACCGATCTGGCAATTCTCAACTACATCGCCAACTACATCGTGCAGAACAAAGCCTACAGTAAAGACTTTATTGGCAAGCACGTTAACTTTAAAAAGACACCGACTGACATCGGTTACGGCCTGCGCCCCACTCACCCGCTGGAGAAAAAGAAAACCGGCAAGGGCGGCAAGCTCAGCAAAATCTCGTTTGACGAATACAAAAAATCACTGGAACCCTACACCCTGGAATACACCGCAAAACTTTCCGGCGTGCCCGAAGAAAAACTTTTACGACTGGCACAGCTTTATGCTGATCCGAAAAAGAAAATCACTTCTTTCTGGACCATGGGTTTCAACCAGCACACCCGCGGTGTCTGGGCCAACGGCCTGATGTACAACATACACTTGCTGACCGGAAAAATTTCCACTCCCGGCAGCGGCCCGTTCTCACTCACCGGTCAGCCTTCTGCCTGTGGCACCGCACGCGAAGTCGGCACCTTTGCCCACCGCCTGCCTGCCGATTACGTGGTGAAGAAAAAGACTCACCGCGACCTGGCTGAAAAAATCTGGAAACTGCCTGAAGGCACCATTCCCGGCAAACCCGGTTACCACGCTGTGTTGCAAAACCGCATGTTGAAAGACGGCAAACTCAACGCTTACTGGGTGCAATGTAATAACAACATGCAGGCCGCCGCCAACCTCAACGAGGAAACGCTGCCCGGCTATCGCAACCCCGATAACTTCATCGTGGTTTCCGACCCCTACCCAACCGTTACCGCCATGGCAGCCGACCTGATTCTGCCGACCGCTATGTGGACAGAAAAAGAAGGTGCCTACGGTAACGCTGAACGCCGCACACAGTTCTGGCGACAGCAGGTTGACGCTCCGGGCGAATCAAAATCCGACCTGTGGCAACTGGTCGAGTTTTCCAAACGCTTCAAAGTAGAAGATGTCTGGCCCGAAGAGCTGATCGCCAAACAACCTGAAGTTCGCGGCAAAACCCTGTACGAAATCCTGTACGCAAACGACCAGATCAACCAGTTCCCTGCACAGGAAGTAACCGACAGTGAAGGCAATCAATACAGCAACGACGAGATGAAAGACTTCGGTTTCTACATCCAGAAAGGCCTGTTTGAAGAATATCGCCGCTTCCAGCATGAAGGACCGAAAAAAGGTCACGAACAGGCACCGTTTGAGGTCTACCACAATTCCCGCGGACTGCGCTGGCCGGTAATCGACGGCAAGGAAACCCTGTGGCGCTACCGTGAAGGCTATGACCCTTATGTGAAAGCCGGTGAAGATGTCCGTTTCTACGGCAAAAAAGATGGTCGCGCCAACATCATCACCGCACCTTATGAACCGGCGGCCGAAAGTCCCGATGAAGAATTCGATCTGTGGTTAAGCACGGGTCGTGTGCTGGAACACTGGCATTCAGGCTCCATGACACGTCGTGTGCCCGAGCTGTACCGCGCCTTCCCGGACGCAGTCATCTACATGCACCCGGATGACGCAAAAGAACGCGGTCTGCGTCGTGGTCTGCCGGCTAAAGTTCAGAGTCGCCGCGGTGAGATCGTGGCACGCATCGAAACCCGTGGCCGTAACAAAGTGCCCAGAGGCCTGATTTTTGTGCCCTGGTTTGATGCCAGCCGTCTGATCAACAAAGTCACACTGGACGCAACCGATCCGCTGTCCAAAGAGACTGACTACAAAAAATGTGCGGTTAGAGTCGTCAAGACCTAAACCACATCAACGGTAGAAAACGACATAATGAGTACCCAGCCCACAACAGCACGACACAGTGTAACGCGCAACAGCCGACGGAAGTTTTTACTTGATTCCGCACGTGCTGGCGGCGCGGCTACACTGCTCGCGCTGGGTGTCGGTCTGTACTCACGTCAATCTGTATCATTACCTGCTTCAGCCATTCGCCCGCCGGGCGCACTGGATGAAGACGATTTTCTTGGTGCCTGTGTGCGTTGCGGCTTATGTGTACGAGACTGCCCCTTCGATACCTTAAAGCTGGCAACTTTTGGCGATAAAGTCACCACCGGCACCCCCTATTTCACCGCCCGCGATGTGCCCTGCGAAATGTGCGATGACATTCCCTGCGTCAAGGCCTGCCCCACCGGCGCACTGGATCACTCACTGGAAAACATCGACAATGCACGCATGGGGCTGGCGGTACTCATCGACGAAGAGAACTGCCTGAACTTTCAGGGCCTGCGTTGCGATGTCTGTTACCGCGTATGCCCGGTCATCGACAAGGCCATCACGCTGGAAATGAAACACAATGCACGCAGCGGCAGTCACGCGCTGTTTATTCCCACCGTGCATTCAGACCATTGCACCGGCTGCGGCAAATGTGAGCGCGCCTGCGTACTGGAAGACACGGCTATCCGGGTCATGCCCTTTGAGCTGGCAAAAGGCGAACTGGGTCATCACTATCGCTGGGGCTGGAAAGAAAAAAGCAAGGCCGGCAAAAGTCTGGTGGCCCCTGATGTAGAACATCAATACAACATGCCACAGGGACAGTCTTATGACCTGCAGGGCGAAGGCCTTATCATCGAAGGTAAAAATGCTGCCGGCGCAGACGATGCCTCACCGTTTGGCGGTAGCCCGCTGGATACATTGAACAGCAACAACTTCAACACACGGGGGGCGCAGGAATGAACCAGACACATGCCGCACGCCACCCGGGCGCAGAAGCCATCGCTGACAAAGGCTGGTTAGCCGCCAATAAATGGTTACTCGCCAGGCGCGGCAGCCAGCTCTCCATCCTGTTACTGTTTATGCTCGGCCCCTGGTTTGGCATCTGGCTGATCAAGGGCAACCTGAGTTCCAGCCTGATTCTGGAAACCGTACCGCTGACCGACCCCTACATCTTGTTGCAAAGCCTGTTTGCCGGACACACGCTGGAAAGCACCGCGATCATCGGCGCACTTATCGTCAGTGCATTTTATATCCTGCTCGGCGGCCGGGTTTATTGCTCCTGGGTGTGCCCGGTAAACATCATCACCGACACAGCACAATGGCTGCGCGACCATTTTAAAATCACCGGCGCATCCAGCCTGTCGCGCAACACCCGTTACTGGATTCTGGCAGCAACACTCATTCTGGCACTGGTCACCGGCGGCATCGGCTGGGAACTGGTGAACCCGGTTTCCATGTTGCACCGTGGCCTGATCTTCGGCATGGGGCTGGCCTGGTTTATCATCTTCGCAGTTTTCCTGCTTGACCTGCTGGTCAGCCGGCGCGCCTGGTGCAGCCACCTGTGTCCGGTGGGCGCATTTTACAGTTTACTCGGCACACACAGTTTAATCCGCATTCGCGCCGATGCACGCGACCAATGCGACGACTGCATGGACTGCTTTAAAGTCTGCCCGGAACAACAGGTCATTCGCCCGGCACTGAAAGGCCATTTAAAAGACAGCACTGAAATTATTGGCCCGGTGATCACCTCATCGAACTGCACCAACTGCGGCCGCTGTATTGATGTTTGCGCCAAAGACGTTTTTCACTTTGGCCTGCGCAGCAACAATACTGTAAACCACACAACGAATTCAAAAAACATTAACAAACAACACAATCATTCTTCTGGAGTAGAGGTCTTATGATGATGAAAAAAATAACCACAATCGTAGTATTACTGGCTACTGTAGGTTTCGGCGCTCAAGTAATTGCAGAACCTGTCAGTTCACTAAGGGGTCCACATGATATTGATCAGGACTCCAGCATACCCACATCAAAAAGATACAACAAAGACGGTGAACCAATCGCGCGCGATTATGTGCAACAGCCACCGCTGATTCCGCACAAGATCGATAGCTACCGGGTTAATCTCAAATCCAATAAATGCATGAGCTGTCACAGCTGGTCAAATTACCGTGAAGCGGGCGCAACAAAAATAAGTCAGACACATTTTGAATCACGCGATAAACACGTACTGGCCAATGTTTCAGCCCGACGTTATTTCTGTACGCAGTGCCACGTTCCACAGGTTGGCGCAAAACCATTAGTCGAAAACGATTTCCAGCCGGTCACTGCCATTACCGGACGTTAGGCAACTAAAAAATATTGACGTGCAGTAAAAATAATTTTTATGGAACATAGATCATGAGCAACAAAAAAACAAAAGAATGTAACGACATGATACTTTGCAGAATATGGCAGGTATTAAAAAAACCCTCCGTAAGCTATTCACTGGGGACACTGCTGGTTGTCGGCTTCATTTCAGGCATCATTTTCTGGGGTGGTTTTAACACCGCCATGGAGATGACAAACAGTGAAGAATTCTGTATTTCCTGCCACGAGATGAAGGACAATGCCTACCAGGAATACAAACAGACCATCCACTACAGCAACCGCACCGGCGTGCGCGCAACCTGTCCGGACTGTCACGTACCCAAAGAATGGAATCACAAAGTGGTGCGTAAAATACAGGCCAGTAACGAGCTTTTACACAAGGCTCTGGGCACCATCAACACCCGTGAAAAATTTGAAGCCAAGCGATTGCAGCTGGCACAGAATGTCTGGCGTGCAATGAAAGCAACAGATTCACGTGAGTGCCGGAACTGCCATAACTTTGATTACATGGACTTCGGCGAGCAGGGTCGACGTGCAGTTGCAGCGCACTCGGAAGGCCTTGATGCCGGCAAAACCTGTATCGACTGCCACAAAGGTATCGCACACGAACTGCCTGATATGCATGATATCGACCCCGGTTCATCAATCGGTAATATTTAACCGGGCATTTAACCCCGTGCTTAGTAGGCAATAATTGAAGCCCATCGGCTGTATCCTCAACACAGCCGGTGGCGCAGCGATGTGCCCCAAAGGCGATATTGATTGAATCATCACACGGCTTTAGCATCCACCAGGCATGAATACAGGCACCACACAAAACAACAGCGCACTCATTGACCCGTTCGGTCGTCGCATCGAATACGTGCGCCTGTCACTCACCGACAAATGCAATCTGCGCTGTTTCTACTGCATGCCCAAAGGCTTTACCGATTTTGAACAACCGGAAAACTGGCTGACCTTTGACGAAATAGAACGCGTCATCAAGGCCTTCACCGAACTTGGCGTAGCGCGTGTACGGCTCACCGGCGGCGAACCTCTGGTACGAAAAAATATCGCATCACTGGCGCAGCAACTCACCGCCCTGCCCGGCCTGAGTGACCTTTCACTCAGCACCAATGCCACCCTGCTCGACAAACAGGCCGATGCGCTGAAACAGGCCGGCCTCTCAAGAATCAACGTCAGCCTCGACAGCTTAAAACCCGAAGTATTTAAAAACATCACCGGCGGCGAACTTCAACCCGTGCTCGATGGTTTGATGGCGGCAAAAAAAGTCGGCATGTCACCAATAAAAATCAACATGGTGGCAATGAAAGGCATTAATGATGACGAGTTTGAAGACATGGTCAACTTTTGTCTGCAACACGGCTTCACCCTGCGCTTCATCGAAACCATGCCCATGGGCGCAACCGGTGATGATGCAACAAACCACTACCTCGACCTGCAACAGGTCAAAAAACAACTGGCCGAAAAACTTGACTTAATCCCCGGTGTCATGCCCGGCGGCGGCCCGGCGCGGTACATGCAGATAAAAAACACCGACCTGCGCATCGGCTTTATCACCCCCATCTCACAACATTTTTGCGAAACCTGTAATCGTGTGCGTCTATCCGTCGATGGCACACTTTACCTGTGTTTAGGACAGGATGACAAAGTCGAGCTACAGCCGTTACTGCGCCAGGGCATCAGTGACAGCGCATTAAAAACTGTTTTAATTAATGCCATCGGCCTTAAACCTGAAAAACACGAGTTCAAAGACAAGCCAGAACAGGTTGTGCGCCTGATGAGCATGACCGGCGGCTAGACTATTTCCTTTAAAAACAGCACACTGCTCACTTTAAAAAAAACCGCCCGCATAAATTTACCCGGCAGCTGAATTTTTAATAGAAATTCACCTCAAATAAAAACTTCCACACCCCCCCTGACAAACCATAAAAAAAACCATAAAACTCTTATTTAGAGACTATCCAGCCTGACTCTTATCATTTGACGTAGGTCAACAAACTTAAAACCCGGCAAAAACTCCTTTTATTATTTGATGTAAGTCAAACAATCATGGAACCATTGGGAATAGTGTCAAGCCTGCAAAAAATTAATCAATGCAACTTAATAGTTATTCGTAAAAAAAATCTATCGCAAATAAAGATCAGGAGTCTTTCGATGAATTTAAAACACACCACTAAATACGGAGCTGCAGCACTGGCCGTCTTCGTAGGCATGGCCGCATCCTCGGGCGTGGCCTTCGCCAAGAAAAAGTTCGAGCCGCTTAACGAAGCGGAGTTCGAGCAGGCAAAAAGCATGTACTTCCAGCGATGCGCTGGTTGTCACGGTGTTTTACGTCAGGGCGCAACAGGTAAAGCGCTTTTACCAAAACCCAACAAAGCTAAAAAGCAGAAAGGTACGCTTAAACTTGGCACTAAACGTCTAACGAAAATTATCACCCTCGGTACCGAAGGTGGCATGAACAACTTCGACGATATTTTCACCAAGGAAGAAATTAATCTGTTAGCACGCTACATTCAGATGGAGCCACCGGTTCCACCAGAAATGTCTCTGGATTTAATGAAAGAACGTCACACCGTTTATGTGAAGCCCGAAGACTATCCTACCAAACCTCTGCACAATCGTAACTGGCAAAACTTCTTCCTTGCTATCGAACGTGATGTCGGCAATATCGCAATCATCGACGGCGACACAAAAGAAGTCTTCGCTCGTGTAAAAACAGGTTATGCCGTACACGTGCTGAAAGCCGCAGAAAAAAACAAGGTACTGAAATCTAAAAATCCTGGTCGTTTCTGGTACACCATGGGCCGTGATGGCCTGATGACAAAAATCGACTTATGGCAAACACCGGACAAGATGAAAGTTGCCTCCGTACAAATCGCTTATGACGCACGTGACGTTGCCGTATCCGGCGATGGCAAATACGTTATCGGCGGCGGCTACTGGCCACCTCATTTTGTCATTGCAGATGCTGAAACCATGGAGCCGCTGAAAGTTGTTTCTACACGCGGTGTAAACGTCGATGGTGATTACGTCAACGAATCACGTGTTGCTGCAATCTATGACACACCACTGGCTCCTAGCTGGCTGGTTGCAATGAAAGAACTGGGCCAGATGTGGCAGGTTGATTACAGCGATCTGGACAACCTTCAGATCACCCAGATCGACTCAGCCAAGTTCCTGCACGACGGTTTCTTTGATCCGACTGGTCGTTACTTCCAGATTGCTGCGAACGCCTCTAACAAGATGGTGATCGTCGATAGTAAAACCCGCAAACTGGAAGCCATGATCGATGTCGACAAACTGCCTCACCCAGGCCCTGGCGCTAACTGGAACGACGAGAAGTGCGGTCCTGTCAGTGGTACCACTCACCTTGGTGTTGGTAAAGTCTCTGTCTGGGGTAACGATCCTCAAGGTCATAAATCACAGGCCTGGAAGATCTGCTACACCGTTGATACCGACGGCCCTGGCGTATTCCTGCGTACCCATCCTAATAGCGACTATGTATGGATAGACCAGACGAAACATCCAGAACCAGAAGTACAGCAGTCTATTAAAGTCCTCGACAAGAAGACTCGCAAGATTGTGAAAACCATCCGCGTAACCGAGAAGAAAGGTTATGTTGCGGTTCACTTCGAGTTCAACAAAGATGGTTCAGAAGTATGGGTATCTATCTGGAATCGCGCATCCAGCCTGAAGCCAAATGGCGAAATGGTTATCTATGATGCCAAGACGCTGAAAGAAAAAGCCCGTGTTAAAGGACTGTACGCACCAACAGGTAAGTTCAACGTATATAACCGCGTTAACCACGTTACATAATGGTGATTAACAACGTTATTAGTTAAACGGAACCGGGCGGGCATACAATCAGGTATGCCCGCCCCTCCCAAAACTTCACATTTTTATTACACCAGAAGCTTGCAACAGGCATCTGACGTAATAGAAATCACAACGGAAAAAACAACAGCTGACTTAACAACAGCAAGGTGTATCTAAGACCATGGCCAACTCATCAACAAAATCGTCTCACAGAAAATTCGGATTGATGTCGCGCAAAGTTCTACTCGGAACCACGCTCGGTGCAGCATTGTTCTTTATGATAATCGGTGTCATTTTTTGGGGCGGCTTTAATACCGCGATGGAAGTGACCAACTCTCTCGACTTCTGTATCTCCTGTCATGAGATGGAAGAGAATGTTTATCGCGAATACCAGAAAACAATCCACTACACCAACCGCAGCGGCGTACGCGCCACCTGTTCCGACTGCCACGTACCCCGTCCATGGATACACAAGGTAGTACGTAAAATCCAGGCGAGTAGAGAGGTCTTCCACAAGGTACTCGGCACCATCGACACCCCGGAAAAATTCAATGACAAGCGTTTACACCTGGCAACAAATGTCTGGCACGCAATGAAAAACACAGATTCACGTGAATGCAGAAACTGCCACAACTTCGATTCAATGAATCCCGAAGATCAGAAAAAACGCGCACGTAAACAACATGCCACTGCGATGGAAGAAGGCAACACCTGTATCGATTGTCACAAAGGCATCGCTCACAGCAAAATCCACGACAAACTCAGCGAAGAAGAGCTGGAAGAAATTTCAAGACCCGTTCCCGAAAACAAGCGCCCCATCGCACCACAATGGCAGGCCTTTATCGATAACGGCAAAAAGCTGGTAACAAAAGATTCAGATAAAAAACACAGCACAACCAAAAAGCCTGCAGCTACCAAAACCGCACCTGCTGCTGCGCCGGTAGCCGCACCTGAAAAAGCGGCGGCCAAACCTGCCGCTGCCGCCAGTGGTTCAGGCTCAGGCTCAAACATTGACTGGAGCAGCATAGAACCCGCAGAAATCACCGTGTTCTTCCCCGGCCAGGCATCGCTGGAATGGGTACTCAAGGGCAGTGATCACGGCGGCAAGCGCGCCTTCACCAAAGGCGACCGTTGCTTCGAATGCCACGAGGACGAAGAAATTGATATCGGTGAACTGATTGTCTCCGGCGAAAAAATTGAATCTGAACCCATCCCCGGCAAACGTGGTTATATTCCGGTTCAGGTAAAAGCCGCACATGACAACGAAAATCTGTACATGCAATTCCAGTGGGAAGACACCGAGCACGTAGAAGTGCCATTTGCAGAAGGCGGCAAGATGGATGCCGAAAACCCCGTCAAACTGGCGATCATGCTGGCATACGAGGGTGAAGACGGCTCGAAAGTAGAATACGCTGACCGCGCCGGCTGCTGGCAGTCATGTCACCACGACGTTAACCACATGCCTCACGAACCCGATGCCTCCGCACTGAGCGGTCCGCTGTCGGAACGTCTGGATCTGAGCCACGGCTTCACCAAGTACCTGAAAGAAAGCCGGACTTCAATCGAAATCGAAGGTAAAGACGGCAAGAAACGTGGCGGCTGGGACAAGCTGAAGAGCGAAGAAGAAATTCAGGCTCTGCTGAAAGACGGCGTATTCATGGATCTGCTGCGCTACAAATCGGGCACCGGTGAATCCGAAGACGGCTATATTCTTGACGAACGCGTGATGAGCGGCGGTCAGGGTGTACACTTTACCGGTGAGCTCAAAGACGGTATCTGGACAGTTGAGATGACACGCAAACTCACCTCTGACCAGCCCGGCGATGTCAACCTGGAACTGGACAAGATGTATGACTTCGGTTTTGCCATCCACGATGATTACAGCAACAGCCGATTCCACCATGTATCACTGGGACTGAAGCTGGGCTTTGATAATGAGGATGCCGAAATCAATGCCGTAGCACAATAAGCGCTGGCTAAATCACCCCGGACGAATAGACCAGGTGGACAAAAACAGGTCGCAGGCTGTATAGCTTGCGGCCTTTTTTGTATACTGCGTCTATTAGCAAGGCCGTAAACCCAGATACCCAATCACCGAGGGAAATAACTATGAAATGGCAACCACTGTTACTGATATTCGCGCTGGCCGCCTTCAACCCGGCAGCCTCTGCCGGCAATGACATGCCGCAGGTCATCATCAAGGACTTCAAATTCATCCCGCAGGAAATCACCATCAAACGCGGTCAGACCATAAACTGGGATAACCAGGAAAAACGCCAGTACCACAGCGTCTGGTTCGAGGCGCTGGGTGAAGAAGAACCCGATTATTTTTTTCCTGAAGAAAACTACCAGCGCGAATTTAAACAGACCGGCACGTTTCCCTACCGTTGCGGGCCGCACCCGAAGATGACCGGCATTGTGCACGTCATCGACTAAAACCACTCCCCCCATTCATCAGCAGCCGACCCTATTAAAATGAAGCGTTCCACAATAATCAAAATTGTTTTTATCAAACTCGCACTGATCTTTGCCGTCGTTGCACTGGTGTATTTATTATTTCCGGAAAAATCTTATGGCGCAACCAGTGCCGCTACCGAAAAGCTGTATCAGGATAACTGCGCCGAGTGCCATAACGCCTATCGCCTTGGTGGTATGGGGCCGGCGCTGCTACCGGAAAATCTGAAACGTCTGCGCAAGAAAGCCGCTGCTGAAGTCATCAAAAACGGGCGCGAAGCCACGCAAATGCCTGCCTTCAAAGACAGGCTGAACAACGCACAAATTCAGTCACTGGTTGACTTTGTTTATACGCCGTTAAAAGAAATTCCCCCCTGGGGCATGAAAGAAATCAAAGCCAGCCAGATCATCCACAACAAAGAAGCCGACCTGCCTGACAAACCGGTATACGAAGTCGACGATCTGCTCAACATGTTTCTCGTGGTCGAGCTGGGCGACCACCACGTCACCCTGCTCGACGGTGACAAGTTCGAACCCATCCACCGCTTCAAGTCGCGTTTTGCGCTGCACGGTGGCCCCAAGTATTCACCCGATGGCCGCTTTGTTTATTTTGCTTCACGCGATGGCTGGATCAGCAAATACGATATTTATAATTTAAAACTGGTGGCCGAAGTACGCGCCGGTATCAACACCCGCAATCAGGCCGTATCTGCCGATGGCCGTTATGTAATGATCGCCAACTACCTGCCACACACCCTGGTGCTGCTGGACGCAAAAGATTTAAGCCCGATAAAAGTTTTTGAAGTAAAAGACAACAACGGCAAATCATCGCGCGTCAGTGCTGTTTACACCGCACCACCGCGTGAAAGTTTTATCGCTGCGCTGAAAGACATTCCCGAACTGTGGGAAATTTCCTACGCTGACGAACCACCCCAGGGTTTCAACAGCTGGGTACATGACTACAACACCGAGTCCGGTGAAAATGCCGAAATCGAACCCTTCCCGGTACGCCGCATCACCGTGGCCGACTACCTCGATGATTTCTTTTTTGATCAGGAATACGTCTCGCTAATCGGTGCCTCCCGTGAGGGCAAGGGCCAGGTGGTGGACATGGATATTGGCCGCGTCATCGTGCCCGAGCTGGAACTGCCCGGCATGCCGCACCTCGGCTCCGGCATCACTTTTGAATACAAGGGTCGCACCGTGCTGGCCACGCCCAATCTGAAAAAAGGTGATGTCAGCATCATCGACATGGACACCTGGAAAACCATCAAACACATCAAAACCCTCGGTCCCGGTTTTTTCATGCGTAGCCACAAAAACACTCACTACGCCTGGGTTGATGTGTTCTTCGGCCCCGATAAAGATGCCATGCACATCATCGACAAGCGCACTCTGGAAATCGTCAAAACCCTGCGCCCGGCTCCCGGTAAAACCTCTGCCCATGTTGAGTTCACCCGCGACGGCAAGTACGCCCTGCTCAGTATCTGGGATCCCGATGGCGCGGTCATCATCTACGATGCCGACAGCCTGAAAGAAATAAAGCGCCTGCCGATGAACAAGCCCTCAGGCAAATATAACGTGTTCAACAAAACGCGCTATATGGAAGGTACCAGTCATTAGTGGAAAAAACGGCAGACACAAAATTATGCCCTGTGACTGAATAATTGCTAGAATCCGCCGCTTCATACTAATTTACAAAAAGCGGAAACTGTCACGTGATCATCAAAGCAAAAACTCGCGGATTCATTTGTACCACAGCGCACCCCACCGGTTGCGAAGCCAATGTCAAAGAACAGATCGCACGCGTCAAAGCCGACGGCGCAGTGGCCAACGGCCCGAAAAATGTTCTGGTCATCGGCGCATCCACCGGTTACGGCCTGGCATCTCGCATCACTGCGGCTTTTGGTTCCGGCGCTGCCACCCTGGGCGTGTTTCTGGAAAAACCGGCCACCGAGAAAAAACCCGGTTCAGCCGGCTGGTATAACTCCGGCGCGTTTGAAAAGCTGGCACACGCCGAAGGCCTGTATGCCAAAAGCATCAATGGCGATGCCTTCTCCAACGATATGCGCGACAAGGCTATCGAAATCATCAAACAGGATATGGGACAGGTCGATCTGGTGGTCTACTCACTGGCTTCACCGGTACGCAAACTGCCGGACAGCGGCGAAGTTATTCGCTCGGTTCTAAAACCCATCGGTGAAACCTACAAAGCCACCGCAGTCGACACCAGCAAGGATGTACTCATCGACGCTGAAATTGAACCGGCCACGGAAGAAGAAGTCCAGAACACCGTCACCGTCATGGGTGGTGAAGACTGGGAACTATGGATGGCTGCGCTGAAAGAAGCCGGCGTACTGGCCGACGGCGTAAAAACCGTTTCCTACAGCTACATCGGCACCGACATCACCTGGCCGATCTACTGGCACGGCGCACTGGGCAAGGCCAAGGAAGACATGGATCGCGCTGCCGGCGCGCTGCGCGAGTCACTGGCAGATATCAACGGCACAGCCAATGTCGCGGTGCTAAAAAGCGTGGTCACCCAGGCTTCCGCCGCTATCCCGGTAATGCCGCTCTACATCGCTATCGGTTTTAAGGTCATGAAAGAACTGGGCATCCACGAAGGCTGCATCGAACAGATCAACCGCATGTTCCGCACACAGCTGTACAAAGACGGCGGTGCAGAACTGGACGACACATCACGCATCCGCATGGACGACTGGGAACTGCGCGACGAAGTACAGAACGCCGTGAAAGAAATCTGGCCACAGGTGACCAATGAAAACATTTTTGAGATCACCGACTACCGTGGTTATAAAGATGAATTTCTGAAACTGTTTGGTTTTGGTGTTGCCGGGGTTAATTATGAGGCTGAGGTTGATACGATTATCAAGTTTGAGCCTGAAACAATATAGATAACAGGCACAGGGGGCAGAGACAAGCGTGTCTCTGCCCCCGCATCGCCTAAAACCTCTCAAACAGTGTTAATCCAAAACACATTGACAGCTCCCCTTCTCATGCCCGCAGGGCAAGATCATGTAGTTCGATTGCTCGCCGATAGTTTGTTTAAGCACGGGCCAGTGTTCGACTTTGTCGGTGCCAAAGGTGAAGCTCAACATCACTCTTAAATTATCTGTTTCCGGGTATGGCTGGGTAGCGTGTTCAAAGCCATCGCCAAAAACAACGGCTTCGTTCATTTTATATTCATGCACTTTTGTGGCGGATGTTTCATCTTTGTACATAAGCTGGCCGTGTGATTCATCAAGCTCAAACAATGGTGTGATCAGGGTGTAGGCGTTTGCGCCATCCTGAAAATCTTTATGCCAGGTTTCCCTGTCCATTTTTTTGCCAACCACAAAAAAACCGCAATAAACTTCTATTTTATTTTCAAAGTCGACCAGCTCTTTTATGTCATCCATGATGTCCAGTTCATCCATAAATGATTTAAAAAGCGCATAAGTGTGAGCATTGTTATTTGATATCCACAACAGTGGTGCAGTACCATAGGATGTTACATGAAACTGCAGATCGTCAAATTTCATCTGGATATTGATCTGTTCCATGCCGGTGAACAGGTATGCATAACCTTCTCTGTTCAGGCGCTCTTTTAAAACCTCATCAAACATTGTTTGTAATGCTGTTAACAGGGATGGGTTAAAATTTACTTTGTAAGCGTTCAGGCCGGAGCCGATCTGTTGGAGTTTTTTCATTATTGATTTTTGTATTGCGATTATTAATTTAACGAATGTAGCGGGTGGTGATTAAATTTTACATTAATGCAAAACCGATCTGCGGCTTTTTTACCGCCGGATAAAACCCTTTTAATCACTCATCTTCCACAGGTAAAAACTTGCAATGCTTCGATAAGGTCGCCAGGCTTCGGCAATGGCAATGTAGCGATCATGCTTCACATCATCCGCCAGCTGATAATGTTGCTGTATTGAGCGGCGAATCACCAGATCACCAACAGGAAAAATATCGGCTCTTTGCAACGAGAACATCATAAACATATCAACACTCCACGGACCGATGCCGGGATATTGAATCAGCGTCTGCCGCACAGCCTCATCACTTTTACGCACCAGTTTTCTGAAGTTCAACTCGCCATCAACAACCGCCTGCGCCAGTGTGCAGATGTAACGCACCTTGTTATCTGAAAGACCGCAGCGGCGTATTTCTGTGGTTTTTAATTCGAGTAATTTATCCGCCCGGAAAAAACGTCCTCCCTGTTTTTCCAGCAAGCGCTTTTCGATGGTTTGCCCGGCTTTGTATGAAAGCTGCTGGTTGATGATGGCACTGACCAGCGCATGATAATGCGGCTGTTTTGCTCGACCCGGCGTAATCGGGCCGCACTGTTTTATCAGATCTGCCATAACGGTATCTGCTTTGCGAAAATGACGATGTGCTGCATTAATAAGACTTTTATCCATGAACAACATATTAGCCGATTAGAAGCGGCAAATTGAACCCTGCGCCAGCGATGTTTTCCATATAGACTGAGTCTTGACTATATTAGCATTTAATTATATTCTATGTGACACCAGATGCGCACCTGGCCATGCTTTATTTCAGGCGCGCTTTATTAATAAAAACTATGCGTGATTTCTATCCATTCCCCGGGAAATCACAGGACTCTTAACCCGCACTAAATACCCGTTTATTTAGCTGAAGAGAAAACAGGAGAAAAAGATGTCTGATAAAAAAACGTTTATGGATTACATCAATGATGCAAAGTCCAGAATCACCGAGGTCGATATCGATAAGGCCGAGCAGCTAATATCGGAAGGTCACAAAGTACTCGATATTCGCGAGCCTCACGAATATTCCGCCAACAAGATCAGGGATTCCATCAACATCCCGCGCGGTGTACTGGAAGCTGCTGCCTGTCATGCGTTTGAAGGAGCCAATCCAGCGTTGCGTGATGCACGCGATGATCACTGGCTGGTTGTATGCGCCACTGGCGGTCGCGCAGCGCTGGCCACAGACACTTTGCAGGCGATGGGTTTTAATAATGTTGCCAGCATCGCTGGCGGTATCAATGCCTGGAAAAACGCCAATAAAGACATTCACTAAATTACTTTGGGATAATAAATAAGCTGAAGATGCCGATGCTGCTGGTATTGTTTTTTCGATGCCAGCAGCTATTCCCTGCTTATGGCAGGCGCTTTTGTAACAGCTTGAATTCAGATTCGGCAGCCTGAACCATCACAGCCACATTCTTTGCCCAGCGCGCGCTTCAAAATCTCACTGCGCTCAAAAGCAGATGACACCAGCTCCCGTGCCCGGGCCCTGACGGCTTCATCGCTTGCCGATTCTGCCACCGCATCATAAAAAGCAAAACTGCGGTCACAACAGGCACAGAGCCTCTGCAGCCTTGATACAGGGGTATCAAACTGCTCTTCCCTTTGTTCGTTATACAGGGTGATTTCTTTCAGATTACGGGTAACGTCTTCGCTCAGCTCGGTTTCCCCACTCAATACTTTATCATTCAGCACATATTTATTTTGGCTGAGCTGCTTAAACGTTTGTATGGTCAGCGAGTTTATTTGTTCAAAATCCTCATCCAGCCGGTCTATTGCATCCATGACATAACGGTCGATATAAATGGCGGCGGCCAGCAGGTCTGTTTCATTCTGAATAACGTCGGGATTTATTTTTGGTTCCATCATAACGGGCTCCCCCTCTACATGTAGACTCATCTGAAATACCCGACATCACCAGGCGAAGGGGATTCGCCCCTGCCATCATCCACTTTTACATTACTCATTGTTATCGCGTCGTTGTAATATCCCATAGAAATCCAGAATCTATTATCCCCCTGTTTTTCATAACGTTATTTGATTTTAGTCAAGAGCTGACAGTTTAAGTAAGCTCGTCGTAAATAACTGACATCTGTCAATTCGCAAAAACCTGCTTGATAACCGCAATACGATCAAGCGCCGAAGCGGTCAGTTTTTGTGCAACCAGCATAATCGCCTCATCTACCGTGCTTTCCACAACGGAATCATAAAAAGCAAAGCTACGATCACAACTCGACCACAGACGTTTTATTTCTGAATCAAGATCCCGGGCCTGCTTGTCCAGCTCGGTATTGTACGACTCGAACTGTTTGAGCATGTTGACAGTGTCCTGGCTGGCAACCGGCTCCTCGCCCAGCATTTCTTCATGGCTGTCAATCTGTTGTTGCGTGCTTTCAATTAACGATTTCACCGCAGATGCAACGTCCGCTTCCAGCGAACCGCTTTCAACCAGCTTGTTCATGGCGCGCAGCAGGTAACGGTCGATATAAACAGCCACCGTTAACAGGTCACTTTCATTGTGTATCATCCGTGCCTCAAGAACTGACTCAACACGATTATTATCGCGCTCGGCATGATAGGCACGCCGCCGCTCTGCCCTCAGCAGGGCCGCATGCCCCAACTCTTCTCGCGCTAATACTTCAGCATATTTACACACCGCCTCATTTTCTGATTCGGCAGCCACATGCGTATAAAAATGAAAAGCAATTTCTTCATTATGCACAGCAAAAGCAAGCGCCCGATAAGGTGAGCTCTGGTAAGGGTCGCGAGCCTCTTCATCATAGGTGGTCGAGATATTGGGATCACGCCATTTAACCGGAGCAATATCGGGGTTCTCTTCAATACCTTCCTGCGCCATCCATTCCTGCAACAGGCGTTCATGCTCCTCTTCTTCTGCTACCATGCGTTCAAACAACGCAGCTGCTGATTCATTTTTAGCTTCACGCATCTTCACTGTCAGTTCAGAATACCGTCGAATAGCTTCGCGCTCTGCCTGTAAAGCAATAGACATCAAGTCGCTTGTGGTTTTTACATTGATTGAAAACACGTTTTCCTCTACCTCAATTTAAGTGAAACCTATTATTTATTCATTAACTTAATTCTTGTTTGATATGAATCAAGTGATGCATGTCATATAACACACATAATTGCGCCATATGACACGCCGTAGTACTATGGCTTGGTCTAACGCTCTGCGATATCGAAAACGCCGTTGCGTTAAATACATATTCAACCAGAAACGATACCTTTATTGTATGAATTATCGCAGTTTTTTACGAATTCTTTTCTTTCTTCTGTTATCCCAATATTTACTGGTCAGCACCGCACACGCGGACTCCGAGCTTCCGCGCTTTCTTGAAGCGGTTGATGTACAGGAAATCTATCCTGGTGCTGACAAAATTGGTTCTATAGAAGGTGACCCGGCTATCGCTCCCGTTTTCAAACAGGGCGAACAGGTCGGTTATGTTTTTCTGACTTCAGATTACGTTAACACCACTGGTTACTCCGGCAAGCCTATTCACCAGCTGGTATCCATTAACAACGATGGTGTCATACAAAAAGCCCTGCTGGTTGAACACCACGAGCCGATTGTACTGATCGGTATTCCGGAAAGTCGCATCACGGCTATTCTTGAAGATTACGAAGGCATGGATGTTGGCAAGCTGGTCGCCGGCACGCTTGATCATGATGTTGATATTGTCACCGGTGCTACTGTTACCGTAATGGTAATGGATGACAACATTCTGCACAGCGCCATCAAGGTCGCTCGCAACTACGGCCTGGCCGGACTCAAGCCCGAGCAGAAAGAAACCGGCCCTGTCGCTTCAATAAATCCTGACATCAATAACGTCGAGGACTGGACATCACTGGTCAGAGAAGGCTCCGTACGCCGCCTGAAACTCACGGTAAGGCAGATCAACAACGCCTATGATCAGGTAGATGACTTTCGTGCCACTGATTTTGCCGAACAGGGCGACCCCGATGATGTTTTCGTTGAGGTTTATGCCGCTGTTGTTTCCATCCCCAGCATCGGTCGCAGCCTGCTCGGTGAAAGCGAATATAAAAACCTGCTGAAAAAACTGCAACCCGGTGAAGCCGCTATTTTGCTGGCCGGCGGTGGTCGCTTTTCGTTTAAAGGTTCAGGTTATGTACGCGGCGGCATCTTTGATCGCTTTCAGGTAATACAGGGCGACACAGCCATTCGCTTTCACGACCGCGACCACAAACGGCTACGCCACATCGCCGCTGCCGGCGCACCGGAATTCAAGAACGTCGACCTGTTTCGTACACCGGCCAATATGAATTTTAATCCTGCCGAACCGTGGAAACTGGAGCTGCTGGTCGGTCGTGATGTTGGTCCCACAGAAAAATTATTTCTGACCTTCGATCTGAATTACAAAACGCCATCCAAATACCTGATATTCACTGAGCCTGACACCAGTGATGCTGAGGCAAAAGAAAAAGCCGAACCATTCTGGAAAAAAATGTGGCAACTGAAGGTTCCGGAAATTGCCGTACTCGGCATCGCCCTGCTCGTTCTGACACTGATCTTTTTCTTCCAGGACTGGCTGGTAAAACGTCCGGTGCTTACCTCACGGGTGCGCACGGTATACCTCATCTTCACTCTGGTGGTTATCGGCTGGTACTTTAATGCGCAGCTGTCGGTGGTTAATATCCTGGCCATGTTCAACGCGCTGGTCAGTGGTTTTGACTGGGGCTACTTCCTCATGGAGCCGCTGATATTTATCCTCTGGGGTTCGGTTGCTGCAGCACTGTTGTTCTGGGGACGCGGCCCGTATTGTGGCTGGTTATGTCCGTTTGGAGCCTTACAGGAGCTGATCAACAAGGTCGCAAAATCCTTCAAGATCAAACAGGTTGTCGTACCATGGTTCATTCACGAACGCGTCTGGACCTTCAAGTATCTAATCTTCCTGGCGCTGTTCGGGGTTTCGCTGTACTCACTGGGACTGGCAGAACAACTGGCTGAAGTCGAGCCATTTAAAACCGCCATCATCCTAAAGTTTGTACGCGACTGGCCGTATGTATTGTTCGCGATAGCCATGTTAATTCCGGGCATTTTTATCGAACGCTTCTACTGCCGTTACTTATGCCCCATGGGCGCGGCACTGGCGATTCCAGGCAAGCTGCGCATGTTCTCCTGGCTGAAGCGCTACAAAGAGTGTGGTTCACCCTGCCAGCGTTGCGCAAACGAATGTATGGTGCAGGCGATTCATCCCGAGGGCAATATTAATGTCAACGAGTGCCTGTATTGTCTGCACTGCCAGGTGGTCTATGTTGATGACCATGCCTGTCCTGTGATGATACAGAAGCGCCTGAAAAAAGAACGACACACGGTCCGCAAAAATGCAGTGAACAAACATGCATCAACAATTGCGATGACCATAGAAAAGAATAAATCTGAGGCTGAATAGATTTTTAGTAAGTAACACCCCTTACCGGTTTTAGGATGGAGGGTTGCCGGAACAAGGGTTAATTAAATCTGCTTGCATAACGCGGGCACAATAACAAAGAGGAATCCAATATGGGTAACGAAAACGATAACAATGAAAATAAAGGTTTGACCCGACGAGCATTGCTCGGTGGTTCGGTCAAATTAACAGCCATGGCCGGCGTGGCCGGTGCAACAGGTCTGGTAGGCCTTGCCGGCATGACTCCAAAAGCTGCTATTGCAGCGTCGAAGCACAAGTACGAAGTAGCTCCCGGTGATCTAGATGAGTACTACGGCTTCTGGAGTAGTGGTCAGGCGGGTGAGCTACGAATTCTGGGCATGCCGTCCATGCGTGAATTAATGCGCATACCGGTATTCAACCGCTGTAGTGCTTCAGGTTGGGGCTCTACCAACGAAAGCCGCAAGATCATGCGCGAGAAAATGCTGCCAGAAACCAAGAAATATCTGGATTCTAACGGCCGCTCTGGTATATGGGAAAATGGTGACTTACACCATCCTCACATGTCTTTCACCGACGGTACTTATGACGGTCGTTATGTCTTCGTCAACGACAAGGCCAACACCCGTGTTGCTCGTATACGTTGTGACGTGATGAAGTGTGACAAGATTCTCGAAATTCCAAATGCCGCTGACATTCACGGTCTGCGCCCACAGAAATACCCGCGCACCGGTTACGTATTCGCCAACGGTGAGCACCGTGTGCCAATCCCTAATGACGGCAGCATTCTGGATCAACCTGAAAAATACCACGCTATCTTCACCGCTGTCGACGGCGATACCATGGAAGTTGCATGGCAGGTAATGGTCGACGGTAACCTGGATAACACCGATGCTGACTACCAGGGTCTGTACGCATTCTCTACCTGTTACAACAGTGAAGAAGGCACCAACCTGAGCGAAATGATCGCCGACGAACGTGACTGGGCTGTCGTATTCGACATTAAAGCCATTGAAGCAGGCGTGAAAGCCGGTGACTTCGAGCGAATCAACGGCGTGCCCGTTCTGGACGGTCGTCACGGTTCAAAATACACCCGTTACATTCCTGTGCCAAACAGCCCACACGGTTGTAACACAGCACCTGACGGCATCCACGTTATGTTCGCCGGTAAACTGTCACCAACCGTGACCGTAATCGACGTACGTAAACTGCCTGACCTGTTCAACGACAAGATCAAACCACGTGACTGTGTCGTTGCAGAACCTGAGCTGGGTCTGGGTCCACTGCACACCGCATTTGATAACAAGGGCAACGCCTACACTACCCTGTTCCTGGACAGCCAGGCAGTGAAGTGGAACATTCAAAAAGCGATTGATGCATACAACGGCAAGAAAGTTAATCCGATTCTGCACAAGATCGACGTGCATTATCAGCCGGGTCACAACCATACTTCCATGGGTGAAACCAAAGAAGCTGATGGCAAGTGGCTGGTATCACTCAACAAGTTCTCTAAAGACCGCTTCATTAACGTTGGTCCATTGAAACCTGAGAACGAGCAGTTGATCGACATCAGCGGCGAAAAGATGAACCTGGTACACGACGGCCCGACTTATGCCGAGCCACACGATATCTGTATCGTTCGTGCCGACATCGTCAACCCTTCTTCAGTGTGGACCAAAGGTGATTCTTTCTGGGAAGAAACCAGCGCACAGGCGAAGAAAGACGGTATCGACCTGGGTGTTGATTCGAAGATCATTCGAGACGGCAACAAGGTTCGCGTTTACATGTGGTCTATCGCACCAAACTTCAGCATGGAGAAATTCACTGTGAAGCAAGGTGATGAAGTAACCATCATCGTCAGCAACAGCGATGCCATCGACGATCTGACCCACGGCTTCACCATGGCAAACTACGGTGTAGCAATGGAGATTGGTCCACAGGCAACTTCTTCGATCACCTTCACAGCTGATCGTCCAGGGGTTCACTGGTTCTACTGCCAGTGGTTCTGTCATGCACTGCACATGGAAATGCGTGGCCGTATGCTGGTTGAGCCAGCATAGTCACTTGACGCATAAGCAACATGGATATGGTTCGTCAGTCAGCTCAACGTTAAAGCGTGAGCTGGCCGGCGGGCCGTTGTTTTTTTTATTTTTTGCATTTTTATTTTTTTTCTCTTTTTCACTTCACGCAAAACAATGGCAGGTCAGCCCCGGTAACGGCACGCTGCAAAAAGCCATCGATTCTGCACAGCCCGGAGACACACTGCAACTGGTTTCAGGCAGGTATTTCGGCTCAATCAATATCAACAAACGCCTGACCCTTCTGGGTGTCGGCACAAACATCAACAGTGGCACCGGCAGCGTCATCGACGGCGAGAACACATCACACGTCATCACCGTCTCAGCGCCCGATGTCATTATTAAAGGCTTGAACATCCAGCATTCTGGCACGGTTCTGGAAGATGAGGACAGCGGCATTTTTATCACCAAAAAAGGTGACCGCGCTGTTATCGAAGCCAATTTTCTTGAATTTAACCAGATCGGTGTTTATCTAAAAGGCCCCAACGATGCCGTGGTCAGCAACAACACCATCATCGGCAGTCAGTTCCACCGCATCAATGATCGCGGCAACGCCGTCTACCTGTGGAATTCCCCCGGCTCGGTGATTAAAAACAACACCCTGCGCTACGGCCGCGACGGCATCTTCGTCAACGGCAGCCGCGACAACACCTTTATCGGCAACCACATGTCCGACCTGCGTTTTGCCATACACTATATGTATGCACACGACAGCGAAGTCAGCGATAATATCTCGATCAACAATCACGTCGGCTTTGCACTGATGTTTTCAGACCGCATCACCGTTAACAATAACCTGTCGTCTGGCGATGACAAACGCGGCCTGTTTTTTAACTTTGCCAACTATTCGCTGATTGAAGGCAACCGTGTGATCGGTTCTGAAAAGTGCGTGTTTATCTACAACGCCAACTTTAACCAGATCAACAATAACTCGTTTGAAGAATGCCAGATCGGCATCCACTTCACCGCCGGCTCGGAAAAAAATGAAATCTACGGCAATGCTTTTATCAACAACCGCACACAGGTAAAATACGTCGGCACACGCAGCATCGAGTGGTCTAAAAACGGCCGTGGTAATTTCTGGAGCGACAACATTGCTTTTGATATTAACAACGATGGCATCGCCGATCAGATCTACCAGCCCAACGACCTGGTTGACCAGATTGTATGGCGGCACCCGCTGGCAAAACTGTTGTTGAATAGTCCGTCCGTGCAGATTTTAAAATGGGCTCAGTCAGAATTTCCCGGCCTTCACCCCGGCGGTGTTACCGACAGCGCGCCATTGATGGTACCCTTGCCCATATCCCTAACAAAAAACGGCGACATCAAACAGGTCGCTGAACTATGAAATAAACAGCTAATTTAATGACAAGCAATAAAACCAACAACGTGATCTCATTGCACGCTGTCAAAAAACGCTACGGCAATGAAACCGTGGTATCCGATGTCAGCTTTGACATCCAGTCCGGTGAATGTGTGGTGCTGGTTGGCCATAATGGTGCCGGCAAGACCACGCTGATGAAACTGATGCTGGGGCTGACTCGCCCCAGCAGTGGCGAGGTCAACGTACTCGGTGCCAACCCGGCAGTAAGCAGCGCCATCGCGCAGCATAAAACCCTGGGCTATCTGCCCGAAAGCGTGGCGTTTTATGAAGCCATGACCGGCCGTGAAGTACTGGCGTTTTACGCTCGCCTGAAAGAAGCCTCAACCGTCGACTGCGACAACCTGCTCGACGTGGTCGGGCTGGCACACGCGGCAAAGCGCCGTGTCGGCACCTACTCCAAAGGCATGCGCCAACGACTTGGGCTGGCACAGGCAATGCTGGGCAACCCGCAGTTACTGTTTCTCGACGAGCCAACCACCGGCCTCGACCCCATTCTACGCCAGCAGTTTTACCAGCTGATTGATGCCCTGCACAAAGAAGGCGCGACCTCGGTGATCTCCTCACATGCACTCAACGAAGTCGAAGCCCGTGCCAACCGTTTTATTATTATGAAGGCCGGCAACATGATCGCCAGCGGCACGCTGGATGAGCTCTACCAGCTGGCTGCACTACCGGTACGGCTGAAAGTCTCCGTCACGCCAGGACAAACAGCCAATGTCGCCGAGCGCTTGGGATCGGCAACAAACATCAGCGAGATCAACGATCAGGTTCTGAACCTGACCTGCATCAACGGCGAAAAAATGCCGCTGATCCGCCGCATTACCGAACTTGGCGAGGTGGTCAACGACCTGCAAATTATGCCGCCCAAACTGGACGAGGTTTACAGCCACTTTATGAATAACCACCGCACAGACGGAGGCCAGCCATGAAGATGCTATGGATACTGGCCACCAAAGAACTGCGTGATGGCCTGCGTAACCGCTGGATCGCCGCTGCCATCATCGTGCTCGGCACGCTGGCACTGGCGCTATCGCTGCTGGGCTCTGCTCCCACCGGCACGGTCAAGGCCAGCGCCATGGACATCAGCGTTATCAGCCTGGCCAGCCTCAGCGTTTACCTGATTCCACTGATCGCACTCATGCTGTCCTTTGATGCCCTGGTCGGTGAGTTCGAACGCGGCACCATGATGCTGCTGCTGACCTACCCGGTGAAACGCTGGCAGGTCATCATGGGCAAGTTTCTCGGCCATGTGCTGATTTTATTCATCGCCATCTTTGCCGGTTATGGCGGAGCCATGCTCATCCTCACCTTCGTCAACGGTGCCAGTCTCGACGGCTGGCAGGCCTATGTTTCAATGATGGCAAACTCGCTACTGCTGGGTGCGGTGTTCATCGCTCTGGGTTATCTGGTCAGCGTGCTAGTCAAGGAAAGAGCCACTGCCGCCGGTACGGCCATTGGACTCTGGCTGGTATTCGTGGTTTTATATGACCTGCTACTGTTTGGTCTGCTACTGGTCGATGAAGGCCAGGTGATCGGTCAGCAACTGTTTTCAATGTTGATGCTGATCAGCCCGACCGATACTTACCGCATTCTCAACCTGAGCATGTTTGATGGTGTTAGCCAGGCGGCCGGTATTGCCGGTATCGCCAGCGAAGCAGGTTTGAGCGGAACGTTGCTGATCAGCGTTCTACTGTTATGGATAGCCGCACCGCTGGCAGCAACGCTGCTGGTATTCCAGAAACGAGAACTATAAAAAACAAAGCCCATGAATAAAATATACGCCCTGTTATTTATCATTTTACCCACTATCATTTTTTCTACCGCCTGCGAAAAAAACCAGGCGGTAGAAGCCCCGCCACCGCAAACACTGACCCGTGAAGCCACCGGTTATTATTGCCTGATGACAGTGGTTTATCATAACGGCCCCAAGGGCCAGATCATTCTTACTGACAGGGAACAACCGCTGTGGTTTACCTCGGTACGCGACACCATCGCCTTTACCCTGTCACCGGAAGAGCCCAAAAATATCGCCGCCATCTACGTCAACGACATGAGCGATGCAGACTGGGATAACCCCGGTGAAGACAACTGGATTGATGCCCGCGATGCCTGGTACGTGCTCAACAGCAAACGTGCCGGCGGCATGGGCGCGCCCGAAGCGGTACCTTTTTCCAGTGAGGAAAAAGCCAAAGCGTTTATCAGCGAACACGGCGGCAAGATTTTTCGCTTCAACGCCATTCCGCCGACCTACGTCAAATAAATTATAGCGTGGGCACGGGGCTTTCGTGCCCACGCGGGAAGGACTCAGACATGGCCACTTATTTCCCATCTTGAAACGCAGCCGCGTGGGCACAACCTCTGTGCTCACCCTGCGCAGTTACAAAGCGGTAAAGCCAGAATAAGATACGCCGGACAGCAACGCCATCTCGCGATGCCAGGTGGCCAGGTCGTCTTTATTGAACTTGCCAAAATCATCGTGACCACAGGCGCGCGCCATTACCTGCATCAGCTCGACAGATGCATCAAAAAAGTTATGTAGCTGCACAGCAGCTTTTTCCACATCCAGCTTCTGACGCAAATCCTGTTTTTGCGTGGCAATACCTGCCGGGCAATTGTTGGTGTTGCATATGCGAGCGGCAACACAACCAATCGCCTGCATGGCGCTGTTTGACACCGCAATACCATCAGCACCCAGTGCCAGTGCTTTGACAAAATCCACCGGTACACGCAGGCCGCCGGTAATAATCAGTGTCACCCGCCCGCTGGCTCCCTGCGCATCCAGATAACGCCGCGCACGCGCCAGCGCCGGAATGGTCGGCACACTGATGTGATCACGAAACATTTCAGGCGCAGCCCCGGTACCACCACCACGACCATCAAGAATGATGTAATCGGCGCTGGCATCCAGCGCAAACTGAATATCTTTTTCGATATGGTTGGCGCTGAGCTTAAAGCCCACCGGAATGCCACCGCTGATCTCACGCACACGGTCAGCAAAACGTTTGAAATCCGCCACCGTGGAAAGATCTTTAAAGGTCGGCGGCGAAACCGCCGGCGTGCCTTCAGCAAGCCCCCGCACCCGGGAAATCTTGCCGATGTTTTTGCTACCCGGCAGATGACCGCCCGTACCGGTTTTTGCGCCCTGACCACCCTTGAAATGAAACGCCTGCACCTGCGTCAATAATTCTTCTTTATAACCAAAACCAGCGCTGGCCAGCTCATAAAAATAACGTGAGTTCGCCTGCTGTTCTTCAGGCAGCATGCCACCCTCACCGGAACAAATACCGGTACCAGAAAGCTCGGCACCACGCGCCAGTGCCAGCTTGGCTTCTTCTGACAGGGCTCCGAAACTCATGTCGGAAACAAACAGGGGAATGTCCAGCTCCAGTGGTTTTTTTGCTTTCGGCCCGATCACCAGCTTCGTTGATACCGGATGGTCTTCCATCAGCGGTTTTGTTGCCATCTGTGCCGCCATAATCTGCAGCTCATCCCACTGCGGTAACTCATAACGCGGCACCCCCATTGATGTCATCCGGCCGTGATGCCCCAGTTTCGATAAACCTTCACGCGCAAGCTGGTGAATATAAGTCACACTGGGCTCTTCACTGGTATCCACCGCGACCGGTAGATCAACCGTTTTCAGTTCAACGCCCGGCCCTTCTTTACCAACCTGATCATCACTGAACTGCTTATGCGCACCGTCACAAAAAGGTGTGTTCAAGGTGTGCTTGCAGGCACATAAATAAGCATCACCGTCTTCATCAGAAACAATAACCCGGGGCTTAAACGAAGTCCCCACGTGTGCACCATCACAAAAAGGCTGACTCTTTGATTTACCACAGGTGCAAAAATGATATTCCTGGCCTTTGGAAAGGCTGACCTTGACCGGTTTATTATCGGCGACAACGGGGTTACTCATACCTATCTCCTACAGTTTATACAGCACGGATTATTTTCGATGAGCACATAATAACCTGTGCCCTGACAAACACAACGCCTATTTAAAACCGGTTTCTGCAAAGATCAAACTGGCATGAAATGCGTTATAAATTAAAATAACAGAGGGCATAAAAAATACCCACCCTGCGGCCGCAGGGTGGGTACATTTTTATACCCGGACTGTAAACCAAAGTTTAACTATGCCACATTCTTCTTTACAGAAGCATAATCAGCCGCCAGTTTTTTACTGGCTTCAACCATGTTTACCAGCGCCGGTTTTACTTCATCCCAGTGGCGGGTTTTTAAACCACAATCCGGGTTCACCCAAAGCCGCTCTGCCGGAATACGCTGCGTAGCTTTTTCCATCAACTCAACCATCGATTCCACAGTCGGAATGTTTGGCGAGTGAATATCGTATACGCCGGGGCCGATCTGGTTGGGATACTGGAACTCGTCAAACACATCCAGCAGTTCCATGTCCGAGCGTGAGGTTTCGATGGTAATCACATCGGCATCCATATCGGCAATGGCTTCAATAATGTCGTTAAACTCGGAGTAACACATGTGCGTGTGAATCTGGGTTTCATCGGCAACACCATTGGCAGTAATACGAAACGCCTTGATCGCCCAGTCGAGATAAGTCGTCCATTGCTTTTTGCGCAGAGGCAGACCTTCACGCAACGCCGCTTCATCAATCTGGATAATCTGCACGCCGGCTTTTTCCAGGTCCAGCACTTCATCACGAATCGCCAGTGCCAGTTGTAAACAGGTTTCAGCACGTGGCTGGTCATCGCGCACAAACGACCAGTTGAGAATGGTCACCGGTCCGGTCAACATGCCTTTCATCGGTTTCTCGGTAAGCGACTGCGCGTAATTGATCCAGTCCACGGTCATGGCTTCGGGACGTGTTATGTCACCGAAAATAACCGGCGGTTTAACACAGCGTGAACCGTAAGACTGCACCCAGCCAAAGCGGGTGAAAACATAACCAGTGAGCTGCTCACCAAAATATTCCACCATGTCATTTCGTTCCGGCTCACCATGAACCAGCACATCCAGCCCCAGCGCTTCCTGCTCACGCACACAATCGGCGATTTCTTTTTTCATCACCTCGACATATTGCTGCTCGGAAATATCACCCTTGCGAAAATCACTGCGGGTCTGGCGGATTTCCTTCGTTTGCGGAAACGAACCGATGGTGGTGGTCGGGTACAACGGCAGCTGGAATTTTTGTTGCTGAATTTCAGCACGCTGAGCATAAGGCGACTGCCTGTCAGCCATGCTGTCATCCACGCTGGCAACACGCTCTCGCACAGCAGCAACATGTACACGATCAGATTTTGTGCGCGTTTCAATGGCGGCAAAATTATCCACCAGTTTCTCACTGACGCTTTCACGACCTTCATTCAGCGCCTGCGCCAGCACTTTCAACTCATCAAGTTTCTGCACTGCAAAGGCCAGCCAGGATTTCACTTCGCTGTCCAGTTCCTGTTCATTTTCCAGATCAACCGGTACGTGCAACAAGGAACATGACGGTGCCAGCCAGAGACGATTTTGCAACTGCGCATACACCGGCTCCAGCCAGTTAAGCGTTTCCGCCAGATTGGTTTTCCAGATGTTGCGACCATTGATCACGCCCAGGGATAAAACTTTATCTTCAGACAGATGCGCAATCACCTCATCAACTTCGTGCTGCGCATTGATGGCATCGATGTGCAGACCATCCACCGGCAGGGCACAGGCCAGCGTCAGATTCTCCTGCAACTCACCAAAGTAAGTCGCCAGCAGAATTTTTACCGGTGCCTGTGACAGCAGGTCATAAGCTTTTTTCATCGCCTGCTGCCACTCATCAGAAAGCTCGGTGACCAGAATCGGCTCATCAATCTGCATCCAGCGCACACCCGCTTTTGCCAGTGTCTGCAGTAATTCGAGATACACTTTCAGCAGATCATCAAGCAGCGCCAGCTTGTTGCTGTCATCTCTGGCCTTGCCCAGCCACAGATAAGTTACCGGGCCGATGATCACCGGCTTAACATTAACGCACTGCTCACGAGCCTGTTTGATCTGTTGCAACAGAACCTCGGCATTCAATGAAAACTGCGTGTCTTTATCAAACTCCGGCACGATGTAGTGATAATTGGTGTCGAACCATTTGGTCATCTCCCCTGCACTAACGCAGGAGCAGGCTGACTCATCCACCGCCGAACGACCGCGGGCAACACGGAAATAGTTGTCCAGTGTGTTGTCATCCTTATCATGAGCATGGTCGTGAGCATGATTGAGCTCGCGCACACGTGCCGGCACATTGCCCAGCAAAAAGCTCATGTCCAGCACCTGGTCATAAAATGAAAAGTCACCGACCGGTGTCAGGTCAAGGCCCTCCTGAATCTGCCAGTGCTGCTGACGCAGCTCGCTGCCGGTCTGCTCCAGAGCTTTTTGCGTAATTTCTCGCCGCCAGTATTTTTCCAGAGCAAACTTCAGCTCACGCTTTTTACCGATACGGGGAAAACCAAGGTTGTGTGTTGTGATCATGTTCTTTCTCTCGACAATTGCAAATAATATGGACGCATTGTATGCTTTGCCATAAATGAGAAAAAGTGATTTAAATTTAACAAAGCATGAGGTTTTCTCATGCATGTAACGCGACAGTAAAACCCTCATGATCGAACACAGTCATTTAAGAATCATCCAGGCACTGTACAGCAACGGCACCCTCACCGAAGCAGCCAACAGCCTGTGCCTGAGCCAGTCAGCGCTGTCACACCAGATTCGCTACCTGGAAAAGAAGCTGGCCCTGTCGCTGTGGGAGCGTGATGGCCGCTGCCTGCGCCTGACTCAGGCTGGTCAGCTTCTGCTGCAAACCGCACAGCAGGTGTTGCCGGTTTTGTCGCAGGCAGAAAAAACCCTGAAGGCCTACAGCGAAGGCCGCCAGGGTGTACTGCGCATCGGCGTGGAATGTTACCCCTGTTATGAATGGCTGACCGGTGTGGTCGGTACATTTCTTGAGGTGATGCCGGATGTGGAAATCGACATCGTCAACAAATTCCAGTTTTCCGGACTGGAAGGTTTGCTCAACCACCACATCGATGTGCTCATCACCCCCGACCCGGTACGCAAAAAAGAAATCCAGTACGAACCGCTGGCCGAGTATGAAACCGTGCTGGTGGTCGCCAAAACACACCCGCTGGCCACCCTCAAAACACTGAAACCCGAACACCTGGTCAGCGAAACCCTGCTCACCTTTCCGGTGCCACAGGATCGGCTCGACATTCTCACCCAGTTTTTAAAACCGGCACAGCTCAGCCCGGAAAAACTCAAGGAAATTGAGTCCATCGATCTCATGCTGCAACTGGTCGCACTGCAACGCGGTGTCTGCGTGCTGCCCGAATGGCTGGCGGATAATTACTGCAAAACCATGTCGCTGAAAAAAATTCGCATCGGCCGAACCGGTCTGCACAAGGAGCTGCTGATTGCTTTACGAAAGAGTGATTTGAAGATTCCTTACATCGAACGTTTTATCGAGTTCGGTCGAAAAACAGCAAGCAAATCCTTTCACCACACAGCCGGATAAAGTCACCGCTATGGTTTTCCTGTAGTAATATAAGTTTCATGTCGGCCACCCGCTCTCGGCTCTACACATGCCTGCCAGCGCTTCTATCGCTCTTTCTAGTGAGCAATATCACCATGGCGCAGAATGAAAGTCCCTACTAGAAAATAAACAATGCAGAAAAACAGGCAATACCAAAAATAATTACCCATGCAGCAATCTCTATAATTATTTTTTCCTGATCAATCATTGTTTTAACTTTCATAATTACCATCTCCTAAATTCTGGTTAATACTACCAACCAGCAAGTCGCATGCCAGAAACAGGCCTTGCCTCAAAAGCCTGGAAAACACCTCAGATAAAAAAACCTTAAACCCCGGAAAACGCTTTATACAGGCGGTTTCCTGATGATTTCGTAAAAACACAGCCGCCTTTATTATCCCGCCCGGCATGCAGTCATTCACGCGAAAAATGAGAGAAAAAGTCAGGTTTCAGTCAAACCTGTAATTAATCTGACATTCGATATTTTTTTTCAGACAATTTTAAAAAACATGGCACTGGCAAAAAGGGGAGGAACAGGTCATTTGACACTGTCGCATTTAGTCAAACAGCAGACACAGGCCGATACACGGCGAAAGCGTCGCTGGAAAAGGCGCTTAAAAACGCGTGCCGCAACAATAAAAAAACAACTGCAAACAGAAAACCGTCTCCACAAAGCCATGCAGGAAATACACACCACCAGCGACCACTACCGCCACTCTTGCCTGCTCTGGATTTTGCTACAGATGTTCAGCCTGTTCGACTACGAGACCGGCCTGCAGGCCATCAACGATAAAACCGCTTATAGCTCATGGTTATCGACTAACAGAAAGAGTAATAACCGGATTCATCAGACCTGCATACCTCCAGTGTGATTATTCCATAGATCATATTCATCTTTAAAATTAGCATGCCAAAGTATCAATATATATGCCACTCGTATACACTAATCGACAACCATCTTCTGTGAAAAACTATGTTTGGTGTCAGGTTAAAAAACATTATAAAAACGTGGAATAATCTACGCATTGGCACACGCCTGACCATCGGTGTGACCATCATTTTATTGCTCACCCTCATCGTCGGTCTGGTGGGCTGGGTCACACTGGAATCACAGGCGCGCTCGCAGATACTGGCAACCCAGTCCATCGACCTGGTCAGCGCATTACGCGCTGCACGACAGGGTGAAAAAAACTACATGCTCAGCGGCGATGCCCGCCACATCAAAGAAACCCTGGAAGCCATCGAAAACATCCGTAAAAATGCGGAGAAACTCAAAGCAGCACTACCGGAAAACAAACGCGAAAACATCACCCAGCTACTCACACAGCGCGACAATTACCAGACCGAGTTTGAAAATTTCGTCAAGCTCAATAATAAAAAAGCACAAAGTTTAAATGAGATGGTGGCGCAGGGGCGCGAACTGGAAAACACTGCGGTTACCCTGCGTGATGACCAGAAAAAAGAGCTGCAACGGCTGGAAACACTGGCCATCACCTCCTCCAACGAGCGCCAGGAAAAAAGCAAAAAGGCAGATGATGCAAACCGCATGATCAAGCTCATGGGAGAGGCTCGCCAGCAGGAGAAAAACTTTCTGTTACGCAATAACCCGCGTTATGCCGAAACAACCCATAATCTGGTCGACAAGCTCATCCATCAGGCAACATCAACCAGGGCACGTTTCTCCGATAAAGAAAACAAAGACCTGGCGCAGCAAATCATTCTGGCTGCCAGACAATATCTCAATGAGCTGGATAAAGTAAAAGCCGGCAGAAAAAAGAACGATGCCGCACTAGCAACCATGATCCAGCTGGGGCGTTCAGTTGAAAAACACTCAATAAAACTGCGTGAAAACCAGAAACAGGAACTACTTAAACTCGAACAGTTAACCAACCAGGATATTGAACAACGCTCGAACAAACGCAAAAAAGTCGAATCCGCAAACCGCATCATCAAACTCATGAGCGAAGCACGGCATCAGGAGAAAAATTTCCTGCTACGCAAAGAAAAGCCCTATGCCGACATCACCCGCACACTGGTATCCGAAATGATCAACGAAGCCAGTCTATTACGTGATCAGTTTAATGACCCGGAAAATCAGGCACTGACAACACAGATTATTGAAGCGGCAAAAACCTATCTCAAAGAATTCAATAAAGTAGTAAAAATCACAGCAACAAACACCCATGCCCAGGACACCATGGCCTCACTCGGGCGAAAGGTAGAAGATCGCGCCTCACAGTTACGCGGTGACCAGAAACACGAACTGCAACGTCTGGAACACTTATCAACCTACTCATCAAAACAACGTCTTGATAAACGCATCAAGGCCGACGCTGCCAACCGCATCATCAAACTCATGGGCGAGGCTCGACAGCAGGAAAAAAACTTCCTGCTGCGCAAGGAACTGTCTTATGTCGAAGCAACACGTTCACTGGTCAGCCAGGCCGTTCACCAGGCACAACTTTTACGTGAACGCTTTCAGGACAAACAAAATCGCGAGCTGGCAGAAAAAATCATCAGCGCAGCCAATACCTATCTCAAGGAATTTGAAGACGTGGTGATTGCAGTAAATGAGCAATACCAGCAACAGCAACGCATGGTTAACGCTGCACGTAAAATTGAGCTACTGGCTCACGACATACGCAATCACACACAACTACAGGCCAACAGCACCAGAGAAACCGCTGTCATCATCATTCTTTTTACGCTGGCACTGGCACTGATTTTAGGCATCGCCGCCGCTATCATACTCACCAACAGCATCGCCAGACCAATTCAGCAGCTGGTGACCGTCATCAACAAACTGGCAAAGGAAGACCAGGACAACATCGAAGTACCTCTGGTAACCCACAAAGATGAAATTGGCCAGATCGCCCGCGCCTTATCAAACTTTAAAGAAGTCATTCTACGGCGAAAAGCCAAGACCGAGGCTCAGCTTATCCAGGCAGAAAAAATGGCAGCACTGGGTGACCTGGTGGCGGGTGTCGCACACGAAATCAACACCCCTATCGGCATCGCCGTAACGGGCAGCAGCCACCTTCAGGACCAGGTCAACCAGCTCGAAAAAAACTTCAACTCCGGCACACTGAAAAAATCAGAATTCCGTAAATTTATCGACAACGCAATCCCCACCACATCCTCTATCCAGAGCAATCTGGAACGTGCCTCAGCATTAATTAAAAGTTTTAAACAGGTCGCTGTCGACCAGTCCAGTCAGGAAGTGCGGCAATTTAAACTAATAGAATACATCGAAGAAATACTGGTTAGTCTACACCCCAAACTCAAACAGCCTGCCCATCAGGTCACGGTGACAGGCGATACCGAATTACTCGTCGAAACCGTACCCGGTGCAATATCACAAATCATCACCAATCTGGTCATCAATTCACTGACTCACGCCTATCAAAACAATAACACTGCAGGAAAAATAAAGATCGAGGTTGAAACAGCCGATAATACTGTCATTATGTATTACTCTGACGATGGCAAGGGCATGGAGCAGACCACCATGCAACGTATGTATGAACCTTTTTTCACGACCCGGCGCGGTTCCGGTGGTAGTGGCCTTGGTTTGAGCATTATTTTCAACCTGGTCACACAGACTCTCGGCGGCCATATTCAATGCCATACAGAAATAAATAAAGGTACGCGCTTTGAAATCAGTTTTCCCATCAAAGCCAGGAAAAAACGGACATATAAAGCATGAATGACGACGACCTTTTATTTGAGCACGACGACGAGCATACCGAGATGCCAGCAACCACTGCCGGCTGCTGGAAACTGTTGATCGTCGATGACGAGCCCGAAGTGCACCAGATCACCGAACTGGCACTGGCAAACTTTACTTTCAACAATAAAAGCATCGAATTCCTCAACGCCTATAGCGCCGCCGAAGCTCTAGAAATCATCAAAAACACCCCCGATATCGCACTGACCCTGCTCGACGTGGTCATGGAAAGCGACCACGCCGGACTTCACCTGGTACAGAAAATACGCGAAGAGATTGGCAATCACATGATCCGCATCGTGCTACGTACCGGACAGCCTGGCATGGCACCAGAGCACGACATTATTGTTAATTATGACATCAATGACTACGCTGAAAAAACCGAGCTGTCGGCACAGAAGCTGTTCACCATCGTAGTCGCCAGCCTGCGCGCCTACCGTGACATCACCGCCCTGGAAGAAAGCCGCAAACAGCTGCTGGCCAGCAACCAGCACCTGGCCGAAGAACGCGAACGCATCCAGGTCACTCTCGACTCAATCGGTGATGCCGTGCTCACCACCGATGCCCATAGTTTGATCACCCACCTCAATCCAGTCGCCGAAAAACTCACCGGCTGGAACAATGATGACGCACTCGGTCTGCCGCTGGTCAGGATTTTCAAAATCATCAATGCCAGCAGCCGAGTGCCGGTAGATAATCCTGTCGAAAAAGTCCTGCTCACCGGCAAGGTTATCGGTCTGGCCAACCATACGATATTAATCGACAAACAGGGCAAGGAATACCAGATCGCCGACAGCGCCGCACCAATTCGTGGAGAAGACGGCAGGATACTCGGTGTTATTCTGGTATTCCGCGATATAACACAGCAGTACCAGACCGAAACCGCCCTGCGCCGCTCACAGAAAATGGAGGCTATCGGTCAACTGTCCGGCGGCATCGCACACGACTTTAATAACCAGCTCAGCATCATCATCGGCTATCTGGATTTTCTCAGCAAGCATGTTGCCGATGATGAGAAGCCCAGAAAATGGGTAGATATATCCACCAGCGCCACCTTGCGCTGTATGGACCTCACCCGACAGCTACTGTCTTTTTCACGCACCCAGAGCAGTAAAAAACTGGTCGTGGATATCAACAGCAAACTCCAGGAACTGGAGACCATGTTCAGCCGTTCAGTAACACCGCAAGTTGAAGTACAATACTCCCTGGCTGACGAACTATGGTTAACTGAAATCGACCCCGGTGAATTTCAGGATGCCATTTTAAACATGGTAATCAACGCACGCGATGCCATGCCCAACGGCGGCAAACTACATATCGAAACGAGCAACATCTCTATCGATAAAAACTATGCTGCACTCAACCCGGATGCCAGCATTGGCAACTACGTACAACTGGTACTCAGCGACACCGGCAGCGGCATGGACTCAACCACTCAGGAACATATTTTCGAACCCTTTTATACCACCAAACCCGAAGGGAAAGGCACTGGCCTTGGCATGTCCATGGTCTACGGCTTCATCAAACGCTTTGACGGTTTTATCAAGATTTCTTCAGAAATCGATATCGGCACCTCCATACACCTTTACCTGCCGCGCGCCACCGCGGGTGAGGCAGATATCGAAACCAGAACAATAGGCGACACCAAACTGCCACAGGGTAATGAAACCGTCTTAATAGTCGATGACGAAGTCGACTTACTTGATCTCACCAAAAACTATCTGAGCGAACTGGGTTACAAGATTTATATGGCAAAGAATGCCAGCCAGGCACTGGACATATTGAGCAGACAGAACGATATTGATATATTGTTCTGCGATGTACTCATGCCCGGTGGCATGGACGGTTTCGAGCTGGCACAACAGGCAACCGAAGATAACCCCGAACTCAAAGTACTGATTACCTCGGGCTGTACTTCAAAAACCGTTACGCAGACGGGGCACTCCCTTTTTTCTGCACATATATTAAGCAAGCCGTACCGTAAAGCAGACCTGGCACAGCATATCCGTACCGTACTCGATAAATAAACAGGCGGCTCCGGGCACGATAAAAAACAGAATGTAAAATGACAAACAAACATTTTTTCTATTACTTATTGACCATATCACTCCTGATATCTGGATCAAGCGGTCTCGCACATGCCACAGAGACTGTACCACAACCTTTTGTGGTTACCGGTGTCATTATAAACAGCCATAGCGGCAATTTAATCGAACGTTTTACCAATTACCTGTCAACAAAATCCGGCTATCCGCTACAGGTGGCATACGTCAACAAATACTCGGAATTATCACGCGTCCTGCGTGAAAATCCGAAAGCCGTTGGCTGGACCTGTGGCGCACCCTATGTGCAGGATAACGAAGCCGATGGCCAGCAACTGGTCGCCGTACCCCTGTTCAGGAACAAGCCGGTTTATCATAGCCTGATCCTGACACGCAGTGATCGCAGCGAAAAAACACTGGCCGATTTTAAAGACGGTGTGCTGGCTTACTCTGACCCACATTCGAATTCCGGTTTTTTATCGCCACAATATGCGCTGCTTAAACAGGGCATCGACATTAAAAAACATTTTCGCCTGCTGCTTCATACCGGCAGTCATGAAGGCAGCATAACGGCACTGCTCAATAACCTTGCCGATGTCGCCGCCGTCGATGAATATATCTGGACGGCCTATCTGAAAACACATCCGGAAGCAGGCAAACGCCTGCACGAAATAAAACGCATGGGTCCCTACCCTTTTACACCGATTGTTGCTGGCAATGAAGTAAACGAAAAAGACATCAATAAAATATCATCCATCCTGTTAAAAATGAATGAAGACAGCGAAGGCAAAAAGCTGCTAGCTGAATTTCACCTTGATGGTTTTGTTAAAAAACAACCCGCTTTTTACCAGCCTGTAAAAGATATGCTGCGAGAAGTTAATAGCAATAAAGGGAATTAAAAAATGAACCTGTTCAACTGGTTTTCCAGATCATTATCACGCCAGGTAAGTAGCGTACTGGTGTTTATCATTTTTCTGATATTAATCGGCTGCGCCCTCTACTTTTACAACCTGCAGTCAAACCTGCTGCAACAATCAACAAAACAAATGGCAAAGCAGCTGATAAGCTCGCTAAACAGCAACAACGGAAAACACCTGCATTTTAATGACCAGTATGCAGCATGGATGACCATCACCAGCCAGATAGAAAATTACCAGCAGCAAATTGGCGACGAAGGCCTTTTCAACATTGATGAAATTGCCCTGCTGGATACCAACGGCTTTACCTTTGCACACAGCACCCCCGCAGAGAATCCACTGCAGAAAAAATACCACGGAATTCTTCCCGATGAAAAAGCCCTGGCCACTGCACCGGGTGGCCTGCTCTTTACTTCGCTACAAACAGATGACCACAAAGCCCTGCGTATTTACAGCAAGGTCGAATTTCAGGGGCACCCTGTCGGCATATTGATTCTGCAACTTGACCTGTCACCCTCGGTAGCGCAGCAACATGCGCTGATCATTGATTTTTCACAATACATCTTTTTCATTTTGCTGATGGCCATCGCCATCGGCACAATCTTCGGCCGCTGGGTCAGCAAACCCGTTTCCATTATCGAGGCATCACTGGCGCAGATAGGTTCAGGAAAATTACGCCTGCCCGAATTACAGCAACGCCACGATGAATACAACAAACTGGCACGGGCGCTGGAGCAGGCCGACAAAAACCTGAACCAGAGCCAGACCCAGGTTCATCTGCTGCTCGACTCCACCGCCGAAGCCATCTACGGCCTGGATATCGAAGGCAACTGCACCTTCGTCAATCAGGCCTGCCTCGATATGCTGGGGTATATCGATGACTCCAGCCTGCTCGGCCAGAACATGCACGAACTTATCCACCATAGCCACAGCGATGGCTCGCCTTACCCGGTCGAAGAATGCCATATCTACCGCGCCTTCAAAAAACAGCTGGGCACACACATCGATAACGAAGTGTTATGGCGCGAAGACGGCAGCTGCTTTTCTGCCGAGTACTGGTCACACCCTATCTTTGACGAACACAAATGTGTCGGTGCCGTGGTCACCTTCCTCGACATCACCGAACGTCTGGAAGCACAGCAAAAACTACAGGAGCGCGAGCGCGGCCTGGCCATGACTCTCGACAGTATCGGCGATGCCGTTATCGTCACCGATGTTGAAGGCAACATCACCCGCATGAATCCGATTGCCGTCGGGCTCACCGGCTGGACAGTCGACGAAGCGCGTGGCCGCCCGCTGCCAATGGTGTTCCAGATCATCAACGAACAGACCCGCAAATCGGTTGCCGATCCAGTGGAAAAAGTCCTGCGCACCGGCAAAGTGGTCGACCTGGTTTCACACACTGTTCTCATCAGCAAGGACGGCACCGAATACCTGATCTCTGACAGCGCCGCTCCCATCATTGATGAAAACGAAAAAATCCTCGGTGCCATCCTGGTGTTCCGTGATGTCACCCAGCAATATCAGACAGAAGACGCTTTACGCCGCTCACAAAAAATGGATGCCATCGGCCAGTTATCCGGCGGCATTGCGCACGACTTTAATAACCAGCTGGGCATCATCGTGGGCTATCTCGATTTCCTCAGCAAATATCTTGCCAACGATGCTCGGCCTAAAAAATGGGTGGAAATTTCAACCAATGCCACCCTGCGCTGCATGGATCTCACACGCCAGCTGCTATCGTTCTCACGCACCAAAAGCAATAAAAAAGTCGTGGTTGATGTCAACGCCAAACTGCGCGAGCTGGAAACCATGTTCACCCGCTCGGTGACACCGGCGGTCGATGTCGAATACTCACTGGCTGATGACATCTGGCTGACCGAGATTGATCCCGGTGAATTTCAGGATGCCATTTTAAACCTGGTCATCAACTCACGTGATGCCATGCCCAACGGTGGCAAATTACTCATCGAAACCAGCAACATCTACCTGGATGAAGACTATGTTGCACTCAACCCGGATGCGCAGGCCGGCGATTACGTGCAGTTATTATTGAGTGACAACGGCAGTGGCATGGACAAGAAAACCCAGGAACACGTTTTCGAACCTTTCTACACCACCAAACCCAAAGACAAAGGCACCGGTCTGGGCATGTCCATGGTGTACGGTTTTATCAAACGTTTTGATGGCTTTATAAAAATATATTCCGAAGTAAACGTCGGCACCACACTGCGCTTATACCTGCCACGCGCCACCACCGAAGCAAACAGCATTGCCCAACAGATAAAAAACGAAAAGCTGCCCGTCGGCAATGAAACCGTATTAATCGTTGATGACGAGGTTGATCTGCTGTATCTGGCAGACAAATATTTGACCGAACTGGGTTACCAGACCTATCAGGCAGAAAACGCCAGTCAGGCACTGGAGATACTGGCACAGCACAAAGAAATCGACTGCCTGTTTACCGATGTGGTAATGCCCGGCGGCATCAATGGTTATGAACTGGCACAACGTGCTATCGAAAACAAACCGGCGTTAAAAGTACTGATCACTTCGGGATTCACCTCAAAAACCATCAGCCAGAACGGCCGCCCTCTTTTTTCAACACGGTTACTAAGCAAGCCCTATCGTAAAGCAGACCTTGCACAACACATCAGGCTAACGCTTGACCAGGAGGATGAATGACGAAAGTTGCTCAAACAGGATTAACCCACATTCCCATCGGCCGCTTCATGCTGGCCGGCATGTTGCTCTGGACAATAATTGTCGGCTATTCACTGGCATGGAATGCTATACAGGTAGAAAACCAGGTAGAGTACCTGGCAAAAAAAGAAGCCATCGCTAACTGGAACAAAGACCTCGCCTTCCGTCGCTGGGCAACCCTTCACGGCGGTCTTTACGTTAAACCTGATGAACGTACACCACCCAACCCCTACCTCACCCACCTGCCGGAGCGCGATGTGGTGACCACCGATGGCATGGAACTCACCCTGATGAACCCCGCCTATATGCTGCGACAAATAGCCGAAGAGTTTGAAGATCTGTACGGAGTCAAGGGCAGCATCAGCGGACTGCGCCCGTTAAACCCCGACAACATGGCAGATGAGTGGGAACAGGAAGCCATCAGCCGTTTTAAACAGGGCGAAGAAGAAATTATTAGCATCACCGAAATCAACGGTGAACCACACCTGCGACTGATGCGCCCCATGATGATGGACAAGGGCTGCCTCAAATGCCACGAGATTCTCAACTTCAAAGCAGGCGACATCGGTGGTGGTATCAGCGTATCCATTCCACTAACGCCTTACAAAAAAGCCGCAAAAAGAACAATCTGGCAGATAATAAGCACTCACAGCTTTGTCTGGCTACTGGGCATGCTGTTCATTTTTTATGTGGTACAACGCGGCAAGCAATATGAAGCCGAACGCACACGCCATGAACAGGCGATTAAAAATATTGCCACCGGTGTTTCCAATGCTGCAGGAGATGCCTTCTTTCATCACCTGGTCGAACACATGGCAACCATCTTCGGCACCAAATACGCCTTAATCGGCAAAATCAACAAAAACAACCCGGAAAAAATCAGCACGCTGGCAATTTATGCATGCGGAAAAATTATCGATAACATCGAATACCCATTAGAAAACACCCCCTGCGCCAACGTTCTGAAACACGGCATCTGTATTTATCCAGAAGGTGTGCAACAACTGTTTCCCGATGACAAGATGCTGAAATCCATGTCCATCGAAGGCTACAGCGGCAGAGCATTACTGGACAGCCATGACAAACTGCTTGGCATCCTTGTCGTCATGGACAACAAACCTCTGCAACACACCAATGAAATGTCCGAGCTGCTGGAAATTTTTGCAGCCCGGGCATCAGGCGAACTCGAAAGACTGAGTGCCGAACAGGCACTGCGTCGCTCACAAAAAATGGATGCCATCGACCAGCTATCCGGTGGCATCGCACACGACTTTAACAACCAGCTCGGCATCATTCTTGGTTACCTGGACTTTCTTAAAAGCCATACCGAGGGCGATGAAAAAGCCTCACGCTGGGTAGAAATCGCAAGCAATGCCACACTGCGCTGTACCGATTTAACCCGGCAACTCCTGTCTTTCTCACGCACCCAGAGCAATGAAAAAATTGTAGTCAACATCAACGCCAAGCTTGAAGAAATGAAAAACATGCTGACACGTTCAATCACCCCGGCTATCGAGATTCAATACCTTCTGGATAAAAAATTATGGCTGACAGAGATTGACCCCGGTGAATTCCAGGATGCCATTTTAAACATGGTGATCAACGCGCGTGATGCCATGCCCAACGGCGGTAAATTATTGATAGAAACCAGCAACAAAAAACTGGATGCAGAATGCGCCAAATTTAATCCGAATGCCCAGGCCGGTGATTACATCCAGCTGGTTCTGAGCGATACCGGCTGCGGCATGGACAAGGTTACACAGGAACACATTTTTGAACCTTTCTACACCACCAAAAGCAAAGACAAAGGCACCGGCCTTGGTATGTCCATGGTGTACGGTTTTGTTAAACGCTTTAATGGTTTTATCCAGATTTATTCTGAAGTCGGTATCGGCACCACACTACGTATCTACCTGCCACGCGCCACGGCAAACGAAGCCGCGGGCATTAACGAAACCGGCAATGACCAGAACATGCCCACCGGCACAGAGACCATATTAATCGTTGATGACGAACTCGACCTGTTACACCTGGCCGATGATTATTTAACCAGCCTGGGTTACAAAACCAGGCTGGCAGAAAACGCCAGCCAGGCACTGGCGATGCTGGAAAAACACAAAGACATCGACTGCATGTTCAGCGATGTAGTGATGCCCGGTGGCATGAATGGTTATGAACTGGCAGAACAGGCGAGCAAAAACAATCCAGAACTAAAAATCCTGCTCACCTCCGGCTTCACCTCAAAAACCATTGCTAAAAATGCCCAGATACGTTTTTCTGTCCAGATGTTAAGCAAGCCCTATCGCAAAACCGAGCTGGCACAGCACCTCCGGCAGGTTCTTGATGAGGCTCCAAAAACATGAGGCTACTCCTGCTCTTTTTATTACTGACCAGCAGCCTTTCCCTGTCTCTGGCCACAGAAAAGAAAACACAGAGCGGCGCTTACAAATTCGGCGTTCTCCCCTACCTGTCCACAACACGTCTGGAGAACATTTATGCACCGGTCGCTGCCGAACTGAGCCGGGCGCTCAGGCATAAAGTCAATTTTCGTACAAGCTCCGGTCATAACCGCTTTCTCAACAACCTGAAACAACAACGATACGATATCGCACTGATCCAGCCATTCTGGTATCCCCCGGCCATTGACCAGTTCGGCTATCAGCCGCTGGTGCGCATGCAGGAACCCTTTGCCTCGCTGATCATGGTGCCGGACAACAGTCCGTTACACAGCATCAGCGAACTGAAAGGCAAGCTCATCGCAACACCGCCGGCCTTTGCCCCCGTGGTATACATGGCACGACGCGCACTGAAAAAAGCCGGACTGATACCCGATAAAGATGTTCAGCTTAAAGCTTTCAAATCAGTCGACTCCTGTTTCCAGCAGGTGTTCATCGGCAGCGCAGATGCCTGCATCACACCACCCTTTGCCGTTGCTGTTATCGAAGAAAAGATGCGAATAAAACTTCGAGCGCTACTAGAAACCACATCGATTCCAAACCTTTCCATCGTGGTACATAAACGAATACCGGCAGATAAACGCGAACGACTTAAAAATATCTTCTTATCATGGAAACAGAATAATGCTGGAAAAAAATTACTGGACCGAATAAAAACACAGGGCTTTGTCCCGGCAATCGATAAAGAGTACGATATGGTGCGCGCATTCATGCATGAAATCAAAGGAATGTAGATATGAAGCTGTCACTTAAATACCGTATTGCCATTATGATCCTGTTACTGGAAACAATCATGATGGGGCTGGTATTGTGGCAGACGCTTGAACACTCACTGGATGCCAGCCGCACACAACTTGAGGCCACCGAACAAACCATTCTCAATCTGGTTGGCAACGTCAGCCGTGTCGCACTGCTGACCGAAGAATACGCGGAGCTGCAACCCTATCTGGAAAATTTGCAGAAAGACCCGCGCGTGCTCAAAGTCATGCTCGCCGATGCACAGCAGCGCGTGGTTGCCAGCACACACTCTGACGATATAGGGCGGACCTTTAACACAGCCCTGACACATCACAACAACGATACAGAGCATTTCTGGCGGCAGCTGGAAATCAGCAACAGCAATGGCAAACTCGGCGAACTGGCGATCAACTTTTCCAATAAAGCCCTGCTCCAGGCCTATACCAAAGCACGTAATCTGGGCTTAACCATCGCCGCCTTTGGTATGCTGATCATCGCCATTGCCGGCATAACAACCGGTTTTCTACTGACCCGGCGACTGGAACGGATCACCGCCGCAGCACAACGTTTCGCCAAAGGCGAAAATCTGGTAAAAACCGGTGTACAGGGCAATGACGAATTAGGCGAACTGGCCCACAGCTTCGACAGCATGGCAAAATCGATCACAAAAAAACAGCAATTGCTGCAGGAAAGCGAGCACTACAACCGCACTCTGTTCGAGCAATCAGCCATCGGCCTGGCACTGTGTAGAATGAATGGCGAACTCGTTGATATCAACTCGGCCTACGCCCGTATCATTGGTCGCGATGTTGAGGAAACACTGCAACTATCATACTGGGACATCACACCAAAAAGTTACATCCGAAAGGAAGAGCACCAGCTAAACTGCCTCGATGCCACCGGCTGTTACGGGCCGTATGAAAAAGAATACATCCACAAAGACGGTCACCTGGTGCCCGTGCGCCTGCAGGGTCAGTTACTGGAAAAAGATGGCGAAACCTTTATCTGGTCCAGTGTAGAAGACATCACCAGCTACAAGCAGGCCGAAGAAGCGCTGCACGAATCACAAAAAATGCTGCAACTGGTACTCGACACCATCCCTGTACGCGTATTCTGGAAAGACCGAAACAGTGTCTACCTCGGTTGCAACAAACACTTTGCCCGCGATGCCGGGCTGGAGGACGCGGAACAGATCATCGGCAAAACCGACTTCCAGCTGAGCTGGCACGAGCAGGCCGAACTCTACCGTGCTGATGATCAGCAGGTAATGCAAAGCGGCGAAGCAAAGCTGAACTATGAGGAGCCACAGTCCAGTGCCACCGGCAACATCTGGTTGCAAACCAGCAAAATCCCGCTGCTCGACCGCCATAAAAAAGTCTTCGGCGTTCTCGGTATTTATGAAGACATCACCAAACGCAAGCAAACCGAAGAAGCTCTTCGCCGCTCACAAAAAATGGAAGCCATCGGTCAGCTATCCGGAGGCGTTGCCCACGACTTCAACAACCAGCTGGGAGTCATCATCGGCTATCTGGATTTTTTACAGGAATACACCAGGAAAGATGAAATACCGCACAAATGGGTGAATACCGCCAGCCATGCCACCATGCGCTGCATGGATCTAACCCAGCAATTACTGACCTTCTCCCGCCAGCAGAATAAAGAAAAAACCGTGGCCAATCTCAACATCACGGTCAGAGAACAGGAAACCATAATCAAACGCACCGTCACCCCCGAGGTCGAAGTAGAATATTTTCTGGCAGATACATTGTGGCTAACCAAAATTGACACCGGTGAGTTCCACGATGCTATCCTCAACCTGGTAATCAACGCGCGCGATGCCATGCCCAACGGCGGCAAATTACTGATCGAAACCAGCAACAAACACCTGAGCGCAGACTATGCCGCACTAAATTACGACGCAACACCCGGCGACTATGTGCAACTAACACTCAGCGACACCGGCTGCGGCATGGACAGTGAAACCCTGGAGCACGTCTTCGAACCGTTTTTTACCACCAAATCTGAAGGCAAGGGCACTGGTCTGGGGCTGGCCATGGTATACGGTTTTGTAAAACGCAACGGCGGCCATATAAAAATTTATTCCGAGCTGGGCATCGGCACCACCGTACACTTGTATCTCCCCCGCTCCACATCATCCGAACTGCCCGCGATGGCCAGAACAAATGACAAAACTGAATTACCCACCGGCAGCGAAAATATTTTAATCGTCGACGATGAAGTCAACTTGCTGCAACTCGCCGATCAATATTTAACAGACCTGGGCTACCATACTCATACAGCAAAAAATGCACCTCAGGCACTGGAAATACTGGCAGAAAACAACAACATCGACCTGCTGTTCAGCGATGTGGTTATGCCTGACGGCATGAGTGGTTATGAACTGGCACAACAGGCAACACAGCAAAAACCCGCGCTGAAAATACTATTAACCTCTGGCTTCACCTCAAAAACAATTGCACATAACGGGCTTGCCCGTTTTTCCAGCCACCTGCTCAATAAACCCTATCGAAAAGCAGAACTGGCACAGCACGTCCGTATGATTCTGGACGAGGAAGACAACACATGAGCTTACCCAAACTAATAGTCATTGATGATGAAATCGATATGGCAGGTTTTGTCAGCGATGTCGCAACACAGGCCGGTTTTGATGTTGCACAATTCCACAACGCTGGCATCTTCAAGGAAAAATACAACAAAAGTGCAGATGTCATTATTCTTGACCTCATCATGCCCGGTGTCGACGGCATCGAAATCATTCGTTATCTGGCCGAAATAAAAAGCAATGCCCTGCTCATTCTAATAAGCGGCTTTGATTCAGGAGTACTGCACTCTGCACAAACACTGGCCACCGAGCACGGGCTGAATTTTGCCGGCAGCCTGAACAAACCTTTTCGTGCCAGTGAGCTGGGCGAACTGTTAAACGGCCTGTCGATCACGCAAAAAAACAAGCACAGCAACATCCATATCAAACCTCCCCCGGCCGACGAATTACGCAGCGCCATCGCCAATAACCAGCTGGTAGTTTATTACCAGCCCAAAGTCGCGCTCAACAACAGTCCGGAAGAAAGTACAATGACAGCCGTCGAAGCACTGGTTCGCTGGCAACATCCTGAACACGGCCTGATCAGCCCTGATCTGTTCGTGCCCACCGCTGAAAAAAACGGCCTGATTGATGACCTGACCTGGACCGTGCTGGAACAGGCACTGGCACAGTGCATGCACTGGCGCGACCAGGGCCTGATTATGCAACTGGCGATCAACATGTCCGCACAAACACTGAAAGAACTCAGCCTGCCGGAAAAGATGGGGCAGATTATCCAGAAATACGACCTGGAACCTTCACAGCTGGTGCTGGAAATTACCGAAACAGCCTTGATGCAGGAGCTGGTCAAATCACTGGATATTCTGACCCGGCTGCGCATGAAAGGCTTTTGCCTTTCTATTGATGATTTTGGTACCGGTTACTCTTCGTTAGTACAGCTGCATCGCGCACCGTTCTCGGAAATAAAAATCGACCGCTCCTTTGTTTCTGAAATGGAAACCGACTCAGAAGCCGCTGCCATTGTTGAAACCATTATCATGCTGGGGCACAAACTGAACATGAAAACTGTGGCCGAGGGCGTGGAAACGCTCTCATGCCAGAAAGCACTGACCGCTCTGGGCTGTGACCGAGCACAGGGCTACCTCTTTTCCAGACCGCTGCCTGCGGACAAGGTTTCCCCCTGGTTTACTACACAAGCGGAGCAAACATAAGCCCTTAATTTTTACCGCTTCACCGACTGTAAGCCCCCTGCTATAATGGCCGCAGCTAACAGACAGAAAACCGGCATCACTAACCAGGATGCCCGACGGAGATTAGTCTATGAAGCCGCACAAAAAAACTATGAAAAAGCAGGCGAAGTGCTTCGCGATGCTTTTGTTTGTAATGCACACCCTCAATATCGGCAGCACATTCGCCAGCGAACGATACATCCGCGGCTATAAGCTGACACAACAGACAACGGAACTGAAAGTGTTATTGACCTCCCGACCTGACTTAAAAGCAGCTGACCAGAACAGCCTCACCCGACCCTTGCCTGAAGAGACGCTCGCGTGATGAACCAGCCGAAATTAATTGTTATAGATGACGAAATAGACCTGGCAGGTTTTGTCTGTGATGTGGCCGAGATGGCCGGATTTAAAACCGAGCAGTACAACAACGCCAGCATTTTCAAAGAGCAATACAACAGACACGCCGACATCATCATACTCGACCTGATGATGCCCGGTATTGATGGCATCGAAGTCATCCGCTTTCTGGCAGAAATTCAATGTAACGCACAGCTTATTCTGATGAGCGGTTTTGATTCAGGTGTACTGCACTCGGCGCAAAAACTGGCCACAGAACACGGGCTCAACCTGGCTGGCAGTTTAAACAAACCGTTTCGTGCACATCAACTGGAACAGTTACTGGACGGCCTGATTATCAGCACCAAAAACCAGCATTCAACCCCCCATATCGAACAGCCCGATGTCGATGAATTACAGCATGCACTACGGCACAATGAACTGGTGGTGCACTACCAGCCCAAAGTCGGCCTCAACGGCAATGCCAAAACAGTGGTCGCGGTCGAAGCGCTGGTCCGCTGGCATCACCCTGAACACGGCCTGATTGCACCCGACCTGTTCATTCCCATCGCCGAACAACACGAGCTGATCGACGACCTGACCTGGGTGGTACTGGAACAGTCTCTGTCACAGTGCAAATCATGGCTAGACCAGGGGCTCACGGTGCAGCTTTCCATCAACATGTCCACCACCACATTAAAAGAACTCGATCTGCCGGAAAAAATGGGACAGTTAATAGAACAACACGGCCTGCAGCCAAAACAGATCGTCATCGAAATCACCGAGTCTGCACTGATGCAGGAGCTGGTCAAATCACTGGATATTCTGACCCGGCTGCGCATGAAAGGCATCCACCTTTCTATCGATGATTTCGGCACCGGTTATTCTTCACTGGTGCAACTGCATCGCGCACCGTTTTCTGAAATTAAAATTGATCGCTCTTTCGTTTCCGAAATGGAAACCGATTCAGAAGCCGAATCCATCGTCGAGACCATCATCATGCTGGGACAAAAGCTCAACATGAAAACCGTGGCCGAAGGTGTGGAAACAACATCCTGCCAGAAAAAACTGCTGGAGCTGGGCTGTGACCAGGCGCAGGGTTATTTATTTTCCCGCCCCATGCCTGCCGATGAAGTTTTTCCGTGGTTTACCGAGCATCTTAAAAGTTAAGGCCGCTCGAATGCATGTCATCCTGAGTGAAGCCGAAGGATCTAATACCACAGTGCTATCAAATAGTTACGGAGTTTAAGATTCTTCGACTTCGCTCAGAGTGACAGAATATAAATTAATCAGAGCTGCTTTAGTTTTTTGTAGGCCGGCATAAGCGAAGCGTTGCCGGCCTACAGCCTGATAACTGCCAACTTATAAACTTACTCTTCCCACTCCAGCGCACTACCCGACTGATACTCAGTCACCTTGGTCTCAAAAAAGTTTTTCTCTTTCTTGATGTTCACCTGCTCATCCAGCCACGGCACCGGATTCGGCGTATCACCGATAGTGCTGTAACCCAGTTGCTTCAATCGCCGGTTACCAAGAAAACGCATCTGCGCCTTGTGGACATCCGCACTGTAACCAAGAATTGGATTCTGCATGATGTAGTCCGCATAAACCGATTCCGACTGATAACTTTCAATAAACATGCGCTGCACCATTTCTTCCGGCGGGCGATAATTTTTTTCTTCCATAATGGCGCGAATAGTACGCATGCCAAACGCCACATGCATGGCTTCATCACGCATGATATATTGCAACTGTTCAGCGGTTTTACGCATCTTGCCCATGCGCTGCAGAGCAAAGATGGGAGTAAAGCCACCATAAAACCACATGCCTTCAAAGACACCGGCAAAAAACATATAGGATAATAAAAACTGGCAGAGGTCATCTTCTTTCGTGGTATCAAGACCGGTATCGCAGATAGGATCGAGCATGGCTTTTGCCAGCTCCATTTTCTGACGAATCTCGGGCACCACGCGGTAACGATTGTAAATTTCAAACTGCGGCATGCCCAGAGTTTCTATGCAATGTGAATACGCCCAGGTGTGAATACACTCTTCATCAATCTGCCGTCCCATATAAATCTGAATTTCAGGCGCGGTGACTTTTTCCATCACCGCCAGGCCGATATTACGCATCGCCATAATATCCATGGTTGAAAGCGTTGCCATCACATTGTCATAAATGTGTTTTTCATCAGGTGTGAGCTTTGGATAATCAGCAATGTCTTCGCTCATTGATATATCCAGCGGTGTCCAGTGATTTTTCTGCGCATCGAGAAAATCACGCCACGCCCAGTTATATTTAAATGGCATCAACTGGTTCACATCAGAGTGGCCATCGATAACACGTTTGTCATTCGAAACAATTGCTTCCATATTTCTCTCTATAGGTTTTGTTAAAAAAATAATCGAAGAATAGTTTCACAAAGCCGACACGATAAATTTCTACCGGAAACAAAGGCAGAAATAATCATAGGCGTGTTAATTATTCAGGGATCGTCAAAATTTTAATATGCTTTTAATGCCTGATTGATTTGCAGATACGCTTCAACAGGTGTTGTTTCAAAATATTTTATATTGTGCTTTTTTGCAAAGTCGCGCGTCAGCTTCTGCACTTTCAGCAGATTAAATCGTGGCGCTTTGGGAAAAAGATGATGCTCTATCTGGGTATTAAGACCACCATAAAACCAGTGCACAAACATGCCACCTTTTAAAGAGCGGCTGGTACGCATCTGCAGCTCCATCCAGGAAAGCTCTTTACTTTGTTCCAGATCAAACACTTCACAACCAAGATGGTTGGTCATAAAACCCAGCGACAGCCAGGCAGAAAGTGAAAAATACAAAACCAGAAAAACGGTGATAGCGGAAGTGAAAGGCAATATATAAAAAACTGTTCCCCAGATAACCGGCCAGTGCAGCATCATCAATGCAAGCTCACCATATTTTTTTCTTTGCAGAACATAACTGTATGACTTCAAAATAAAAGCCGGGTACATAAAAAATATCGCACCCCAGAACAAAAAGTATTTATACATTTTTATAAAAGAGCTATGGCCTTTATTCTCGGGTGTAAACGCGCCGTCCAGTGCCAGGATGTCTTCATCTTTTTCCGGCACATTGCACCAGTTATGATGATTGATATTGTGTTTCCATATCCACCACGAGGGCGAGTTACACAAAATGATCGATGCAAACGGGTAGGATAACCACATCGATATTTTTTTGCTGTTGAAGTATTGCAGGTGCAGAATATCGTGAGAAACAAAAACTGCGCGGGTGAAAATCAGCGTCATAAACAGCCCCATCAACACCGGATTCCACATTTCCATTGTCACAAACAGCAAAGCCAGCGAAGCCATGATTGCCAGCATCTCGACTATGCCGCGAAACGGCACACAGTCCAGCAGACCGGCATCACTGACCTGCTGCTGCAATTCTTTAAAAACATCGGGATAATGAGATGTTGACACGTTTTAAACTCCTGTTGCGTTTTTTGCAATGAAATATAACGTATCGGCCATATATCCAACTTGATCTAGTTCAATTACCCTTCAGTTTTAGCAGGAAAAAAACCAGCCTTTTTATAAGCTTGTCTTTATACTTTAGACAGTAATGCAAAGGTCGGAACAAAAACAGATTAGAATGCTTTTAAAAGCTGTTTTTGACAGGGTTTAGCTGCCGCAGCTACCACACCAGATCATCAGGAATCTGGTGCTCGGCATAAGGGTCGTTCTCATCGACGGTCTCTTCTTCATCAAAAATTACGATGCGTTTTTCATTTCGCTGCTGAATTTTTTCTGCGATGTTTTTTGGCACCAGTTCATAACGACCTTCGATGCGGGCAATGCCAAGACTGCCTTTTATGATCTGCTGCTTCATGGCGGCATCAACATAAATACGTTTCACTTTTTTATTGTGTTCGAAGTTATACACAATGTCGCAGCTCTCATCACGTTTTAAACAGTTATTTTCGATAAGCTGGTTGATCTCGATAGAGGTGGCCTTTGCTTTTGCCTGCTGTTCTTTTTTCTTATTTAACTCACGGTCACGCTGCGCTTTTTCTTCTGCTGCACGTTGCGCTTTCAGTTTTGCTTCATCAACCACTTTGCTTTTTTTCGGCTGCTGTCGCTGCTGTTTATTTTTTCTGTTTTTATCCTGCTGTGCTTTTTGCACCTGCTTTTTGGTGACCAGCCCGGCTTTTAATAACTGGTCCTGAAACGGGTTATTCATTTTTATATCTCGTAAATCTGGAAAAGGGGGAATTAATCTTCAGGCAACAGCGCATTGCGCAGATCATAAACAATGCGATGTGTATTGTGGCATCGCGCACACACGGTCACGGCAATTTCACCTATCAGTTTCTGGCTGTCGACCACCTGGCCCTGACGGATATTTTTCTGCAATTTTTTCAGACGTTGCTGTGTGGCTTCACCAAGAATTCGTTGTCTGGGATAGGCATCGTTTTTATGACAGACATCACAGCTTCCGGCCAGGCTTTGCAGATGCTGTTCAAGTTCATCACGCGACCGCAACGCCACTGCCAGATGGCCATCGTCGAGAGCAATCAGCGTCCGGTTAACCGCTGCCGAAAGTGCTTCCATGTTTTCATGATAAGTCTGCGTTTTGCCATTGCGGTCTTTCAGTTCGATATGGTCATAATACGGCGCACGATAAGTGGCAGTGACCAGCGGTTGGTAATAAGTGTGGCAGTCGTCACAGGTTCGCCTGATCATTTTCAGCGTTTTTCTGGCGCGATACATATCACCTTTTTCAGTAAACATGTCCAGTTCGGAAAGCAGCCGGGGTTTAACCAGCTTTTCCCATTCGGGCACCATGTCAG
>WFOC01000080.1 GCA_015488295.1 Gammaproteobacteria bacterium
GTACGAGGAACACCTGCTGCGGCGTTTATCAGAACTGCTGCACGTACCGCATAAAGATTTTATTCGCACCAAACTCAAAACGGTTAAAAACACTTAATCCACAGATGAACGCAGATAAACACGGATAAAAAACATTATCAATTTGTGTGACGATGTAGGTCAGGCATTGCCTGACACAGTATGGCTCAAATAATCTGTAGCTGGCGGGCAGTGTGTACACAGTGCCCGCCCTACAAAAAAATTACGCTTTTGTTTTTATCCGTGTTTATCTGCGTTCATCTGTGGATTAAGTGTTTTTAACCGTTTTGAGTTTGGTGCGAATAAAATCTTTATGCGGTACGTGCAGCAGTTCTGATAAACGCCGCAGCAGGTGTTCCTCGTACTTATCCAGTTCGCTGTCGGCATAAGCCAGTCGCCACAGGTCTTCCACCAGTTTGATTTTTTGTTGCTGTGTGTAATGTTCGTTGATCAGCGAAGTAAAAGTATAATAGTCAGTGGCCTCATGTTTTTCGGCATTTGCCAGCTCGACCAGTATTTTAATTTCATCATCGCTGAGTTTAAAACGCTGCTTGAGAATGTTGTGCAGCTTGTTTTCTTCGTCAGCGGTTACCTGTTCATCAACGTGTAACATTTCTACCATCAGTGCGGCTGTTGCCATCTGCAGGCGGCGCTCCAGGGGTATTTTGCTTTCGGTGTCTTTGCTCAGGTACTGGTCAAAAAATTTCTGTAGTTTTGTAATCATGCTGGATCAGTTTTCTTCTTTGCTTGCAGTTATCGCCGCTTCTATCTGTCGCTGGTTAAAGCCGGTGAGCTGGTAGTCGCCGATCAGCATAATCGGTACTGCACCACCGCCGTGTTTTTCGTAAAGCCGTTTTCCTTCCAGCGTGTTTTCCATGTCGTATTCACAATAGTGGATGTTGTTTTTTTGAAAATAGGCTTTTGCCTGCTGGCAGTAGCCGCACCACCATGCACCGAGCATGATGACATCCGGGTTGCTGGCGAGGATGTCAGCTGTGCAGTTAATGGTCTTGACCGATTCATGTCGGGTGAGTAATACCATTGCCATGATGAATACTGCAATGATAAACAGGCCGCCACGTTTTGATTTTGCTTTTCTGTTGTGGTTTTGACTTTCAGCGTTGTCATTCATGAGCGGGCATTACTTGTTGATGGTGCAGTAAAGACCATCAATTGCTGTTCGGGTTCAGTGGCCTGAGCCTTCTGGCTGCTTAAAACTGTTTTTAATAAAGCCGCGGGCTTTGTCTCTGGTACTGTCTCAGTTGCGACATAAAGTGACGGCGGTAGTAAAGCACAGCGCTGGAACCGTTGGCTTTGACATCGATGATTTTCCAGTCGTTGCCATCACGCTTCATGCGAAAATCCAGGCGTACGTTCGGTACGTCCGGACGGTAGACGGTGGTGCTGACAAAAGCTTCGGCCGGGCCGCGATAACGCGCCGGGAAAAAACGTACTCGGGTGTTTTTTGCGTCGAAGCTGCCCAGGTGTTTTGCCAGGCTGGATAAGAAAGTCTCACGCAGGCTGCGCTGAAAATCTGTTTTATCCTGCTCGCTCATGTTGCCGGCATAACGTCCAGTAATCCAGTGTGACATATTGTCGAAATCAAAATGCGGGATGATCTGGCTTTCGATAAAACCGCGAAGCTGAATCGGGTTGACCTTGTCCGAATTACTGCTGAAAGCGATGATTTTTTTCAGCGTGGTATGAATAATGTGCGCCGGATCATTTGTTTTTATCGTCGGCTGGGGGTAGTTTGATGCTGTCGAAGGCAGGGATACCAGTGATAAAAAAGTGAACAGGAAGGCGACTAAAAAAGGCACTGGCTGGTTTGCAATACGCATCATGGTTTTACCTGTATCAGATGGTTATATGGTTGTTGATCGGGTCTGCTTGGCTCTATGATAACAGGAAACTATCGGGATACAACTGAGCCGCAGGCAGACCGGAAATGGATGGGGCTTTACTAATAAAACTTGTAACGGGCGATGCGTTTTATTTTTACCTCGCCGGTTTTTCCGAACACAGTGACACGCGTGATGATGGGGGAGTTACCCCGGCAAAAATCTTCGAAGGGAGTGCGTTCCTTTACGTCGAAGTCATCAAATGTCACCGTGAAGGCGGAAGAGATTGATGCGCCACAGGTGCCTCTCAGGTTTCGGCTGAATACCTGGGGCTCGATGGTGACGGTGTATTCACCGGAGCTGAGTTTACAGGTCTTGATGATTTTTTTGGTTTTTACGATACGGGTGCGTTCCGGCCGACGATCTATTTCGACCAGATTCCAGGGGGAGTATGTGCCTTTCTCGTCCGAATATTGATAAGTCGGGCCTTCACTGCTTTTTAGCAGGGAGTTGGTCAGGGTAATGATATCGGCTTCAGGGTTGCACTTATAGGTGACAAGTGGATAGATTGCTTCGGACGCAGACGCGCCTGTTATGTATACATTGGCAGCAAAAAAAAGGGCTAATACTTTTAATCTGGTCATAACGATACCCGCAAGTCGGACGA
>WFOC01000081.1 GCA_015488295.1 Gammaproteobacteria bacterium
AGATGGATATTGTCGGTTATCCCGATGAAGTGCGTGAGGTGGTGGAGCGTTACAATAATACGTGGGGTTCGGAGAGTTCGCTGCATTAAAAACATGTTTTTTCCACAGATGAACGCAGATAAACACGGATAAAAAACATTATCAATTTGTGTGACGATGTAGGTCAGGCATTGCCTGACACAGTATGGCTCAAATAATCTGTAGCTGGCGGGCATTGTGTACACAGTGCCCGCCCTACAAAAAAATTACGCTTTTGTTTTTATCCGTGTTTATCTGCGTTCATCTGTGGAAAAAACATGTTTTTAATGCAGCGAACTCTCCGAACCCCACGTATTATTGTAACGCTCCACCACCTCACGCACTTCATCGGGATAACCGACAATATCCATCTGCTGCATACCCTCTTTAAAAAACTGACGGGCATCCTGCGGCAGATTTTTTATCAGGGCATCATAGGCCTGCTCGATCAATTCAGGCTGGTGGCTACGCGTGGCAACAATGCCATAATTTAAATTCAATATACGCCATGGCCGCATCATATTGGTCTGCTCAATATCACGGCGAATCTCATCATCACAGGCATCAATCACTTCCCTGATAACCCCCGCCAGCTGCGCCAGCATATGTGGCTCGGTAATCTCATTGGCATAACCAGCCAGTGAATTCACCACCATATCAATCTGCGATAACTTGCCGCCGTGACGCGCCACCCACAGTGACACCGGCACACTGAGCCGAATCAGTTCACGGCTTTGCTCACCGGTTTTGTTCTGCACATAAGCCACCATGCCCTCCAGCAAATCCAGTGTGTACTGACCGATCTTGCTGATGTCTTTCTCTTCCAGCAACCCCATGCTTTCCGCACTCATGTTTTTCTGCACCGCACGATCAGCATCTGCTCTGGCCATGACATCAATCGCCTGATCCATTGCTGCCACTAATTGCTGCGGCGAATTTACTGTCTGATCATCATCGGCAGCATCAACATACCCGGCCACAGCGTTATGAAACAGGTCTTTAAAAGTTTTGGCATTAAAGGAAAAGTCCATCATATAATTCTCGGTTGAAGCATCATTAACCGCTATTATAAGTTATTATGTAGCGCAATACGCATTATGTGAGGCACCATGAGACTACTGCACACCATGCTCCGCGTTGGCAATCTGGAGCGTTCTGTAAAATTTTACACCGAAATAATGGGCATGAAACTGCTACGCCAGAAAGAATACCCGGAAGGCCGCTTCAGCCTCGCTTTTCTCGGTTACGGCGATGAAAAACACCACACTGCGCTGGAGCTGACTTATAACTGGGACACCGACCATTACGAGCTGGGCAACGGCTTCGGCCACCTCGCCATCGAAGTTGACGATGTTTATGAAGCCGCTGAAAAAATCCGCGCCGCCGGCGGCAAAATCATCCGCGAACCCGGCCCGATGAATGCCGGCACCACCCTGATTGCCTTCATCGCCGATCCGGATGGTTACGAAATCGAACTACTGCAACCCAAAGTCTGATATTCGCTCCTGTACTATTCACTGTTAACTATTAACCATTCACTGTCCATATGAAGCCAGAATTAATCGAATCGCCCGAGCAGATGGACACACTGCTCAAACAGTTAAACGGTACAGACCTGATCGCTGTCGATACAGAGTTTTTTCGAGAGACCACTTATTACCCGCAACTGGCACTGGTGCAGATTGCGACCGACTCCATCGTTGCCTGTATTGACCCGCTGGCGTTTGATGCCAGAGCGACATTAAAAAAACTGCTGCTTGATAACACCGTCACAAAAATTTTTCATTCATGCTCACAGGACCTTGAAGTACTGTTTTATTACCTCGGCGAAGCACCCGGCGAAATCTACGATACCCAGATCGCCAACGCCCTGCTCACCGAGCATCACCAGATTGGTTACGCTGCACTGGTCGAAAATGAACTGGGCACCACGCTGGACAAATCACAGACCCGTACCAACTGGCTGCAACGACCGCTGACTCACAAACAGATAGAGTACGCCGGCGATGATGTTTTATATCTGTACAAACTGCAGCATGTTCTTGATGAAAAACTGCAGGCGGCCGGCAGAAAAATCTGGTTTGAAGAAGACTCAGAAAAATTGATCAGTAATGAAAACAGTTTTCAGGTAGACACCGCCAACCTGTGGAAACGTGTCAAAGGTGCCACTCGCCTGAATCGCAACAAGCTGGCTATCGCACAGGCTATCGCCGTGTGGCGCGAACAACTGGCACAGCAAAAAGACCGTACCCGAAGAAAAATTCTGGCAGACGATATTGTCGTCGAGCTTGCTCTTGCTGCACCTGAAAATGTTTCTGCACTCGAACAACACATCGGCAACAAATATCATTTTAGTTCGCAGGAAAAACAGCAGTTGCTCGAAACCATAAAAACCGCCACACAAACACCCGACGAACAATGCCCCGAAAACCGCTTTAATATCCTCGATAACGAACAGAAAAGCACGCTAAAGACACTGCAACAGTTAGTCAATAACAAGGCCGTCGAGCTTGGCATTTCCTCTGCAATTTTAAGTTCACGAAAAGAGCTGGAGCAACTCATTCTGTCACACGCATCGGCAGAAACAGACAAGCTGAGCATCATGCAGGGCTGGCGACTAAACTGCATTGGCCAGCAATTATCAGACAGACTCTCAAAATAACGGTTGTTTCAATACTGCAACAGTAATACTATTGAGAACAACGTTTGTTCTTTTCCTGAAAACCCGCATAAAACAAACCATTATGCCAAACCAGTTTCGAGCAGAACAAACCAGCCATAAATGGGTCTCAAGGCATAACCCATACAATCATAATAACAAAGCGATACGTAACGAGGAGCCTGTATGCATAGTCAAATCAATAAGCTTTATAAAGTACTGTTTATTTTCGCACTAGCACTGACCAGTCTGAACGGCCATGCCGAGAGTTCGAAAGAGTTTGGTGATTACATGGTTCACTACAATGCTTTTCGAAGTGACACCATTTCCCCCGAAGTCGCCAAACAATATAACCTGGCACGGGCAAATAACCGCATTCTCATCAACATCGCCGTCCTGAAAAAAGTAATGAACACCACCGGCAAACCAACCGCTGCCAGAGTTACCGGACACGCCAGCAACCTGACCGGTCAACTCAAAAAACTTGAATTCAGAGAAATCAAGGAAGGCAGCGCTATTTATTATCTGGCCGAAACCAAAATCAGTGATGGTGAGTTTTTAAAATTTGACCTGAAAATACTCCCTGAAGGCGAAAAGCATGCCGCCAGAATACGTTTTGACAAACGCTTTTTCACCTATTAAAACCGGTCATAAACAACCATTAAAAAAGCCTCCTGTGTGAGGCTTTTTTAATGGAAATTTCGCACTTCCGCTTCCCCGTGCGGCATATTCGTTTCCACCACCTGCTTGCCGATCAGCACAATATAGCCCTGCTGCCGCTGACCATAATCAACAGACTGATCACCGCTGTATTCAAAACTGTACAGGCGACAGATTTGTACTGCACTATTCGATCCACGACGTAACCAGCTACGCTGCCGGGTAACAGTTGCATCCAGCAACTGCAAAGCGGCCGACTCACACTTTTTCTGACACACCAGCAAAGCAATCTCATTACACTGCTGCGTGTCCCACCAGTACCAAATACCGGCCAAAATCAAAATTATTATCAGTAAATCAATCATCTTCGTGCATTACTTGCTCACTATCATTTCATCGTACATGAATTTCCGATAAAATCACCTGATAAATATCACAATAATCATATACACCCTGAAATTAACCAAACGAGAAACCATATGCCAGCCGATACGGACACCACTACTCGCCCCAGCTCATACAGCTACGAAGACCTGCTAACCTGCAGCCGAGGTGAGCTATTCGGCCCCGGCAACGCACAGCTGCCAGCACCAAATATGTTGATGATGGATCGCATCACGCTTATTTCTGCTGACGGCGGCGAACACGGCAAGGGCGAAATCAAAGCCGAACTGGATATAAAACCGGATATGTGGTTTTTTGACTGCCACTTTAAAAACGACCCGGTAATGCCCGGCTGTCTCGGTCTCGATGCCATGTGGCAGATCGTTGGTTTTCATCTTGGCTGGCTGGGTCACCCCGGCCGTGGTCGTGCGCTGGGTGTTAACGAAGTTAAATTTACCGGACAGGTTCTGCCCACCGGCAAACTTGTTCAATATCAGATCGATATCAAACGCATTATCGCACGCGGCCTGGTCATGGGCATCGCCGATGGCAGCATGTCGATTGATGGCCGCGAAATTTACACCGCGAAAAATTTACGCGTTGGTCTATTCACCTCAACTGAAGATTTTTAAGGTACTGCAATGAAACGAGTCGTAATTTCTGGTATTGGAATTGTCTCCTGTCTCGGCAACGATAAAGCTGCCGTTCTGGAGTCGCTGCAACAGGGTCGTTCAGGCATTAAATTTAAACAGGACTATGCCGACATCGGCATGCGCAGCCACGTTGCTGGCAGCGTTGACATAAATACAGCAGATTTTATCGACCGCAAAGTCAAACGCTTCATGGGCGATGCAGCGGCTTTCGCCTACATTTCCATGCAGCAGGCCATCGATGACGCAAAACTCGACAACAGCCTGGTATCAAACATCCGCACCGGCATCGTCATGGGTTCCGGCGGCGCATCATCTGCCAACCAGGTCGAAGCGGCTGACATCCTGCGCGCAAAGGGCATCCGCCGCGTTGGCCCCTACATGGTGCCGCGCACCATGGCCAGCACGGTATCAGCCTGTCTGGCGACACCGTTCCAGATCAAGGGCGTGAATTACTCCATCAGCTCCGCCTGTGCCACCAGCACACACTGCATCGGCAACGCTTACGAGCTTATTCAGATGGGCAAGCAGGATATCGTTTTCGCCGGCGGCGGTGAAGAAGAACACTGGTCCTTGAGCATGCTGTTCGATGCCATGGGCGCACTTTCCAGCAAATATAACGAAACCCCGGAAAAAGCTTCTCGCACCTACGATGCCGACCGTGACGGTTTTGTCATCGCCGGCGGCGGTGCCTGCGTGGTGGTCGAAGAACTGGAACACGCGCTCAAACGCGGCGCACCCATCTATGCCGAAATCGTCGGTTACGGCGCGACTTCTGACGGTGTCGACATGGTCGCACCATCAGGCGAAGGCGCGATTCGCTGCATGCAGATGGCAACCCAGGGCATCGACGGCGATCTCGATTACATCAACTCACACGGCACCAGCACACCGGTGGGTGATTCAAAAGAGCTTTACGCCATCAAAGAAACTTTCGGCGACAAAGTGCCGCCGATCAGCTCCAGTAAATCACTGGCTGGTCACTCACTGGGCGCATCCGGCGCACAGGAAGCGATCTACACCATGCTGATGATGCAAAACAATTTCATCCAGGCTTCGGCCAATATCGAAACCATGGACGAAGCCGCCACCGGCATGCACATCGTGACCCAGCGTCAGGACAACGTCGACATCAAACTGGCAATGTCCAACAATTTCGGTTTTGGCGGCACCAACGCCAGCCTGGTAATGAAAAAATTTGAAGAATAATTAGTAACTTAAAGAACTTTGTTTTTCTGGTGCTACACTTATCGGTACGATAAAAACAACCCGGTAGCAGACAGCAGGCTCATGAACAGTTTACTTACAAAAAACGCCATGAAAATTAACGGACTAATCAGCACAAAAGCCGCTGTCACAGCACTGCTTTTGTCGGCCTTCAGCAGCACCGCATTTGCCAGTCGACCCGCCATGGAGGAAAACCGGCCGATGATGAACGAACCTGCAGCAACACAATCTGCGCAGGAAAACATCCAGCCACGGCCACAGGCAAAAATGCCTTCCGCTGTCGAAAGCATGATGCAGCGCCAGAGCCAGCAACAAACCGGCGATGCACTTCAACTACCGGCCAAAGAAATACAGCCCGGTGAAACCATCAAAATAAAACTACTGGATCAGCCACGCCGTGGCATGAGCATGGCAAAAGTACAGCAGGAATTCGGCCAGCCGATAACCACCTCCGAAAGCGTTGGCAAACCACCAATCACCAGCTGGACTTATAACGACCGCATCGTCTATTTCGAATATTCCACCGTATTACACGTGGTGGCGCGTTAGTCCTTGTCCATCCGCTTTGCAGATCTAGCTGCCAGCCCGTTACAAAAATTAAACAGCGCCTTTCTGGAGCAGGCTGATATTCAGCTCTACATCAAACGCGACGACCTGATTCATCCACAGTTCGGCGGCAACAAATGGCGCAAGCAGAAATACAACCTGATCCACGCCAGCGAACAGAATTTCGATACCCTGCTCACCTTCGGTGGTGCCTGGTCAAACCACATCTACGCCACTGCTGCTGCCGCCAGACATTTTGGTTTTAACAGCATCGGCATCATCCGTGGCGAAAAACATACACCGCTTAACGCCACCCTGTCTTTTGCCGAGTCCTGCGGCATGCAGCTGCATTATGTCAGTCGCACCGAGTACCGAAAAAAACACGAAGCAGCATTTTTACAAGACCTGCGCCAGCAATTCGGTGAGGTTTATATCCTGCCCGAAGGCGGCAGCAACGCACTGGCATTAAAAGGCTGCGAAGAACTTGTTCAGGAAATCAACCATGAAATAGATCGGCCGTTTAATGTTATCTGCTGCGCCAGCGGCACCGGTGCAACCCTGGCCGGCCTGGTAAAAGCATTAAACCCCGAACAAAGCGCCATCGGTTTTTCTGCATTGAAAGGCGGTGAATTTCTACATGATGAAGTCAGAAACTTTCTCGGTGACGATCCACAGACAAGCAACTGGCATATCGAAACGGCTTATCATTTTGGCGGTTACGCAAAAATCGATAATAAGCTGATTAATTTCATGCGACAATTTCAGCTGCAATACGGTTTTGCACTGGATGCGGTTTATACCGGCAAGATGTTTTACGGTTTGTTTGATCTGATAAAAAACAAACACTTCAAACCCGGCAGCACCATCGTTGCTGTGCACAGCGGCGGCTTGCAGGGCAATAAAGGTTTTGGTCTCTGATGTAACAGTAGCGAGCTATCAGGAAAAAACGGCGGGCACTGCCCGGCAAAACACCCGCGCCGCCCTGCGCTGTTTGCGGAAAAAAAATAATTACGATAAAGTTAAAAACACATGCAAACCCGATGCCCACATTGTGAAACACGTTTTCGCGTCACCGAATCCCAGGTCAATGCCGCTGATGGTTTTGTGCGCTGCAGCGTCTGTGAAGAAATATTTAATGCTTTCGAGGTTGCCGAACAGGATGAATATCAACCCTCCTTGCTCAGCCCTGAACAACTTCAGGAACAACTTCAGGAACAACTTCAGGAACAGGCACAGGAAGAACATACACAGGAAGACCAGCAACAAACACCCGATAACGAACCACCTGCCGAACAGACCAATGATGATGCAATAAGCAATAACGAATCCAACCTTTCCAAAGCAGAAATTGATGAGTATGAAAATCACGAAGCAGAACACCAGGAACAGGACGGCAATCATGTTGAACAAAACAAAAAACCAGACGAACAAACCCCGGCCAGCAAAACCATAAAAGAACCCGAAAAAACCGAAACTGTCGACTTCAACAAAACCGCCGCTACCGACAGTGCGCGCAAAGATGCATTTGATTTTTTTGATGAAGATGACAACGAATCTTTATCGCACGTGGTGCCTGAGCAGTTCAAACACGCATACACTTCAGACTCCGGCAGCTGGCTGCCAACGCTTTTCTGGGGCATCGGCACCCTGCTGCTAATCGGCACTCTGGCACTCGAATATATCTGGTTTAACCGCGATCAGCTAAATCAGCTACCACAGTTACAGGCCTGGACAGAAGAACTATGCCAGCGTATCGAGTGCAAGGACATCAGCGTCCGTGATCCGAAAAAAATCGAGCTGGTCTCACGCAACGTTTATTCACACCCCAACGAAAAAAACGCACTGATGGTCAACATCACCATGAAAAACCAGGCGGATTTCGCCCAGCCCTACCCGATCATGCAAATCCGCTTTTCTGATGTGCGCGGTGGCGATGTCGCCGCACGGCGTTTTTTTCCCGACGAATACCTGCCCGCCGAAATCCTGCAACAGACCACACCGCAGGCAAAACTGTTCGAAGCCGGCACCAACATGACCTTCACCATGGAAATACAGGACCCCGGCAAACAGGCGATGACCTACGAATTTGATTTTCTGTAACCGCCGGCCACCTGATTAAACACTTCACATTCTTTTAGAATCTGCCAAAATACACGGCTTATGAAGATTGGACCTCACAGCTTTGATAACCCGGTTATTCTGGCACCCATGGCCGGTGTCACCGACCGGCCGTTCAGAAACCTGTGTTACCAGCTGGGCGCTGATCTCTGCGTCTCTGAAATGGTCACCTCCGAAAAACGCCTGTGGAAATCCAGAAAAACACAGCTACGCCTCAACCATCAGGGCGAACAGGGCATATGCAGCGTGCAGATTGCCGGCACCGATCCACAAAAACTTGCTGACGCGGCGATATTCAATGTCGAGCACGGCGCACAGATCATCGACATCAACATGGGCTGCCCGGCAAAAAAAGTCTGCAATGTACAGGCTGGCTCTGCGCTGTTAAAAGATGAAGCGCTGGTCGGAAAAATTCTCGCTGCCGTGGTCAGCGCGGTTGAGGTACCGGTGACCCTGAAAATTCGCACCGGCTGGGATCAGCAAAACAAAAACGCGGTCAACATCGCACGCATCGCAGAAAACAGCGGCATACAGGCGCTGTCGGTTCATGGCCGCACACGCGCCGATGCCTATAAAGGCGAAGCCGAATACGAAACCATCGCTGCAGTAAAAGCAGCGGTTGCCATTCCGGTAATCGCCAATGGTGACATCACCAGCCCATTCAAGGCCAAAGACGTGTTGACACTTACCGGAGCCGATGGCCTGATGATCGGCCGCGCAGCCCAGGGCAATCCCTGGATATTCCAGCAGATCAAGCATTATCTGTCAGACGGCACGCTGCTATCACCACCTGACAACACAGAAGTCCGCAGAATACTGACCGGACACCTGCAAAATTTATATGACTTTTATGGTGAACTCGCAGGAGTTCGCATCGCGCGCAAGCACATAGGATGGTATATTAAGGGCTTGCAGGGAGCTGAAGTATTTAGACGGCAGGTAAATCAGGTAGATGAAGCCAACAAGCAGCTGGAGCTGGTTACCAATTTTTTCAACTCACTACAAAACCCCTTAGCGGCATGAGCAGTATGAACGACCAGGACTTTCAACAAACCACAGCAGATACAAACCAGCCCGGTGAAAACCAGACACAGGAAATATCACAACTCAGCCACGCGGTAAAACATTCCATCCGTCGCTACCTGTTCGAGCTGGAAGGTATGCAACCTAGCAACATGTACGAACTGGTGCTCAGGCAGGTAGAACAACCACTGTTTGAAGCCATTCTGGAACACACCAAGGGCAACCAGTCACGCGCCGCCGAAATGCTCGGACTTAACCGCGGCACCCTGCGAAAGAAACTGCGCAGTTATAACCTGCATAAATAAGACCGGACCGGGTGATCGCATTCTGCCCGATCAACCCTGATTAAGCACTGCGCCACCCGGCATCATATTGCCCCTGACTGTCATCCAGGTTACAGCCAGCCTTTGGCTATCAGTATTAAAATACCCCTTAATTACTGAAGCAGCTTAAAAGGTTTACTGTGAGCAAGAAAAATCATAATCCGGCAATACCACAGCCGGCGCACGCTGAACAACGCAAGGAGCCACTTCCCTGGCAGACACCCAAGTCATCAAATGAAGACCCGGAATGCCCGTCCAAACTCCAGGCCATTCTCAACAGCCCGTCTTATACGCCGGCCATAGAGGACGTTGATTTTCTTGATGGCGATGATGCCCGCGGCGTACGCCTGCAACTCGACTACCTCAAACCCGACCGCCTGCTGAAACAACACGGCGTGCGCCACACCATTGTTGTCTTCGGCAGCACACGCATCGTCGAACCAATGGTGGCACAGAAAAAAGTCGAACATTTACGCGAAGCCCTGCTATCACAGCCAGACAACACCGAGCTGCAACGCCGACTGTTTGTCGCTGAACGCATTCTGGCAAAATGCCGCTATTACGATGTCGCACGACAGTTCTCAACACTGGTGGCAAACGCCGGCAAAGGCCCGATGGATTCACGGCTGGTAGTCATGACCGGTGGCGGCCCCGGCATGATGGAAGCGGCTAATCGTGGTGCCAGCGATGCCGGTGGCAAAACCATCGGGCTGAATATCACGCTGCCTCACGAACAATACCCCAACCCCTACGTCACCCCGGAACTGTGTTTTCAGTTTCATTATTTCTCCCTGCGAAAAATGCATTTTGTTTTGCGGGCACGAGCACTGGTGGCCTTTCCCGGCGGCTTTGGTACCTTCGATGAATTATTCGAAACCCTGACACTTATTCAAACCCGCAAGATAAAACCGATACCGGTGGTACTGGTCGGTGAATCATTCTGGCGCAAGGCATTCGATGTCGACTTTCTGGTGGAAGAAGGTGTGATCGATATGGAAGACCGTGATTTATTCTGGTTTGCCGAAACCGCAGAAGACATCTGGACAGGTTTACAGGACTGGTATCAGCGCAACGGGGAAAACCTGATACCCGAAGATTAAGCACGACCAACAACAACTTTGAACCCATAGAGGGCGTGTCATGAAAATTTCGTTTCACGGAGCAGACCAAAACGTCACCGGCTCCTGCCACCTGATCGAGTGCGCCGGAAAACGCATTCTTGTCGACTGCGGCATGTACCAGGGCGGTCACGAACTGGCGGCTGAAAACGCCAAAGCCTTTGGCTTTGAGCCGGCGGATATCGACTTTCTTTTACTGACCCACGCCCACCTCGATCACTGCGGACGTATTCCACTGCTGACCCGGCGCGGTTTTCACGGTGAAATAATCGCCCTCGCCGCAACCGTCGAACTGGCACGACTGGTTATGCTGGACTCAGCCGGCCTGCAGGAAGAAGAAGCACGTTACCAGTTGCGCAAAGCACGGCGGCGTAACCCGAACCACAACAGCAGCATCGAACCTTTGTACACCACTATCGATGCACTCAACAGCCTGGATTATTTTGGCCGCAAAGCCAGCTATGAAGTCCCCATTCAGCTGGCACCGGGAATACGCGCCACATTTATCAATGCCGGTCACATTCTCGGCTCAGCCAGTATTTTTCTGGAGCTGGAAGAAGGCGAACAAAAACACCGACTGCTGCTTTCCGGTGATCTGGGTTATAGCAACCGCGCCATCCTGCACAACCCGGCATCACCTCCGGAAGCTGATACCGTGGTGATGGAAACCACCTATGGTGATCGCCAGCACAAACAGCTGCAGCCTTCTATCGACGAGCTTTACGAGATCATCAACCACACCATCGGTGGCGGCGGCAACGTCATCATTCCCACCTTTGCACTGGAGCGCGCACAGGAAATTCTTTATTACCTGCGCGAAGGCATTGAAAATCTTTCCATAAAATATTTCATGAATGTTTTTCTTGATTCACCAATGGCAATTTCTGCCACACAAATATTTGAACGCCACCCGGAATGTTACAACACGGAAACACTTCGGGCGGCCACCGGTGGCAAAGACCCGTTCTCTCTGCCCGGCCTGCACTTTACCCGCGAGACCGCCGAATCCATCGCCATCAGTCAGCTCGAAAGCGGTGCAGTAATCATGGCCGGTTCCGGCATGTGTACCGGCGGTCGTGTGCGCCATCATTTAAAACACAACCTGTGGGGCAGAAAAAACAGCATTGTCTTTGTCGGTTATGCCGCACAGGGCACACTGGCCCGGCGCATTATTGACGGTGCTGAAGAAGTACGCATCTTTGGTGAAAACATCCAGGTGCGGGCAGGTATTCATACCATCGGTGGTTTTTCTGCACACGCCGACCAGACTGAACTGCTGGCCTGGCATCAACAGACAGGCAAACCCAAAACCACTTTTCTGGTACATGGCGAAGTCAACAGCATGCATACCTTTGCAAAAAAACTAAAAGACACAAAAGTTGAGATGCCAACACTGGGACAGGAATATACGCTGTAAAAATCATCAGCATAAATCATGACATCAAAAAAATAGAAAAATGAAGCCAACGCTTATAACGATAGGGCTGTTAATTTGCAGCAATATATTCATGACCTTTGCATGGTACGCCCATCTAAAAGAACTGGGCAACAAACCATGGATAATAGCAGCGCTCATAAGCTGGGGCATCGCACTGTTTGAATATATGTTTCAGGTTCCTGCCAATCGTATTGGTTATACCGTATTATCTATCGGCCAGTTAAAAATCATTCAGGAAGTTATTACCTTGAGTATTTTTGTTCCGTTTTCCCTGTTCTATATGAAAGAGCCTTTAAAAATGGATTACCTGTGGGCAGGCCTGTGTCTTGTTGGCGCAGTGTATTTTATGTTCAGGAGCAAACTTGCATAACACATCGTTACATCTAGCCTGCCGACCGCCGCAATGTATCCTGTCGATAAAACAAACTCAACTGTTGATAAACACGCGGGTACAGCTTATGCAGCAGTGACGGCTTAACAAAAAATACTTCACTTAAAACCGCAAAAAACTCCGCCGGATTTTCTGCAGCGTATGGGTCGATAGCTGTATGGTGATGACGTTCGATCTGCTGATACAGATTATTGTAAGCCTGAGAAAAACTTTCCGTCCATTGCTTGCGCAGCATGTTTTTATGCAATGGCGGCATGCCGTTGGCAGCCCCATTTAACATATCAAGCTTGTGTGCAAACTCATGAATAATAACGTTTGATGCCGGCCCATGAGAATAAGCCTGCGGCCGGGCATCCGACCAGGAAAGAATCACCGGCCCGCGTCCCCATGCTTCTCCAGCCAGTTCGCGCCGGGTTTCATGCACCACGCCGCTGGCATCATACTCCTCACGTTTGATAACAAAGCTGGAGGGATATACGATGACCTCATGCCAGCCGCGAAAATAATTCAGCTCGAGATTTAATATTAACAAACAGGCATGCGCCGCAATATAAACCCGCTTTTCCAGATCAGCCTCAAAACCACCCGCACCGCTGATGGTTTTATCATGCAGAAACAGGCTGGCGAGTTTACGCAAGCGGTGCTGCTCATGAAAATCAAGATGCGAAAAAACCTCGCCCTTATTCATCGTCTGATGCCAGCAGTCAAACGGGATACGCGAACGATACAACACATGTTGCAACCACATGCGGTGCAAACGTTTCAGCATCGGTTTATATTGTTTTTAGAAAAAACTATGGCGATCTACAACTCTGAAGTCGAACGATGGAACACGGTCGCATGGCATTTTGGACAGGGCGGAATTTTTCCGGCTCTGTAAAAATGCAGTCTCTCGCCACACTCATCACAGGTCAGGGTGCCCGGCCCGGTTATTTCACCGGTATGATACTCGGGGTGTTTTGCATTTTCTTTAAACTGCTGCAATTCAACCGTGGTTTTATCAGCGATTTCAAGAAACAGGTAAAACAGTTCACTCTCCAGCAATGTTGTTTCAAAACCCAGCCAGTCTTTTATTTCATGGCCGGTTTCAGAAAGATAATTGACAGCATCCTGCAGGTCACGCTTTAACCAGGTCACCAGTTTAGCCGCATCTTCTTCGGTCAGCTTATCCAGTTTAACCGCTTTGTTTTTTGCTTCTTCGAGAACATGTTGCAGTTCAACGCCGGTATCTTTTAGTTTGTGTATATCAGCCGCCGCATGCTCATACAGTTTTTCATACGCATCACCAAGCGCATCCAGCGGGTCATCATATTTTTTCTTGTTCATTTCTATTCCTTATATTTACTCTTTATTAATAACTCATTACCAACAAGTATGAGGGCAACAACAGCGGCAATCAACAGCTGTTAAAACATATGCTAACGATCACGCAGCAAGCGGTAAGTCGCAACCTTGACCACATCGTTAAAAACAAACCAGGACAGTGCGTATAACCACATCCACATGGCATACTCCCAGCCGACAGGACTAATCATTATTCCGTAAACAGCGACAAGCGTGCCCAGTATGGCGGTAAAAAAGGCGGAATTAAACAGCAGCCAAGAAGGATAAGGTTTTTTCCAGAACCAGCTATCTGTGCGTGTATTATATATTGTGCCATGACCAGCGATGACCAGCTTGACGAAAAACAATGACTGAATAACATCAACCGGCAGTTTCATCTGCATCAAAATATAAAACAGCAGGAACGAAGAAATAACCCCGGCCACACCCAGCACACTGGAGACTGTCAATATCTCTGCCATATTCCAGCGCACCGGATTGGGATCGACCTTTGTATTATCAGAAGCGATTGCCAGTATCGGAATATCATTCAGCAGCGCCAGCACAATAATCATCAGCGCAGTTACAGGATAAAAATTAAATACCACGATAGCCAGCGTCATCAACAAAATAATACGAATGGTTTCTGCGATGCGATAAATAGAATAACTTTTCATGCGCTCAAACGTAATACGCGACTGCTTGATAGCATCGTTAATCACCGATAAACCGGGCGCGGTAAGAATAATATCCGCTGCTGCACGCGCCGCATCGGTGGCGTTGGAAACGGCAAAACCACAGTCAGCCTTTTTCAGTGCCGGCGCATCATTCACACCGTCACCGGTCATGGCAACAATGTGGCCACCTTTCTGCAATGTTTCGACAATCAGGTATTTGTCTTCCGGCACCACCTCGGCAAACAGATCAACATCTTCAATCATGTCGATGATGGCGGACTCATGGGTATGAATAAATTCACGATCCAGCAGGCGGGTATCATAAAGCTGTTTAACACTTTCCATAACTTCATCAGCAAACTGCCTGGCCTGCGTATGACTGACATCATGGTTAAGGCACTCATAAATAGCCGTTGCCAGCGCCGCTGACAGTGCCAGCAGTTCCTGACTGCCGCTGCCGGTGAGTTGATGCGAACGGATGGCTTCACCTTCCAGCCCCAGTAACTGCCCGACTTCCCTGGCGATGGCCATGTGGTCGCCAGTAACCATTTTCACCCGCACACCATAATTGCGCATGTCGGCAATCACCTGTTTCGAATCCGCACGCGGCGGATCATAAAGCGGTATCAGGCCGATAAGGTCAAGCAACTCATCACCGGTTTTTTTACCCACCGCCAGTGTGCGATAACCTTTGGATGCAAGCTGATCGACCAGCTGATTAATGGCAATCATCTGCTCATCCGGCAGTGCTGCCATATTGATCAACACCTGCGCCGCACCTTTTATCACGGTAAAATGCTGATCACCACTTTCTATCTCTGCCTCGGTACGTTTGCCAACCGGATCAAACGGTGTGAAACGGGTTTGCTTGAAACGACTCAGGTCGACATCGGGCAGGTTTTCTTCGATGTAATGAAAAATGGGTAATTCAATCGGGTCATTATTTTCCAGTTTTGATGCCAGCGCAGCCAGTTCAAACAGTTCACTCTTATTATGCCCGCCCAGCACCACCGGGTCGGCAACCTGCATGCGATTTTCAGTGAGAGTGCCGGTTTTATCCGAGCAAAAAATATCAACCCCGGCCAGCTCTTCGATAGCGGTAAGTCTGGAAACGATAGCCTGTTTGCGCGCCAGGTTCATGGCACCCACCGCCATGGTTACTGACAGCACCGCCGGCAATGCCACCGGAATAGCAGCGATGGTAAGCACCAGCGCAAAGCGTGCAATTTCCAGAAAATCTTCGTGGCGAAATAACGAGACCATGATGATCAGCAATACCAGCGCCACAGTAATGAGGATCAAAAAATTACCGATCTGAATGACCATTTTCTGGAAGTGGCTGCGCTCTTCCAGCTGGGCTTTTGCCACCAGCGAAACCACAGATGAAAAACGTGTATTACTGCCGGTGTTAATCACCACCGCCAGCATCTCGCCCTGCTTGACGATGGTGTTGGCGTAGGCGACCTCATTAACATTGCGGCTCACCGGCAGTGACTCACCGGTCAGCGCAGCCTGGTCGACAAGCAAAAAATCTCCGGACAGCAGTTGCACATCAGCAGGCACAATATCACCGATGCGCAGTTTTATAATATCGCCGGGAACCAGCTCACGCGCAGAAATTCGACTAAATGCCGCTTCACGCAATACCGTCACCTGCTGATCCATTTTCGCCTTGAGGGCTTTTAAGGCATTCAGCGCACGATGCTCCTGCATAAAATCAAGGCCGGCATTCACCAGCAGCATGACCAGAATAATACTGAAATCTTCCCACTTCTGCACCACAGCAGAAAGCAGTGCTGCTATCTCGATCATCCACGGAATCGGTCCCCAGAAGCGGCGGAAAATACGATGAGCAAGCGATTCTTCTTTTTCCTCAGTCACGTTATAACCATAACGTTCGATACGCTGCTGCACTTCTGTTTTACTCAGGCCTTTTTCCGCAGTCACGTCAAACGCTTTTAGCGTCTCATCAACCGCCTGCTGATTGTAATCATCCGTATTTTTAAACATACACTGCTCCGCAATGATCCCCAGGATAATCCCCGGGAAAACATTTATGACAGCGTAAATATATTCTACTTATCGGTCACATGATGTAACTCAGGTGACAGCACATCACAACACGGCTGGTTATGGTAAAGCCAGTTAATTATTCACAAATACGTGGAGAAGCTCCGATGTTTGAAATAATACCCGTAAACGATAAAGACATTCTCGCCTTCAAAGCCACCGGCAAGCTGACCGACGCTGATTACAAACAGTTTCTGCCGATTCTGGAAGAGAAGATCCGCAAACACGGACGCATCTCGCTATTCATCGAAATGCATAACTTTGAAGGCTGGGAAGCACAGGCGGCCTGGGATGATCTGCGCTTTGGCCTGCATCACGACCATAACTTCAAGCGCATCGCTATCATCGCTGATAAACCACTGATCCACGCGGCCATCGGTTTTGTCAATTTATTCAGTCATATCGAAATGCGTTTTTTTGATAACGATGAAGCTGAAACCGCCTGGGACTGGCTGCGAGAAAAAACCGGCAACAGCAACCCTGAACAACCCGCTCAAACCTATAAAAATATATTATTGGCCACGGATTTTTCTGCACATTCCGACATGGCTGCAAAACGTGCGCGACAGATGGTCGAACAACATGGCGCACAGCTTCATGTATTGCATGCCGTTGAAGATGTCATGTATTACAACGAAGCCTATGACCCGGTCATCGCCAGCATCCCGCTGCCCAATGATGACTTTCTGATGCAGAACGCCATCGAACGCATGCATCAGTTTTGCGAGCGTAACAAGCTGGATAAAAACACAGACATCGAAACCCGCTGGGGAAGCCCGCGCTGGTCGATCATCTCATGGGCGAATGAAAAAAATGTGGATTTAATTATTATGGGTTCTCACGGCCGGCGCGGTATCGGTCGACTGCTGGGTTCAGTCAGTAACTCGGTGCTGCACAAAGCCCACTGCGATGTGCTTATTGTAAAGTCATAAACACCAGCAACGGGGCGAGTTCTGCTTATGGAATTTATAAGTTTCCTGAGCGACCATTCACAATATGCCCGCGCTATCCTGATCATATTGATGATGATAGAGTCCGCACCCGTCGTCATTTTTTTATTCCCGGCACGTTTATCCTGCCCCTGCTGGGTGCGATGACTACATCATCAAATCATTCTTTCTGGTATTTTTTTATCTGTACCGCAGCCGGCGCTTCATACCGTGCGACAACAAAGGTAAAAGACAGCACCTTAAAATCCGGCTCACAATTGATCGAGATCAACTTAAGCAAAGAAGCCCCCGATTAGCATAAACTTTACTCGCCATTCCCTGTCAACATCTGTTAATACCTCAACATCACACCAGGAAAACACGGCATAATAACGCTCGGGGACTGCACGCATCCCGCTCAGGTGAAAAAACGAAAATGAAAAGAGACCTGCTCTATTACAAACATTGCAAGAGTGTCCTTTATCAAACGGCATTGTTTAACGGCCTGCCCGAAGACGTTCTCGACGACATGCTATCGCTGTTCAGGCGTGATACCTGGCGGCGTGGTGCACAGTTAAATGCCGAAATGTTTCAACAACGTTTTTACTTGCTGATTGATGGCCGTGTTGAAGTCATACGAAGCAACCCGCACACAGGCAGAAGCATTACGCTGGCACTGCTGGGGCCGGGTGATGGCATCGACGTGGTTACTTTATTAAATACCGATCCACATGAAATACAACCCATCGCCATCGATGATGTCTCGCTGATCTCGGTGCCGATAAAAGATGCCCGCAACTGGATCGATCATCACCCCGAATTCAACCGTAACTTCCTGCCCTATCTGGGCGAGCAGATGCGCAAGCTGGAAGACCTCAGCACCGACCTGGCGTTATACGACACCATGACACGACTGGCTCGACTTATTTTGCGCCACGTTATACCGCACCATCCCCAGTCGAACACCACAAAACATTCGCTAAAGCTCATTCATGACCTGCATGATGAATCACTCGCCCGCATGGTGGGTTCGGTGCGACAGGTAATTAATCGCCACCTGCAGCACTGGCGTAAACAGGGTGTATTGCACAAACAAAATTTTCATACCGAAGTGCGCGAGCTGGAAACCCTGCACGAGTATGCCGATGATGCTTACAGCCATTCCCGGGGGAAACTGCCCCGAAAAAAAACAGGCACACCTTCCTGAAGAACACTGCCCGATAATATAAACACATCTATTGCATCAATTCTGCTGTCACCTGGATGACAGTACCGACCCTGCATTTCAAATACAATAAAACCCGTTTACAAAACAGATAACTTCTGCAACAGGTTTTTATCGAGTTTGAAAGTATGTCTAAAAAAAATGCCTGCGTTTTACTTTATCCAGATTATCAGGATGCCAGGCAAGCTGTCGAAAAGTTACAGGCACACAGTTTTAATATGAACACTGTGTCCATTATTGGCAGAGCCAAAGCTGAGCTGCAACCGCTCTTTGATGAGCCTGCTGACGATGAAGAAATATATTTTCAGAACATCACCGCTCAATCATGGAAGCATTTATGGAAGCTTCCCGGTGGCGCATTATTTTTTACGCTGGCAGATTCTGGAAGCTTGATTACTGCAGGTTCTATTGTGTCCTTACTCACGCAGGAGAAAGAAGACATGGATATTAACAACCATTTTACCGTGCTCGCCACAGCACTGTTCAACATGGGCGTTCCCGGGAAAAACATCAAGCAGTATGAAGAGGCCATAAAAGCAGAAAAAATCATGCTCACCATCAATGGCACACGCAGTGAGGTGGAGCAGGCCTGCCACATTCTGCACAATGAAACACAGCAGGCGACCGTACATATCGCCTGATAAAAAAACCGGGGAATATCATGAAAACACAACAGGTTGAATTTCTTGTCATCGGTGGCGGCCCCGGTGGCACACCGGCTGCGATGGCACTGGCCGCTGCCGGTAAGTCTGTGATGCTGGTAGAAAAAGGTCCGGGGCTGGGCGGCACCTGTTTGTTCGAAGGCTGCATCCCCTCAAAAATATTTCGTGAGTCCGCACGCCGTCTGCGCGAAATAAAACAGGCCGGACAATTCGGCCTGTGCCTGCCGACACAGGATGTCACCGTAAACTGGTCAGCCGTGTTGCAAAGAAAACGTTCCATCCTGCAACATCGCAACGAGGCTGCACAACATAAAACCACACAGCTGCCAACACTGCAAACCGTGTTTGGCAATTGCAAACTGCTAAGTCCGCGCTCTGCAATTATCGAAAGCGACACAGAGATAACCGACGGCCAAACCCTGCTGGTGACTTTTGAAAAAGCCATCCTCGCCACCGGCTCTGTGCCTTTTATCCCGCCCATAAGAGGCAGCGATCTCCCGCGCGTGCATGACAGCAAAAGCATTCTCAATATCGACCACATTCCACAACGCCTGGTGATCATCGGTGGCGGCCCTGTCGGTGTTGAACTGGGACAGGTATTTCATACCCTGGGCAGTGAAGTCAGCCTGCTGGAAGCCGCACCACATATCCTCGGCCCGGTTGATGAAGAACTGAGTCGTCACCTGCAACAACGTATGTCCGATGATGGCATTAATATTCAGACCAGCTGTAAAGTACGCGCCATCCTGACCACCGGGCAAAATGTTTTCGTGGAATATTCAAGCAAGGGTGAAACCAAACAACACAAACTTGCCGATACGGTTTTGATGGTCACCGGCCGCCAGCCTAATGTTAGCGGACTGGGTCTGGAAAACACGGCTGTGCAATACGACAAACACGGCCTGAAAGTAAATGACACACTGGAAACAGACGAAACGGGCATTTACGCAGTTGGTGATATTATCGGGCAGCCCATGTTCGCACACTGGGCAACGGCACAGGGGCTGGCACTGACGCGCCACCTGTTGGCACAACCGGTGATATTTCCCGACACAAAAACCAACAGCGCGGTTATTTTCAGCGAACCGGAAATCGGCATTGCCGGCCTGAGCGAGCGGCAGGCAAAACAGGCCGGCATCAATGTTCAGGTCGCACGTTACGATTTCAAACACGATGCCCGCGCACAGATTACCGGCAGCGCCGATGGCCTGCTTAAAATTGTTTTTGACGCAGACAGTCGCAAGGTTGTTGGCGTTCACATCATGGTCGAGGGGGCGGGTGAACTGATGGGCGAAGCTGCATTACTCATCAAGGCGGCTGTCCCCATTGAAGCTATCGCCGCGGCCATCCACCCGCACCCGACGCTGACAGAATCTTTTGCCATGGCGGTGCGTAATGTGATGGCACAGCACACCGCAGCCAGCAAAACAGCCGGACATCATTAAACCAAACCAGCAGGGGAAATGCGATGAATGATTTAACAGAACTTGAAGCCACCATTAAAGACATGGTGCAGAGCGGCCGCGGTGTTCTGGCAGCGGACGAAAGCTCACCAACAATCGCCAAACGTTTTCAGGCTATCGACGTGGCATCAACAGAAGAAAATCGCCGCGCCTGGCGCAGCCTGCTGGTCACCACCCCCGGTCTGGGCGCATACATCAGCGGCATCATCCTGTTTGAAGAAACGCTGGATCAGAAAACCGAAGACGGACAAAGCATTCCACAGGCCGCCTGGTTACAGAACATCGTACCCGGCATCAAGGTTGATAAAGGCAAGATCCCGCTGGCGCTGTCACCGGGCGACCTGATCACACAGGGCCTGGATGGCCTGGCCGAACGCCTGCATGCTTATAAAAAACAGGGCGCACGTTTTGCCAAATGGCGCGAAGTCTACGCTATTGAAAAGCACGTGCCCAGCCAGCACGGAATTGAAGCCAACGCTGAAATGCTGGCACGTTACGCTGCGGTGTGTCAGGCAGAGGGCCTGGTTCCTATCGTGGAACCGGAGGTATTAATGGACGGCGACCATGACATAGAGCGGCACGCTGAAGTCACCGAAGCAGTACAGCAGGCTGTATTCCACGCACTGAACCGGCATCACGTGGTTCTGGAACTCATGATATTAAAACCCAACATGGTGCTGCCCGGCAAAGACTGTCGCCGCGCCGAGCCGGATGAGGTCGCCAGCGCCACAATAAAAACATTAAAACGCACCGTACCCGCCGCTGTGCCCAGCATCAATTTTCTTTCCGGCGGGCAGAGTCCGGAAGAAGCCACGGCAAACTTAAACGCCATCAATCAGCAGGCAGAAAATACTCCCTGGCACTTAAGCATTTCCTATGGCCGCGCCCTGCAACAAACTGCGCTGCACGCCTGGTCTGGAAAACCAGAAAATATCGTTACCGCACAAGATGCCTTACTCAAACGTGCACGCCTGAACCATCTGGCCATGCTGGGTGAATACCAGACAGCAATGGAAAATAATTAGGCCTTTATATGCAAACAAAAAACTGACTCAGCAACATATTTTTTAACTCACTCATCCGGAAAAAATAATGACACCATTAACAGCAGGCAGCCCCATACTGAAAAAGTTTGGAAAATATTCCATCTTCACCGGTTTCCTATTATTACTTGTTGGCACAACCGGTGCCATTCTGCCTGAAATGATGGCATTGCAAGCCAATGTGTTCATTGCCTTTTTTATGCTGATCAGCGGCTTTTTCTGGGCGACACACACTTTTCAATATGCGCGACATTCGGTTATCGACTGGCTAAAACCACTTGTCCTGCTACTCGTTGGCGGCATGATGCTGTACAGTCCGGAACAAAGCATTGCCGCACTGGGACTGTTTTTATCTTTTTACCTGATGATGGATGCCTTCAGCAGCTTTTCTATCGCGCAGGCACACTACCCGGAAAAGGGCTGGGGCTGGATGTTTATCAACGGAATGATGTCTGTATTATTATCTATTGTGTTTTTAATCGGCTGGCCGCAAACATCACTCTGGCTGGTCGGTCTGTTTGTTGCCATAAGCCTGATTTTTGATGGCATTGCACTGATCATCATCGGCTGGACGGCTAAAGAAATCTGAACAGAAAACGGGGGGAATAATGTCAGAGGCACAGAAAATAGAAATACAGCGCTACCATAAAGAGCTGGTCAAAGATGTCACATCCCTGGTCGACAAATACCGTCGCATCATGGAATGGGACATACCTGAAAGCGATGAGCGTGAAGGCGACCGGCTTATTTTCGAAGCCATTCAGGATGCGCTGGATACGCTTAAAAAATCCTGAGAGCAATGCTGCTTAATTGCGGCATTGTTGGCTTACGATTTACCGAATCAACCTGCAAAAACCTGCTGTCCGGCTGCACCTGACTGCTTCAGGCGCTACAGTGCCGGGTTAGCAAAACCTGATGCAACAAACAACCATGACGTATTGCGTTATATAACGTTTAACGTTATATTCTAGCCATGCCCTGCCAGCACCCCGGAAAAGTTCTGCTGCAACAATATCTGGAACCACAAAAACTCAGCCAGAACCAGCTGGCGCGCGCGATAAAAGTCCCGCCCCGGCGTATCAATGAAATCATTCACGGCAAGCGCGGCATCACGGCCGATACCGCAGTCAGGCTGGCAATCTATTTTGGCGGCAGCGCCAGCTACTGGCTGCATCTGCAGGCCGAACATGAAATTGAAAAAGTAAAAAACACCATCACCACGCAGCTCAGCACCATTCAGCCACCTTTGACCTTGCCGCCGGCAGATGACAGAGCCGACATCAAACCCGGCTTCAGAAAAAAAGCCCGCAACGTTAAAAAACGGATAATGCGATGAAAACAAAAAACAAACTACCGACTACGCCCAATCCCTGGAAGCCACAATCCAGCAAGCTGATTTATGAAAACCCATGGTTGTCGCTGCATGAGGACGAGGTGATCAACCCCGGCGGCGGGCTGTCACATTATGGAAAGATCAGGTTTAAAAACCTGGCTATCGGCATCATCCCGCTGGACGAAAACAACAATACCTGGCTGGTGGGGCAATACCGTTATGTACCGGACGGCTATTCCTGGGAAATCCCCATGGGCGGCGGGCCGCTGACTATTGACCCGCTGGAATCGGCTAAACGTGAACTCAGGGAAGAAACCGGACTGAGCGCCAACAACTGGCAGGCGCTGATGCAACTGCACACATCAAATTCGGTAACTGATGAACGCGGCCTGATCTATGTCGCGCGCGAACTGACACAGGGTAAAACCGAATTTGAAGAAACCGAAGATTTACTGATTCAGAAAATGCCGCTGGCCGAAGCCGTCGAACGTGTATTAAGCGGCGAGATTACCGATGCGATCAGCGTGGCTGGATTACTGAGATTACAGTATTTAATCTAACAGGCAGCGTCCGATTTGCTCAAAAACAGCGTTGTCGAAATAGCCGCTTTCTGCCAGGAAGAGAAGTTGGCAGTTTGCAGTCGGCAGTTATCAGTTAAAAACAAAAAATCTTAAAACCACGTAATTTGCCGCACAAGCAATGCTTTTGCTTTTACTGCCAACTGATAACTGCCGACTGCCAACTTCGCCTTTGACTCAACAGCAGCTCTTCAAACTAACTACCGACAGAAAACTTGTCTTCAAGATACTGGTTAATCTCGGACGACTCATACATCCACTGCACCGCGCCGTCCTCGGCGGTTATTTTCAAACAGGGCACCTGATACTTGCCGCCTTCACTGATCAGCTCCTGATTCCATTTCGGATCATTTCGCGCATCACGGTTTTCGATGTTCAACCCCAGACGATGAATCTGACGGCGGGTTTTCACGCAGAAGGGGCATTGCTGAAAATGATACAGCGCCATGTTTGATGTTTGCACATCAACTTCTTTTTGCTTTTCGGCTGGACGCTGCACCGGCTTTGGTCGCGTAATCCAGTCGATAAAAATAATGATTTGACCCAGCACCCAACGCACCGGCTTAAAAATAAAACCCATAGCTTTTCTCACCTGTAAACCTGAAACTAAAATTTAAAACTTTTTCTCTGAAAACTCACCGTGCGCCTGCAAATCCGCATGATAGGAAGAACGCACCATCGGCCCGCTGGCCACGTGTTTAAAACCCAGCGCCATGCCAACTTTATACAGATCATCAAACTCCTGCGGTGTTACATATCGCGCCACTGGCAGATGATGCTTGCTCGGCTGCAGATACTGGCCCAGCGTTAACATCTCAACATCGTGTGCACGCATGTCTTTCATCACTTCGATGACTTCTTCAATCTCTTCACCCAGCCCCAGCATCAGGCCCGACTTGGTCAGCACCTGAGGATGCGTCTGCTTGAAACGTTTCAGCAGATCTAGCGACCATTGATAATCCGAACCCGGCCGACACTGCCTGTACAAACGCGGCACGGTCTCCAGATTGTGATTAAACACATCCGGCGGTGCCTGCTGCATAATATCCAGCGCCAGATCCATGCGACCGCGAAAATCCGGCACCAACACTTCAATCTCAATCTTCGGATTCAACGCACGGGTTTTTTCAATGCACTCGACAAAATGTGCCGCACCGCCATCACGCAGGTCATCACGATCAACCGAGGTGATCACCACATAACGCAGGCTCATCGCCCTGATGGTTTCCGCCAGATGTTTCGGCTCATCCGTATCCAGCGGATTAGGGCGACCATGACCGACATCACAGAACGGACAACGGCGGGTGCAGATCTCACCCATGATCATAAACGTCGCCGTGCCCTTGCCAAAACATTCACCCAGGTTCGGGCAGGCGGCTTCTTCACAAACGGTAAACAGTTTCTGATCGCGCAATACCGACTTTAGTTTTTTCACATTGGGATGAAACGGTGAGCGCGCGCGAATCCAGCTCGGCTTGCGCAAGCGTTCAGCCGGCTGCTGCACCTTGATCGGAATGCGCGCAACTTTTTCTGCGCCCTTAAGCTTCTCACCCTGCACAACCTTGTTACGCTGGCTGCCGCCTGTTGTTGAATTATTCATAATTTAATTTTTTTAATAAAATCTGTTGCAACTCAGCGGCAACATATTCGATGCGGGGGGCATCAGCCACCAGATCTTTCAGCTGGGTCACTTCCAGCCCTTCATAACCACAGGGGTTTATTCTACTGAATGGTTCGAGATCCATATCCACGTTTAATGACAGGCCATGAAAACTGCAGCCCCGGCGCACACGCAAACCAAGCGCGGCTATTTTAGCATTATTTACGTAGACACCCGGCGCATCAGGCCTGGCATTTGAAACCACGCCGTAACCGGCAAGCAGCTCGATGACGCTCTGCTCCAGCACGGTAACCAGCTGGCGCACGCCAAGATTCAAGCGTTTGAGGTCAAGCAGGGTGTATACCACGATCTGGCCGGGGCCGTGATAAGTCACCTGACCACCGCGATCCGAGTTGATCACCGGAATATCCGCTGCATTTAAAATGTGTTCGGGCTTGCCATTTTTGCCCAGGGTATAAACAGCCGGGTGCTGCAAAAACCAGAACTCATCGGCAGTTTCGGGCCGCCGCGTATTGGTAAAATCCTGCATTTTCTGCCAGCTGTGCTGGTAATCAATTTCACCAGGATGGTAAATATCAGGAGGTGGAACGGTGGCGCGCATGTTTGATCACTGCGCTATAAAGCGATGGAAACGTGCTCGCAGGCAGTCAGATCCTGGTAGATCGCATCAAGCTGTTCTTTGCTGTGCGCGGTAATAGTGATGGTGATGGCGGTATATTTGCCGGTTTTGCTGGGTTTCATCCTGAGCGCATCTTCAGCAAGATTTTCCACGTGACGATTGATAATTTCAATCACCGCGATTTCCAGCTCGTCACAGGCCAGACCCATGGCCTTCACCGGAAACTCACAGGGAAACTCCAGCAGGGTTTCACCGTCTTTCAGGCTCAGGTCATGCATTCGTATTTCTTTATCGTCAGTCATAACAACTTAGAGACAAGCTCTATTTTTAACTTAAAATTTTTCATTTTTCATTGCTGCTGCGCAGCAGCAACTTATACTGCTGATATAAATCCATGATGCGTTGCCACATCGCACCCGCTGCACCAGAACCAACAGCTTCACCGTTCAGGCGAATCACCGGCGCAATCTCGCGCGTTGAGCTGGTCATCCAGATTTCATCTGCGGTATAAAGCTCGGCTTCTTTTACTTCACGCTCTTCTACCAGTATGGCGTTATTTTTTGCAATTTCAATCACCAGGTCACGGGTAATACCCGGCAGTAATTTATGCCCGGTGGGCGGTGTGATCAGAACATTGTTTTTAACGATAAAAACATTGCTCGCAGTGCCTTCGCTAACCGTACAGTTTTTTATTAAAATCGCATCGTCCACCTCGGCCGCCACTGCCTGCTGTTTCAACATCACATTGGCTACCAGCGAAGTGGATTTAATATCGCAGGCCTGCCAGCGAAAATCATCAACCGTGATCACCGCGATACCGGCAGAAACCTGCTCAAGATCAGGCGGCGTAACCTGCAATACCATGACAAAAACAGTGGGCGGGTAACCGGGTTTAATCGCCAGGTCACGTTTCGGATAAACACCACGTGAAATTTGCAGATAGATGGCGCGATCTTCGCCTGCATTTTTTTCCAGCAAGCCGGAAAAAATTTTCGACCACTCCTCATCACTGTGCGGATTAGCCAGAGTGATGCGATCAAGACTGTTTTGCAAGCGACTCAAGTGCTCATTGACGCGTAACAGTTTGTTGCCGAAAACCGGCACCACCTCATAAACACCATCACCAAAAAGAAAACCGCGATCCATCACCGAGACCGTGGCTTCTTCAACGGGCATATAATTCCCGTTTAGATAAATGATGTTTTTTGCTTCACTCATATTTTTTGAGCGCTACTTACCCTAATTAATCAGGCGCAGAAAATAATCTTTTGCCTGCTGGAACAGATTGCCTTCGTTGACTGTTTCCAGCGCGACCAGCGGCACTGAAGCGAGCTCTTCACCCTCAAGTGAAACTTTCACCAGACCGATTTGCTGACCTTTTGCAATCGGCGCTTCAATATTTTTATCGATGTCCATAACCGCTTCAAGCTTATCGTAAGCTCCGCGCGGAATAGTGATCGCCAGATCCTTGTCCAGGCCAACCGCCAGGGTCTCAATTTCACCACGCCATACACGCGGCCGACTCAGTACTTCACCGGCATCATAAAGCGTATGCGATTCATAAAAACGGAAACCATAGTTCAACAAGGCCTGACTGACATTGGCGCGTGCTTTTTTGCTGTCGGTGCCGAGCACAACAGAAACGATGCGCATGTCACCACGTAACGCCGAAGACACCAGACAGTAACCCGCTGATTCAGTGTGACCGGTTTTCATGCCGTCAACCGTTTCATCTCGCCACAGTAATTTGTTGCGGTTATATTGTTTGATACTGTTGTAGGTAAATTCCTTTTCGGAATACAAAGTATAATACTCGGGAAATTCGCTGATAAACGCCACTGCCAGCGTTGCGATGTCTCGCGCTGTGGTCAGGTGTTTTTTATCCGGCCAGCCAGTGCTGTTGACAAAATGTGTATTCGTCATGCCCAGCTTTTTTGCGTACTGATTCATCAGTTGCACAAAAGCTTCTTCTGTCCCCGCGACATGTTCTGCCAGCGCAACACTGGCATCATTGCCCGACTGGATAACCAGCCCCTTTAACAATTCAGACACCGGCACACGCGTATTCACTTCAAGATACATTCTTGAGCCACCCATGCGCCACGCTTTTTCACTGATATCCACGATGTCGTCCATCGCCAGACGGCCGGCTTCCATTTCTTTATAAATAACGTAAGCCGTCATGATTTTGGTAATACTTGCCGGCTCTACCTGTGCATCAGGTTTTTTTTCTGCCAGCACCTTACCGCTGGCAAAGTCGACTACAAAATAATTTTTAGCCGCTACATCAGGTGGCGCAGGTATCGGCATGGCGGCCAGCGCCGAATTAAAACCTGATAGTGCCAGTACAAAAACAATTAAATAAAAAATATTTTTAATCGAATAAAATTTTTTTGAACAGCTTTCTTTTAAATACATCATGGAATATTTTTTTAAACTCTCTTTCAACAACTTTTATAATTTATTTTTTAATGTCTGTTTTTTATC
>WFOC01000082.1 GCA_015488295.1 Gammaproteobacteria bacterium
AAATCGGTATGCGTCCAACTGACATCGACGGAATAGTTGCCATTTACTATCGACATCAGAGGGTGACTCAGTTAGATTTAAGACAAACTAATGTGTAACCCATGTCCCCGAACAAAGTGTTACCTATGTCTCCGGTCTGTACACAGTGCCCGCCCTACATTATTTCAATCACAATCTTCCGCATCACTGATCTCATAAACCGCCATGATGTTGGTCAGCTCGATGATGATCTGTTCGACCTCTGTCTCATTAAATTCTGCAAGTTCTTCGATGGCGACACCATTGCTGGCTTTTTCCAGCACCTGGTTCACCTGCGTGCAACCGGCTTCGCATAATAATTCGATCTTGATGGATACTTTTTCTGAGAGGTCTGGATTCATGAGAAGTCTAGAATGGTTTGTGCGACTGGCAAAGATAATGGTGTGAGCGCATTTCAATAAGTCGACTGCTGGTTCGATGGAAGGCGAATTCTAGCATATCACCGCGATATAGTGCGTCCGGTTCGACCTGGGCGCTGGCGATGAGTTTGACGTTGCGGTCGTACAGTTCGTCGATCAGGTAGATGAAGCGGCGCGCCTTGTCGTCGCTGTATTCGTCCAGCACGGGGATATTGCTGATGAAAACGGTGTTGAACTGCTGTGCCAGCTCGATGTAATCCTGTGCTGCGCGCGGGGCGGTGCAGATGACTTCAAAATCAAACCAGACCACGTCTTCGCTGCAGCGGATGGTTTGAATCTCGCGGCCAAGAATGGTCAGTATTTTGTTTTCTTCTACCGGGGTGATCGCCAGTTCCTGCATGCGCAGTGCCATTTTCTGTTCGGTGTTTTCATCGATGGGCGTGTAATAAACATCGCTTTGTTCCAGCAGTGAGGTACGGTGGTCAACGCCGCCGTCAAGATGAAATACTTCGGTATGGGTTTTGATGAGTTCGATGGCAGGCAGAAAACGTTCGCGTTGCAGGCCGTTTAAATACAGGTCGTCGGGCACGCGGTTGGAGGTGGCAACCAGACAGACCTGGTGTTTGAACAGCGCGTGCAGCAGTTCGCTGAGAATCATGGCATCGGTGATGTTGGTAACGATGAATTCGTCGATGCATAAAACGCGGGTGTTTTTGGCCAGCTCTCTGGCGATGTGCTGCAGCGGGTTTTTTCTGTTCCGGCTTTTGTTCCTGTTCAGCTCATCGAGTTTTTCATGGATTTCCAGCATGAAATGATGAAAGTGAATGCGGCGTTTTTGTGTGATGCTCAGCTCTTCGAAGAACAGATTCATCAACCAGGTTTTGCCGCGACCGACACCGCCCCAGAGGTACAGGCCCGGTATCGGTTGAGCCCGGTGTTTTGCAAACGGTGAGATTTTTTTCAGCCACTGGCGTAGTGGGCTTTCAGGTTTTTGTGTCAGTGCCCGGCTGAGTGCTTCCAGTCTGGCGGCCGCCTGTTCCTGTGCCGCGTCGTGTTTCATGTCGGGCTGCTGCAGGGCTTTCTGGTATTGCTCGGTGACTGACATGGGGGTGGCGTTTATCCTGAATGCTTTGTTTAAACGACCCGGCAGCTCGAACCGGGGCGCGAGTCGGGGTCGGAGTCAATTAATAATCAAGGGTGCATTATTGCATACACGGGCCTGATAAATTGACTTAGACCCCTGTGTGCGGCTTTGCTCTGGCTCTGGTCTGGATTTGGCCTGTGGCGTAAATCGCTTTAACGTGATTTTATATTAAACCAGTGTTTTCGTTGTCGCAATTGACTGACTTTGATAGAATAGCCACCCGAGCAGACCAGGTGAATGTGTTCTTGAATTTCAGAATATATTTTTGTTTTCGGGCCACATCATTTTCCTCTTTCTCAATATTTTTGTACCGGTATTTCTATACCTTATAATCTCACAAGCCAGGGCTCGTTTTTCATGACCAGATATATTTTTGTTACCGGTGGTGTTGTTTCTTCATTGGGTAAAGGTCTTGCCTCAGCCGCCGTCGGTGCTATTCTGGAAAGCCGTGGTCTTAAAGTGCAGATGATGAAGCTCGACCCGTATATCAACGTCGATCCGGGTACCATGAGTCCGTTCCAGCACGGTGAGGTTTTTGTTACCGAAGACGGTGCGGAGACCGATCTCGATCTTGGTCACTACGAACGTTTTGTCAGCACACGCACTGGCAAGTTCAGCAACTTTACCACCGGCAAGGTTTACGAGAGTGTTATCCGCAAAGAGCGTCGCGGTGAATATCTCGGTGGCACGGTGCAGGTGATTCCGCACATCACTGACGAGATTAAACGTCGCATCAAGGCCGGTGCCAACGGCGCGGATATTGTCATGGTCGAAATCGGCGGCACAGTGGGCGACATCGAATCGCTGCCGTTTATGGAAGCCATCCGCCAGATGGGTGTCGAGCTGGGGCGCGAGCGCGCCATGTTCATGCACCTGACACTGGTGCCGTACATCAAGACCGCCGGCGAAGTTAAAACCAAACCGACACAACACTCGGTAAAAGAATTACGTTCCATCGGTATTCAGCCTGACTTGCTGCTGTGCCGTTCTGAACAACTGCTGGCAGAAGATGAGCGCCGCAAGATTGCGCTGTTCACCAATGTGCAGCCCAAGGCCGTTATCTCGGCCATTGATCTGGATAATATTTACAAATTGCCAAAATGGATGCACGACCAGGGCGTGGATGACATCATCGTTGAACACATGCATCTTGATGTGCAACCTACGGATTTATCCGACTGGCAGAAAGTTATCGATGTGATGGCGAACCCGGCTTATGAAGTTACTGTCGGCATGGTGGGCAAATATGTCGATCTGACAGAATCCTACAAGTCGCTGAACGAGTCGCTGACCCACGCCGGTATTCACAACAATGCCAAAGTGAAAATCCGTTACATCGATTCAGTGGTGCTGGAAGCGGGCAATATGTCGGCTCTGGAAGGGCTGGACGCAATTTTGGTGCCTGGCGGTTTTGGTGACCGTGGCATCGAAGGCAAAATCGCAGCGATTCAATACGCGCGTGAAAACAAAATTCCATACCTCGGCATCTGCCTGGGTATGCAACTGGCGGTGATCGAGTTTGCTCGCCACATTGCTGGTTTAACAGACGCACACAGCAGCGAATTCAGCGAGACGACTACACATCCGGTTATCGCGCTGATTACCGAGTGGGAAGATGAAAACGGTCGCATCGAAAAACGTGATGCCGACTCAGACCTGGGCGGCACCATGCGTCTGGGTGGTCAGACCTGCCAGTTGCTGGAAGGCACGCTGGCGCGTTCGGCCTATGGTGCAGACAGCATCATCGAACGCCATCGCCACCGTTACGAGTTCAATAATCATTATCTGCAGCAGCTGACCGATGCCGGTCTGGTGATCGGTGGTAAATCCAGCGATGGCAATTTGATGGAAATGATCGAGCTGCCAAAAACCGGGCCGCTGGCGCATCCGTGGTTCCTTGGTTGCCAGTTCCATCCTGAATTCACTTCGACCCCGAGAAAAGGGCACCCGCTGTTTACTGATTACATCAAAGCGGCACTGGCGCACAAGAGCGCAACAGCAGAAGTGGCCGAGGCAATAGCTTAATAGTAGGTCGGCACTGCCCGACAGAATGCAACTTAAACGCCAGTTAAACGGCGGGCAGTGCCCGCCCTACAGGTAGATTGAATGAAATTATGTGATTTTGAAGTTGGTCTCGACAAGCCGCTGTTTTTAATTGCCGGCCCCTGTGTTATCGAAAGTGAACAGATGGCGATGGAGACTTCTGCGCAGCTAAAAGAGATCACTTCAAAACTGGGTATTCCGTTTATCTACAAGTCATCATTTGATAAAGCTAACCGTTCTTCCGGAACCAGTTTTCGTGGCCCCGGCATCGAAGAAGGTCTGCGTATCTTGCAGAAAGTGAAGGATGAGGTAGGTGTGCCGGTTTTAACCGATGTGCATGAAGACACGCCGATGGATGAAGTCGCCGATGTGGTTGATGTGTTGCAGACCCCGGCATTTTTATGTCGTCAGACTAACTTTATTTTAAAAGTGGCTGCCACCGGTAAACCGGTGAACATCAAAAAAGGCCAGTTTTTAGCGCCGGGTGATATGAAAAACGTAATCGACAAGGCACGCTCCACCGGCAATCAAAATATCATGGCCTGTGAGCGCGGTGTCTCGTTTGGTTATAACAATCTGGTATCTGACATGCGCTCGCTGGCAATCATGCGCGAGAGCGACTGTCCGGTGGTTTACGATGGCACGCATTCGGTGCAACTGCCCGGCGGTCAGGGTACATCGTCCGGTGGCCAGCGCGAACACATTCCGGTGCTGGCACGTGCCGCGGTGGCGGCGGGTATTTCCGGTCTGTTTATGGAAACCCACCCCGATCCGGCGAAGGCGCTGAGTGATGGCCCCAATGCCTGGCCGTTGCACAAAATGGAATCGTTGCTGTCTGTGTTGATGCAGATCGATGCCACTGTTAAGAATAATACAATGCACGAGTTAGAGTTATAGGTCAGCAATCTCAGGGGGCAGAGACAGGTTTGCCTCTGACCCCAATTCAGTTGTTGCCGCCATTTTAATTAATTTAAAAGTTAAGGAATAAAAATGTCCAATATTACAAAAATACACGCACGCGAAATTCTTGATTCACGCGGTAACCCAACACTTGAAGCAGAAGTAACACTGGAAAGCGGAGCCTTCGGTCGCGCCGCTGTACCGTCCGGCGCATCAACCGGTGTTCGCGAAGCACTGGAGTTACGTGACGGCGATAAATCCCGTTACATGGGCAAGGGCGTGACCAAAGCGGTTAACAACGTTAACACCGAAATCAATGATGCGCTGACCGGCATGGACGGTCAGGATCAGGTTGCGCTTGATACTAAAATGATCGAACTTGATGGCACCGCCACCAAGGAACGTCTTGGTGCAAATGCGATATTAGCCGCATCACTGGCCGCCTCTCATGCTGCTGCAAAAGAAAACGATGAAGCGCTGTATGTGCACTTAGGCAACGGCACTTACAAGATGCCGGTACCGATGATGAACATCATCAACGGTGGTGAGCACGCAGATAACAGCGTCGACCTTCAGGAGTTCATGATTCTGCCTGTGGGCGCGCCAAGCTTTAAAGAAGCCCTGCGTTACGGTGCAGAAGTGTTTCACACCCTGCGTTCAGTTTTAAGCGCACGTGGCATGACCACCACTGTTGGCGACGAAGGCGGTTTTGCGCCGAACCTGTCTTCCAATGAAGAAGCCATTGAAGTCATTCTGGAAGCGATCAATATAGCTGGTTTTAAAGCCGGTGAAGATATTTATCTTGGCCTGGATGCAGCCAGTTCTGAATTCTATAAAGATGGCGTGTACGACCTGGCATCGGAAGGCAAAAAGTTTAACTCAGAAGAGTTTACCGATTACCTGGCAGGCTGGTGCAAGCAGTATCCGATCATCAGTGTTGAAGATGGCCTGGATGAAGGCGACTGGGAAGGCTGGGCTTACATGACTAAGCAGCTGGGCGACAAAGTGCAGCTGGTGGGTGATGATCTGTTCGTCACTAACACTTCGATTTTGCAGGAAGGCATCGATAAGAATATCGCTAACTCTATCCTGATCAAGTTCAACCAGATCGGCACACTGACTGAAACATTAAACGCCATTAACCTGGCGCACGGTGCGGGTTATACCGCGGTTATCTCGCATCGCTCCGGTGAAACCGAAGACAGCACTATTGCCGATCTTTGTGTGGCAACCTGTGCCGGCCAGATTAAAACCGGTTCGCTGTCACGCTCTGACCGTATCGCAAAATACAATCAGCTGCTGAGAATCGAAGAAGCACTGGGCAGCAATGCTATGTATGCAGGAAAATCTGCATTTAAACACCTGAGCTAAACCGGACTTCCGGGTCTGTTTTGCATCAGTGAAAAAAATTGCCTTCGTCTTACTGGCTTTACTGATCTGGTTGCAATATAAAATCTGGCTGCAGGATGGCGGTGTGCCGGAAGTGCTGCAATTACAGCAGGAAGTCGAGCAGGTGAAAGGCGAAGTACAGCAATTGCAGGAACGCAATGCGTCGCTGGATGCCGAGGTGAAAGACCTGAAAAAAGGCCTGGATGCCATCGAAGAACGTGCGCGTAGTGAGATGGGTATGATCAAGCAAGGCGAGGTGTATTATCAGGTGATTGAGTCTGAAAAAAATGAATCTTCTGCAAACATACATAAGTGAAAAACTTTATTAAATCCACAGATAAACGTAGATGAACACAGATAAAAAAATATTTTGTTTTAAACATCTGTGTTCATCTGCGTTCATCTGTGGATAGTATTTATGAATCATTCTATCTGGGCAATCGTCCCGGCAGCAGGTATCGGTAAACGCATGCAGTCGGCCATCCCTAAGCAATACCTGTCATTAAATGACCGGCCTGTGCTCGAACACACTGTTAACGCCTTGCTGCAAAATGAAAATATCAGTGGTCTGGTTATTGCCTTGCAGGCCGATGACGCTTACTGGCCCGAGATAAACATCACTTCACAAAAACCGTTGCTGCACACCACCGGTGGTAAAGAGCGTGCCGATTCGGTGTTAAATGCTATTAACGAGCTGTTTAATTACGAAGGTTTTGATGCAGCCAGCGACTGGGTGATGGTGCATGATGCCGTGCGCCCCTGCGTAAGACAGCAGGATATCGACAGGCTGGTGCAGGAAGTCGGTGGAGATGGCAACGGTGGCCTGCTGGCGCTACCGGTACGTGACACCATGAAGCGGCAGTGCAGCGGTATTTCACCTGTGAGTGTCGAAACAACCGTCGAACGCGAGAACCTGTGGCATGCGCTGACACCGCAGTATTTTCCGGCACAAAGCCTGAAAAACGCCCTGCAAACGGCGTTGCAGGACAGCTTGAATATCACTGACGAATCGTCTGCCATGGAGCTGGCCGGGTTTTCACCAAAGCTGGTGGTCGGCCACGAGGACAACATCAAAATCACAAGGCCGGATGATTTGCGTCTGGCCAGTCTATACCTGCAATCTCAGGAATAAGCCATGAGCCAGACACTATGAAGCAGAAGCAGCCACCATTTCGCATCGGCCACGGTTACGATGTACATCGTTTTGGCGAAGGTGATTTTATCGTTTTGGGCGGTGTTAAAATTCCGCACCATTCCGGTTTTATCGCACACTCTGATGGCGATGTTTTGATTCATGCATTATGCGATGCCTTGCTGGGTGCGATTGCAGCCGGTGATATTGGTCAGCACTTTCCTGACAACGATGATAAATATAAAAATATCGACAGCACTGTTCTGCTGGAAAAAATAAATCAGCTGTTGATGAAAACCGATTATGTCATCGCAAATATTGATTTAACCATCATTGCACAAACACCAAAAATGTCAGCGCATATTCAGGCCATGTTGCAGACACTGGCAGATGTTTTAAACATTCAAAAAACACAGATAAACATCAAAGCGACAACGACAGAAAGTTTGGGCTTTACCGGCAGGGAAGAAGGAATTGCTGTACACGCTGTTGTAATGCTTTACAGAAACGCGGATTAATTGATTAAAATCACGTTTATTACTGTATTTATAGCAAATAGTGAATTATTTTTTGCGAAAACTGTTTACTTTGTTAAAGATAAGTTATAAAACAGCACCACGGTTTTTATGCGTTTTTAGTTGTGTATAAAAACTTTGTACAATACCAACTAAAAAACAAATTGAATGATCATCAGCATTACAGTCATAAGCAAAAAATTTAATGATAAATGCTGATGAGAAAAAAGCTGAAAAGCAAGCAACAAATTTAATAATAAACATCAATCACCAAAGGGCAACTTATAATGGTACCTGCAAAAAAGAAAGTGACTAAAAAGAAATCTGTGAAAAAGAAAGCGGCAAAAAAAGCCGCAGCACCAGAAAAGAAAATCAAAGCAATAAAAAATGCTTATACTAAATCTGCACTGTACGCACACATCTCTGAAGACACCGGTCTGGCACGCAAAGATGTTGCAAAAGTTTTTGAATCACTGAGTGACGTGATCGAAGGCCACATCAAGAGCCGTGGTGCAGGTGAGTTCAAAGTACCAGGTTTGCTGAAAATCAAAGTCAACAAAAAACCTGCAACCAAAGCAAGAAAGAATGTACCAAATCCATTCCGTCCTGGCGAGTTCATGGACGTTGCTGCAAAACCAGCACGCAAGGTTGTTAAAGTTCTGCCACTGAAAGCATTAAAAGATATGGCTGCTAAATAATTCAGCTATTGAAGAACTTAAAGAGAACCCTGTAAGACACTGTTTTACAGGGTTTTTTTATATTCGGGAGTGAGAGGTTAAGCGCCAGGATGGTGGTTTGAATATTATGTCGAAAACACAGAAATTACTTTATTTGCACGGCTTTAACAGTTCGCCGCAGTCGCACAAGGCGCAGCTGGTGACGCAGTATATGGCAGATAACGGTTGCCTGGACCAGCTGCTCTGCCCACAGATTCCTGCGGTGCCAGAAGAAGCGCGGCTGTTTCTGGAACAGCTGGTGGAAGAAACTCTGGAAAATCATCTGCTGAATTTTGTTGGCAGTTCTCTGGGTGGTTATTACGCCACTTACCTTGCCGAAAAATATTCCGGTACGGCAACGCTGATCAATCCGTCGGTCAAACCTTATGAAACCCTGAAAGCTTACCTCGGTGAAAACAAATTTTATTTTCAGGATGAAGTCTGGGAATTTAACGAGACGCACATTGCCCAGCTGGAAGCGATGAAGGTTGAAAAACTTAGCGACGAACAACGTTACCTGGTGTTGTTGCAAACAGGTGATGAAACGCTGGACTATCGTGAAGCCGAACTAAAATATAAAAACAGCCAATGTATAATCGAGCAGGGTGGTGATCACTCGTTTGTTGACCTGGAACGTTTTATTCCCGGAATCATGCAGTTTAGCAAGATAATAAAGTAGCCAATTTTATTCAAGGTATAGTTATGACACTTGGCCCATTGATGGTTGACCTGGAAGGAACGAGCATCAACGAAACAGAAAAAGAATTATTGCTACGGCCGGAAGTGGGCGGCGTTATTCTGTTCACGCGAAATTTTGAATCTGTTGCACAGATCACTGAGCTGGTCGAAGAAATTCACAATCTAAAGTCCCCCGGGATTCTGGTCGCGGTTGATCATGAAGGCGGACGGGTGCAGCGTTTTCACGAAGGTTTCAGTCGCATCCCGGCGGCAGCCCGGTATGCAAAAGCAGCAAAAGGTGATTTACAGAAAAGCCGGCAACTGGCAGAAAATGCAGGCTGGCTGATGGCCATCGAACTGCGCGCCTGCGGTATTGATTTCAGCTTTGCGCCGGTGCTGGATCTGGCACACGGCCTCAGCGGTGTTATCGGCGACCGTGCTTTTCACAGCAAGCCGGCTACCGTGGCGACACTGGCCTATGCATTCATGCACGGCATGAACAGGGCCGGCATGCAGGCGGTGGGCAAACATTTTCCCGGCCACGGCGGTGTGGTCGAAGATTCACACGTGGCGATGCCGGTTGATCACCGCGAGCTGGAAGAATTGCTGCACAGCGACATCATGCCTTTTGCCAGCATGATCAAAAACAAATTGGCGGCGATTATGCCGGCGCACGTTATTTACGACAAAGTTGATGATAAGCCGGCAGGTTATTCCACTTTCTGGATAGAAAATATTTTGCGTCAGCGTTTTGGTTTTCAGGGCATGGTTTTCAGCGACGACCTGTCAATGGAAGCTGCCGGCATTGCCGGTGGTTTTGGTGAGCGTGCCGATGCGGCCTTAAAAGCCGGTTGTGATATGGCGCTGGTGTGCAATCACCTTGACGGCGCGATTGAAGCAGCAGACTATATCAGGGGTTACAGCAACCCGACTTCGCAGCTGCGTCTGGTGAGAATGCATGGTGAGCACGATGTCAGCTGGGCGCAGTTAAAACAGAATAAACACTGGCAGCAGGTGTCTGCGCAAATTGTTGCGTTGAATGATTCACCGGAGCTGGAGATGGACGTTTGAAAAAATAGTGAAAAGTGAAAAGTGAAAAATTTTATGAAATTCAACATTAAGTGTGACTGGATTATTAAATTATGAATAAAAAATTACTGATTATTATGTCCAATTCTGATCCGGCGCAACCGGATGGTTGTTATGCGCCTTTGTTTCAGGCGACGATTGCAGCGGCCCTGTCGCACGATGTTGAAGTGGTGTTTACCGGCATCTCGGTGCAGCTGGCGATTGGTGAGAATGCAGAAAAGGCCGAGGTAAATCTGGAAACACATCGCACCATTCATGACATCATCAAGGAAGCCCATCAGGCAGGCGTGTCTTTTAAAGCCTGTAATACCTCGTTGCAGATGGCGGCGGAAGAATTGATTGAAGAAGTTGAAGAGCGTGTGGGTGCGGCTTATGTTATCGGCGAAGCCATGGATGAAAACACCATTACCTTTACCTACTAGCGGGGTATAGGCAGCACTCATGTTACCCGACAACTGTAAACAGGTTTTCAGCAATGCCGAGATCAGTGAAGCACTGCAAAAGCTGGCAGACAAACTGAACCCGCAACTGGAAAACGAAACGCCGGTGGTTTTATGTGTGATGCAGGGCGGCCTGATTTTTTCCGGGCAGCTGATTCCCAAACTGCAATGCATGCTGGAAATTGATTACATTCACGCTACCCGCTACGATAACAAAACTGCTGGCGGCGAACTGGTGTGGAAAGCCTATCCTGTTACTTCGCTGCTTGATCGCACCGTGCTGATTCTTGATGACATTCTTGATGAAGGGCAGACGCTCAGGTCCATCCTGCAATATTGCGAAGCACAGGGTGCCAGCAAAATTCTCTCGGCGGTGCTGCTGAGAAAAAATCATGACCGCTGCGTTGATAACAGTCTGACGGACAACATCGCGCTGTATGTCGAAGACCGTTATGTATTTGGTTTTGGCATGGACTATAACGGCAAGTATCGCCAGCTCGATGCCATTTATGCCCTGCAGGAATAACTGAAGGCTGGCTTGAAAGCGGCCTGTGGAAGACAATGTGAAACTAGCAATCATCGGCGGCAGCCTGCTCAAGCAGGTCAACTGCCTCGCCAATACCAGTGAAGAACTTATAAAAACCCCGTTTGGTCAGCCGTCCGATCATTTTGTCAGTGGTGACATTGATGGTCTTGATGTGGTGTACTTTAATCGCCACGGTGTTTCGCATCACATTGCGCCGCACCAGATCAACTACAAGGCAAACATGTTTGCACTAAAGCTGCTGGATGTGACGCACGTTATTGCCATCACCGCTGTTGGCGGCATTACCGAAAAAATGTCACCGATGAAATGGGTGCTGCCCGATCAAATCATCGACTACACCCACGGCCGCATACACACTTTTAATGATGGCAACGACAAAGAAGAAGTGCAGCATATCGATTTCAGCTACCCGTTTGATGCCGGCCTGTGTGACAAACTTGCCAGCGTCATCCGGACACAGGGTGGCGACTGTGAAACCAGCGCCACCTACGGTGTTACTCAGGGGCCACGCCTGGAAACCGTTGCTGAGATTGAACGCATGCAACGTGACGGCTGTGACATCGTCGGCATGACTGCCATGCCGGAGGCCGCTTTTGCGCGGGAACTGGAAATGCCATATGCCACGCTATCGCTGGTAGTAAACTGGGCGGCGGGCAAGGGCGGCAGTGATGGTGCGCCAGCGGAAATAATTTCGATGGACGAGATACGTCTGCGAATTTCGCAGGGTAATAAACTGACAGAAGAAATTGTTCAACAGCTGGCCGCACGGATGAAAAATTAGCGCGTCCTTGTTATTGCGTTGTTTATAACTTCAGACACACCACTGTGCCGCCTCCATCGCGGGCGCGGATGTTGACCGTCCAGCCCTGGGCGTGACATAACTGTTGCACAATCGCCAGCCCCAGACCGCTGCCGCCAGTGATGTTGCTGCGTGAATTTTCCAGCCGATAGAACGGGCGAAACACCGCTTCTCTTTCCTGCTCGGGAATGCCGGGGCCGCTATCCAGAATGCAGATGAGCGGCGTGCCTGTTTCATCCTGTTGCAGCTGAATGCTGACAGGTTTTTTATCGCCATAGCGAATGGCGTTTTCCAGAATGTTTTGCAGCACGCGTTTCAGCGTGTCTTTGGCGACGATTTTGATAACAGGCGCGGTCGGCTGGTAGCTGATTTCTACCGCGTTATGCTGATGCGCCGAGATGAGTTCGCGAATAATTTCATCCAGGTCGTGCGCTTCTGCCTGTTCACGTTGCTCTACGCCGCGAGCCAGCTGTAACACTTCACTGAGCCGGTGCTCGATTTCATCAACATCTTCTATCATGCTTTGCTTGAAATCGTTGTCTGCTGTTTCCGGCATGATTTCCAGCGTGAGTTTGATGCGGGTGAGTGGCGTGCGCAGGTCGTGCGAGATGCCGGCCAGCAGCGTGGTGCGGTTTTCCAACAGTTCGTTGACCTCTTTCGCCATGCGGTTGAACTGTTGCGCCAGGTTGACGATTTCGTCCGGGCCGGTTTCGGGCAGCGTCAGTTTTTGTTCACCTTTGCCAACAGCCGTGGTGGCCGTGGAAAGCATGGCCAGGGGGCGGGATAAACGCAGCGCAATGAACAGCGCAGCCATGATGGCCAGCAGCAATGTTGCCGCAGAGATAAAAGACAGGGCAACCGGCGGACGCGCACCAACGCGTTCCCTGGGAAAACCGAAATACAGATTTTGCCCGGCGGTATTGATCTCCAGCCAGATCCAGTCCTGGTATTCATCGCTATCAATATAACCGATGTTGATGCTGTGATCGAGACGATGCTCCACGGCATTTTTGAGCAGGTTGATATACAGGTGCGGTTGAGAAAAATGGTTTAGCGTCACCGGCTGTGAAGTGAGTTTCAGCTGGTGTGACTCTAGCAGTTCCTGTTCCAGGTCGCGGCGTGTTTCCGGCGGCAGTTCAACCCAGGTTTGAGCAGACAGTGCCAGAATGGCTGCCAGGTCTTCGGCAGACTGCTTGCTGATCGGGATAACAACAAACCAGGCGAGAGAAACCAGGGTGATGGTGACCAGTAACAACGAAGTAATGCCGAGTGTTGTTGCGGTGCGAAAAAAAAGTGAGTTAGGCAGTTTCATCTGGCGGCTATGATGTTTTTTCCGCTTCATCGCCACGTGGCGTAAAGCGATAGCCCTGTCCCCAGACGGTGCGAATAAAATGTGGTGAGGAGGCTTCCTGTTCGATCTTGTGGCGCAGGCGCGTTATGCGTACATCGATACTGCGGTCGAAAGGTTCAAGGTTATGGCCGGAGATCATTTCCATTAATTGCTCGCGGCTCAGGACACGGTCGGGGTGTTGCGCCAGCACCATCAACAGTGCCATCTCGCCGCTGGTCAGTTCAACTTCCCGGCCTGCGCGAAACAGCAGTTTTCGTTCTGTGTCCAGGGTGAATTCACCGAATGAAATCTGTGAGCGGTTGCTGTCGTCTTCTGCCTGTGCTGTCGCTGCATTGCGTCGTAGCACGGCACGTATTCGTGCCAGCAGTTCACGCGGGTTGAATGGTTTTGGCAGGTAATCGTCGGCCCCCATCTCCAGCCCGACGATGCGATCAACTTCATCACCACGCGCTGACAGCATGATGATCGGAATGCTGCCGGAGTCGCGCAGCCTTCGTGCCAGTGACAGGCCGTCTTCGCCGGGCAGCATCAAATCCATGATGATCAGGTCAGGCTGGTTTTGTTGCAACCAGGCATCCATCTCCTTGCCGTCACCGGCAACAGCGGTGATAAAGCCCTGCTCGCTGAGATAGTGCGACAGTAATTTTTGCAGTTTAGGGTCATCGTCGACGACCAGTATGCTTGCTGCTGAATCCAGGTTTTGAACCACCGCTTACCCCAGGTAACTATAGAAACAATTTGTAACAATTTTCTGTGTGACTGAAATAATTGTGAAACAGTTCAGCACTATCATTTCAGGTGTGGCTTACCGGGTTTGTCGCAGAAAGTGCGAACCAGCGAGCCGTTTTAGAAACTGACAGGAGGAAAATTCTCATGAAACAGAAATATTACAGAAATGGAATTATAGCGCTTATGGGTCTTGCTGTAATCAACGTCGCAACGGCAGCGGATTATTCCAGCATGTCAACAGAAGAACTGCTGCAGATGCGCTCACAGGTGCGGGATATGTCCAGCGAAGATCGAAACAGTTTTCGTAACGAGATGCGCAGCAGGGTGCAGGCAATGAGTGCTGAGGAACGCGCCAGTTTTCAGCAGGCGAATCGACAGGCTGGTATGGGTTCAGGCAAAGGTTCGGGTCAGGGAACAGGTGGTGGCTACGGCAGTGGCTATGGTTCACGTCAGGGTGACAGTAGCTGGTAACAGACCGGCGTGTTCATCATAAAGTCAGGTGTCATGCACATGTCCAGCAAAGCAGCCATTTTTACAGCTCTGGGGCTGGCCTTGATCACAGCTCTGCCGGCTTCATCGAGTGAGTTATCGTATACCAGCCTTTCTATCGGTTACCAGACCCAGAGTGATGACGAGCTGGGTTTTAATCTGGATTCGGATGGTGTTCGCTTTGATGGTAGTCTTGCCCTGAGTGATGGCGTTTTTTTACGGGCGGATTATTTTTCCCTGCGTTCTGATACGGTACAGACCGGACATTCGTCTTATGTTGTTGACTCATCACGTTCCTCGATAGGTCTGGGTTATCACTTTCCTGTTGCGCTAAACACCGACCTGATCGGCACCCTGTCGTATGGCAGCAAGAAAAAAGATTTCCTTAATACTTCAAAAGATGATGAAGGTTATATTGTATCGGCTGGTATTCGCAGCAAACTGGCTGATATTATTGAGCTTGATGCCGAGCTCAGTTATGTTGATATTGGCGGTAAAGAAGATGTCGGTTACGGCGTAACCGGCAGGGTTTTTATTATGCCCGATGCTTCGATTGGTCTGTCGTTCGACAAGCTGGACAACAGTGATAAATTTACAGTGGATTTAAGGTATGATTTTTGAGCTTTGACCACAACATTATTAGCGTACAATCAGACAATCACTCCCGTGTAACCGGAACAAAAGGATACTGCAAATGAAGAAAAGTTTTTTCCAACGATTGTTAATGCCTCTGCTGGTGCTGGTTGTTATTGCCGCCGCCGGTGTCCTGCTATGGAATTATTATCAGAAGCCGGAACTGCCAGCCGGTTTTGCTTCCGGCAACGGGCGCATTGAAGCCACAGAATATGACATCGCCAGCAAACGGGCGGGGCGTGTTGTTGAGGTGCTGGTCAAGGAAGGCGACATGGTTGAGGCGGGTCAGGTGCTGGCGCGTATCGATACCCGGGATCTTGAAGCAGAACTGAGAGAGGCCGAAGCCCGGCTGAGAGAAGCGCAGGAAGGCAAAAATTATGCAGGAGCAATTGTCGAGCAGCGTGAGAGTGAACTAAGTTACGCAAAGATAGAATTTCAACGCCTGCTTGAGCTGGTAAAAAAAGGTCACGTTTCACAGGAGAAAGTTGACCAGGCGCGCACTGCGCAGCAGGGTTCTGTGGCAGCCTTGCGCGCGGCACGCATTCTGGTCATTCAGTCAGAAGCCTCGGTGAAAGCCGCCACCGCCCGCATTGAACGCTTGAAGGCAGATATTGAAGACAGCATTCTGAAAACACCGGTGCGCGGCAGAATTCTTTATCGTCTGGCCGAGCCGGGCGAGATTCTTCCAGCTGGCGGCAAAGTGTTGACCGTGCTGGAACTGACCGATGTGTACATGACGATTTACCTGCCGTCCAGACAGGTTGGCAAGGTGGTTATCGGTTCTGATGCACGCATAAAACTGGATGCCGTGCCCGAATTCACATTGCCGGCCACCGTTTCTTTTGTTGCCCCGGAAGCACAGTTTACGCCGCGCGAAGTTGAAACCCGCACCGAGCGCGAGAAGTTGATGTTTCGCGTCAAAGTCAAGATTGATCCCGAGCTTTTAAAAACACATATCGAAAAAGTGAAAACCGGCCTGCCGGGCGTGGCTTATGTGCGGCTGGATGAGGGCAGTAAGTGGCCGCCTCGTTTGCAGGTAAAACTGCCACAATGATGCTGACTCGGGGATGCTGATGGACATCATCGCACGCTTGACGGATGTCACACATCGTTACGGTGAAACCCTCGCTGTCGACGAACTGAATCTTGAAATTCCTGCTGGTCACATGGTGGGTTTTATCGGCCCCGATGGTGTTGGTAAATCTTCCCTGCTGGCACTGATTTCCGGCGTGCGTAAAATTCAGCAGGGTGAGGTTCATGTGCTGGGCGGCGATATGCGCAGCAGTCGTCACCGTGGCCAGGTCTGCCCGCGTATTGCCTATATGCCACAGGGGCTGGGTAAAAATCTGTACATGACGCTGTCAGTGTTTGAAAACATCGATTTCTTTGGTCGCCTGTTTGGTCAGCAACGCGATGAGCGTGAATGGCGCATCGCTGAGCTGCTGGAAAGCACCGGCCTGACGGCCTTTCGCGACCGCCCCGCCGGCAAACTTTCCGGCGGTATGAAACAGAAGCTGGGGCTGTGCTGCGCGCTGATTCACGACCCGGATTTGCTGATTCTGGATGAGCCGACCACCGGTGTTGACCCGCTTTCCCGCCGTCAGTTCTGGCAATTGATAGATCGCATTCGTGCGCGCCGACAGGGCATGAGCGTGCTGGTGGCATCAGCCTATATGGAAGAGGCAGAAGGTTTCGACTGGCTGGTGGCGATGGATGAAGGTAAGGTGCTGGCCACCGGCAGCCCGGCCGAGCTGATGACACAGACCGGCACTGAAAATCTGGATGCAGCGTTTATTCAGTTACTGCCGGAGCACAAACGGCGTGGCCATAAAGAACTGCTGGTGCCACCGCGTGCCAGTCAGACCGACGGCCCGCCAGCGATTCGTGCTGAAGGCCTGACCATGCGTTTCGGCGATTTTACGGCGGTCGATCACGTCAGTTTTGAAATTGAGCCGGGCGAGATATTCGGCTTTCTCGGTTCCAACGGTTGTGGCAAAACCACCACCATGAAAATGCTTACCGGATTGCTGCCGGCGAGCGAGGGAGTAGCCAGCCTGTTTGGCAAGCCGGTGGATGCCAATGATCTGGAAACCCGTAAGCGGGTTGGTTTTATGTCGCAGGCGTTTTCTCTGTACGGCGAACTGACCGTGCAACAAAACCTGCTGTTGCATGCCCGCCTGTTTCATTTGCCAAAAACACATATTCCCGAACGCATAACGGAGCTGGTTGCACGCTTCGAGCTGGCAGATTATGTTGATGAACTGGCCTCTGAACTGCCGCTGGGTATTCGCCAGCGGCTGTCACTGGCGGTGGCGATGATTCACAAGCCGGAGATGTTGATTCTTGATGAACCGACCTCCGGTGTTGATCCGGTGGCGCGTGATAAATTCTGGGAATTGCTGATTGATATTTCGCGCAATCAGAACGTCACCATTTTTGTTTCCACCCACTTCATGAATGAAGCTGAACGCTGTGACCGGATTTCGCTGATGCACGCCGGCCGGGTGCTGGCCAGTGACACGCCAGCAGCACTGGTCGAGGCGCGTGGTGCAGAAACGCTGGAAGAAGCGTTCATCGCTTATCTGGAAGAAGCCACCAGTGAAGCCGAGGCTGACAGTCAGGCAGAGCCGGTATCGGCTCCGGCAACGCCCGATGTTCGCCAGCACAAACCGGCGGGGCTATTCAGCCCGCTACGTATGATGGGTTATGCGCATCATGAATCATTGCAGATTTTGCGTGACCCGATTCGCCTGACTTTCGCTCTGCTGGGCACGGTGATTTTGCTGTTTGTGCTGGGTTATGGCATCAGCACTGATATTGAGGATATTCCGTTTGCCGCTTACGACCAGGATCGCAGTCCGGAAAGCCGGGCTTATATTCAGAATATTTCTGGTTCGCGGTATTTTATTGAGCAACCACCGATCTATGATCAGGCCGAGATGGATCGGCGCATGCAAAGTGGTGAACTGGGACTGGCGCTGGAAATTCCGTTTAATTTTGGCAAGGATTTCAAACGCGGGCGCAGCACAGAAGTGGCCGCCTGGATCGATGGAGCCATGCCGTCACGGGCGGAAAGTGTCAGCGGTTATGTTGAAGGCATGCATGCGCAATATCTGAGAACCCTGGCGCGTGAATCCAGCGCGCCGATGACCAGTCAGCCGCCGGTGGATATCGAAGTGCGCTACCGTTACAACCAGGATTATAAAAGCCTTTACGCCATGGTGCCGGCCACCATCGCGCTGCTGCTGGTGATGATTCCGGCGGTGCTTACCGCGCTGGGCGTGGTGCGTGAAAAAGAGCTGGGTTCCATCACCAATCTGTACGCCACGCCGGTGACCCGGCTGGAATTTTTGCTGGGCAAGCAACTGCCGTACATCGGCATCGGCATGTTCAACTTTTTTACCCTGCTGGTGCTGGCGATTTATGTGCTTGATGTGCCGCTGAAGGGCAGTTTTCTGGCGATTACGCTGGGTGCGCTGCTTTATGTGACGGCCACCACCGGTCTGGGTTTGTTCATGTCTTCCTTTACTCGCACCCAGATTGCCGCTATTTTCGGCACGCTGCTGGGTACTATGCTGCCGGCGATTTCATTTTCCGGCATGAATGTACCGGTGTCGTCGCTGGAGGGTGGCGCGGCATTGATGGGCAAGCTGTACCCCACCACCTATTTTATGACCATCAGCCGTGGCACGTTTACCAAGGCGGTGGGTTTTGCTGATTTGTACGGGGATTTTCTGGCGCTGGCAGCATTCGTTCCGGTGTTGATGATACTCAGTTTATTCCTGTTGAAAAAACAGGAGGTATAGGCATGGCGCATCTGGCAAATATTTTTAATCTGGGCGTGAAGGAATTGCGCAGCCTGTATCGTGATCCGGTGCTGATGGTTTTCATTGTGTTTGCTTTCAGCTTCATGGTGTACGCTGCCGCGCAGGGCATGTCGCAGGAGCTGAACAATGCGTCTATCGCGGTGGTCGACGAGGATCAGTCGCCGCTGTCTTCACGCATCACCAACGCGTTTTATAAACCCTATTTCAAAACCCCGGAGCGAATCAGACTGGCCGAGGTAGACAAGGCGATGGATGCCGGGCGTTATACTTTCGTGCTCGACATACCGCCGAATTTTCAGCGTGATGTGATGGCGGGCAAGCGGCCGGAAATCCAGGTCAATGTCGATGCCACCATGATGAGTCAGGCGTTCACCGGTGCCGGTTATATCCAGAATATTATCAATGATGAAATCACCGGTTTTCTCAGTGATGAGCGCGGCTATAACACTGAATCGATCAAGCTGGTTTCGCGTTATAAATTCAATCCCACGCTGAACAGCATCTGGTTTGGCGGTGTTATGGAAATTTCCAACATGGTCACCATGCTGTCGATTGCGCTGACCGGGGCGGCGCTGATTCGCGAGCGTGAACGTGGCACGCTGGAGCATTTGATGGTGATGCCGCTGACACCGTCTGAAATCATGTTGTCCAAGGTATGGGCCATGGGGCTGGTGGTGCTGGTGGCGGCCGGGCTGTCGTTGCGCTTTGTGGTGCAGGGCGTGCTGGAAATGCCGATTGCCGGTTCGGTGCCTTTGTACATGCTGGGCACGGCGATATTTCTGTTTTCGACAACATCGCTGGGTATTTTTCTGGGCACAGTTGCGCGCACCATGCCGCAACTGGGTCTGCTGATTATTCTGGTGTTCATGCCCCTGCAGCTGTTGTCCGGTGGCTCGACACCTTATGAGAGCATGCCGGATATCGTGCAGACGATGATGCTGGTGGCACCGACCACGCATTTTGTCAGTATTGCCCAGGCTATTTTGTATCGTGGTGCCGGTTTCGCTGTGGTATGGCCGAGCCTTCTGGCACTGGTGGTTATCGGCATGGTTTTCTTTTTTGCTTCACTGGCGTTGTTTCGCAAAAGCCTGGCTGCTGCCTAGCACCTGCTCCTTCGTTGTTCACTGTGGCCTTGAGCAAGGTCGGCTGTGCTGGCTTTCTTTTTTTGCATGACTTTTTTAAATCTGGCGGCCAGATCCGGCCGCCGGTTCGATATTTTTTCCTGCCAGTTTTTTCTTCTATAACAAAAGCTTTTTTTGCTCTGTAACAAAATGAAACACTTTCTCTGTTGACAGAAATAATTGCGAAACATCTGTTTTATACAATGTGCTCATTGATTAATGAGGAGAACGAATATGTTTGCTAAAGAAGAACGTCCTGTATGGCTCATGATCACAGCACTGGTTGCGGTGCTTTTTGGTGTGATGACGATTAAAGAAGGGGGCAGCGTGATTTTTTTTGATGGCGAAGCCCGACGAGCAGCCGGGGACTATGTCGACTTTGTCCTCTGGTTTAATTTTCTGGCCGGTTTTTTCTATGTCATTACCGGCGTGGGTATCTGGTTGAAAAAAAGCTGGGCGCGCAGTGCTGCGATTACCCTGGCGGCGATGACCATGCTGGTTTTTGGTGCTTTTGGTTTTCATATTCTGGCCGGTGGTGAGTATGAACAGCGCACTGTCATTGCCATGTCCCTGCGCAGTATGGTGTGGCTGGTGATTGCGCTTACTGTCTGGCGAGGCCTGTCGCATCATCATGAAAATACTGGAAAGCTGGCAGGCTGACCAGCCGGCTGACTGGACACTGCCGGTGTTTTGCAAAATATTTTTTACAAAAATTCAACTATGGAACTTATCATGAAAAATCTATCCGTCTTCAACCGCTCATTACTTGTTGTGTTTTTCAGCCTGCCATTGCTTGTTACATCCTGTAGCTCGGATGACACGGATGCGAGTATCAGCAGTACAGATGTGGATAATGTAAGTGTGATAAACCTGAATGCCCTGACGGAAGCGGTTGACTCTGTGCCGCTGGATACGCTGAGCAGTGCCGAGACTGAAGGCATGCTTTTTATGCGTGAAGAAGAAAAGCTGGCGCATGATGTTTATGTGTTTCTGTACGGACGCTGGCACGCCAATGTGTTCGATAGTATTTCTGTCAGTGAACAGACACACACCGATGCCATGCTGTTTTTGCTGGATAGATATGCGGTTGATGATCCGGTCGGCGATAATGCAGAAGGCGTATTTGTTGATGCGACTTTGCAGGGTTTGTATGAGACACTGGTCGCGCAGGGTAATGCATCATTAATCGATGCCTTGATTGTTGGTGCAGAAATTGAAGAGATCGATCTTGTTGATATTCAGAATCTGGTTGATGCGCTGGAAGGCAATGATGATATGGCGCTGGTATATCAGAGTCTGATGGAGGGTTCACGAAACCATCTGCGTGCTTTTGTGCGAAATCTGGAACAGCAGGGTGTGGTTTACCAACCACAGTATCTGTCACCGGATGTTTATGAAACGGTTGTTTTCTGAGAGCTGATTTCCTGACTGAATGGGAGAACTGAAATGTATCGTATTGCCACACTTGTTTTTTTGATGCTTGCTTCGACATTGCTGTACGCAGCGCAGGAAGCGCCGGGTACGTCTGTTGCAGACGAAGAAATTATTCCCCTGCCGGACACACAGCTGTTTTTGCCATTGCAGGCAGATCCCAAGGAACCGCGTTTTTATGTCAGCGCACTGAATGTCAGTTCGGATATTCAGGACACCACGGTGGCAGCGGTTGGCTTTGGTGAAAACTTCGGCATCATGCGTCGTGGCACCAGCCCGAACCGGGGCTGGCAGGTTGGTATTTCTGCAGCGGTGTTTGCCCAGTTTGATCTGGAAACATCGGACGATCTGATGAACGCCGATTATATTATTGGCATCCCGGTTACCTGGCGGCATGATGACTGGTCGGGGCGGGTGCGGCTTTATCACCAGAGTTCACATCTGGGTGATGAGTATTTATTACGCGTGCAACCGGAACGCGTTAACCTCAGTTTTGAATCACTGGAAGTCATTCTTGCACACGATTTTTCTTCACTGCGTATTTATGGTGGTGGTGAATATCTGCTTCGCCATGAGCCTTCAGATCTTGCTGAAGGCTTGTTTCATGTCGGACTGGACTGGCGTGATAATGAACCGGCTTTTCATTTTTCAAACCTGGCCAGCGCACGCTGGGTAGCTGGCGTTGATGTCAAACGCTGGATACAAAACGACTGGGCGACACAGTACAGCGTTAAGGCAGGACTGGAGTTTTCACCGCTGAGAAAAGGCAACAACAGCACACGTCGCTGGAGCCTGCTGGCAGAATTTTACGATGGTGCATCCCCTTACGGCCAGTTTTATGAAGATAACCTGCGTTATCTGGGGCTTACTATTCAGCTGGGTTTGTAGAAGGGGTGCCAAGCGGCGGGGGTCAAATCTGTGAAAGAATCCTTTCGCATTCATTGATGTAGGCTTTTCGGCCAAAAACAAATTGCCAGCGTGAGCCGCCGCATTGTCGCCATAAAACGGCAGAACGAATGCCTGCGAGTAACAGGGCGCGCACTTTGCTGGCGTTGAGTTCGTTATTCAGATGCGGCTGTTCACCGCTGACGATAATTTTCGGCCCCAGTGTGCTGATGGTTTCCTTGTAGACGTGGCCCAGTTTGGCGAAGGTGTTTTCGTGGCACAGGGAAAAGAATTCAAACTGTGATTCAATTTTGTTCAGACGCTTGCTGAGGTCGTCTAGCATATCGGGGTGACTCGATAGTTTCTTTTCCAGCATGATCAGCGAGATAACGTATTTTGTTATCTCTATGTCTCTGGAACCCCGGTCGTTAAGATGTTGCAGCAGAACTTTCACACCGTGACTGACCCCGGCAACACTGCCATAAACTTCTTCGACACTGGCAGCATCGAAACGAAACAATGTTTCTATACTGGATTCAATGTGCGCGCTGTTCGCCATGCCGGTATTGGCAATTTGTTTTACCAGCGAAGCGGCCTGGTAAATCCCCGCCAGCGCCAGAGTTTGATCGTATTTACTATGTGTCATCAGAATTTTGTTTTAAAATTATTTAGCATTTAGCATTCAACATTGCTTCTATAACCCCACCACCCAGACAAACCTCGCCCTGATAAAAAACCACTGACTGCCCCGGCGTGATCGCCCGCTGTGCTTCATCAAACACCACTTTGTATCGGCTGTCGTTGATTTTTGTCAGCCGGCAGGTCTGATCACTCTGGCGATAACGTATCTTCGCTGTCAGTTTGACATCAAAGTCCGGCTCTGTTTCTTCGATCCAGTTGACCTGGCTGGTTTCCAGTGTGTTGTGAAACATGGCCGGGTGGTTGTGTCCCTGCGCCACTTTTAATATGTTGTTCAGCAGGTCTTTTTCAACCACGTACCAGGGCTCTTCGTCGCCGTTTTTCAGGCCGCCGATGCCCAGTCCCTTGCGTTGCCCCAGGGTGTAATACATCAGGCCATTATGGGTGCCGATGTTTTCGCCGTCAACGGTGTGAATTTCACCGGGTTTGGCGGGCAGGTATTTTTCCAGAAAAGTGTTGAAGCGGCGCTCGCCGATGAAGCAGATGCCGGTGCTGTCTTTTTTATCGTAAGTGATCAGGTCGTTTTGTTTTGCCAGCTCGCGGATGTGCGGCTTGTCGAATTCGCCGATGGGGAACAGGGCGTGCGATAGCTGGTGCTGGTTCAGTGCGTGTAGAAAATAGCTTTGATCCTTGTTGCTGTCGCAGCCGCGCAGTAACTGTGTTTTGCTGCCGGTTTCACGCACGCGGGCGTAGTGGCCGGTGGCGATTTTTTCTGCGCCCAGGGTTTGTGCGTGTTCCAGAAAGGCGCGAAATTTGATTTCCTTGTTACATAGAATATCGGGGTTAGGTGTGCGCCCGGCGCTGTATTCATCGAGAAAATGCTGAAACACACGGTCCCAGTATTCGCTGGAGAAATTGATGGTGTGCAGTTTGATGCCGAGGGTGTTGCAGATGTCGCTGGCATCTTTCAGGTCGACCGCAGCGGCGCAATAGTCTGTATCGTCGTCTTCCTCCCAGTTTTTCATGAACAGGCCTTCGACTTCGTAACCTTGCTCCAGTAACAGCAGGGCGGCGACAGAGGAGTCGACACCGCCTGACATACCAACGATGATTTTTTGTTTGCTCATAATGCTCAGGACGGAACGGTGATAAGCATGTCCAGCGGGTAGCGCTTGCCGGCCAGGTAGTCGTCGATGCAGTTGATCACCATCGGGCTGCGCAGTGCGCATGCTGGCCGGGTGAGTTCGTCGCGGGTTTTCCACACCGCCTGGATGATGCCTTTGTCGAGCGCCTGTTCGGGGTTGTGGTTTTCGCAGCTGCCGCAAACAGCAACACGCAGAAAGGTTTCGCCGTTGCCGGGGTGTTTCCACAGGTAGATGCCGGTGACCGCTTCAGGAATAAACTGCCAGGCGGATTCTTCCTGTGTTTCGCGAATGACGGCATCGATCAGGCTTTCGTCCGGATCGAGGTGGCCGGCGGGCTGGTTGAACTGGCGTTCGCCGTGAATCAGTTCTTCGACCATGAGAAATTTGCCATCACGTTCGATGATGGCAGCGACAGTGGCGTGAGGTTTCCAGATCATTTTTTTCTCAGATGCGGCTTTTTCGCACGTTTTTTGACCACCGAGTAGCGCCAGAAACCATCGATGGCAAAGTAGCCGATAAGGCTGCTGATTGAGGCCACGGTAAAGC
>WFOC01000083.1 GCA_015488295.1 Gammaproteobacteria bacterium
AAATCGGTATGCGTCCAACTGACATCGACGGAATAGTTGCCATTTACTATCGACATCAGAGGGTGACTCAGTTAGATTTAAGACAAACTAATGTGTAACCCATGTCCCCGAACAAAGTGTTACCTATGTCTCCGGTCTGTACACAGTGCCCACCCTACCACTCAAGTAAATATTATGAAGATAACCGCGTGGGCACAATGAAGCGTGCCCACCCTACTCTACGTAGGTGAGTGTAAGCGAGAAAAGGGTATGCACTCCCACGCGGGAGCGTGGGAACGAGAAAATGCGCAAGATCCTTCGGCTTCGCTCAGGATGACAAAAATTAACGGCTAAGCCAACTCCGCATCGAACAACGGCGTTGTTGTCTCCTGGTCAAACTTGCCGGTCTGTAAAAAGATTATCACCTGTTGCGCCACATGCGCCGACATCAAAATACTCAGATGACTCTCGCGCACGATGATTGCATCGGTTGCACCTTTCAGTTCGGTTTCTTCAACCGAAACCGTGCCATCATGCGGTAACTCCGGCCCACCGGTTATCAAGCCCATGCCAATCGGAATATTACCGGCAATGACTCCAATATCCTGCCAGCCTTTCCATTCCGGCACATCACCCGACAGACCATTGACATGACTCTGCCCCAGCATCCAGCGCGTTACCGGATTGGCACGAATGCGTTCGCCAACAGCGCTGCCGTTGACTGGCGATGCCAGCAATACCACCCGGCCTTTTATGTCGTAGGGAAACTGGTCAAACAGGTGCAACGCAACAATGCCGCCAAAGCTGTGCGCCACCAGATGCACCATGGGCACATCCTCTTTAATTTTTTTAATGAATTCGTGAAGCTTTACTGCGATGTCTGCCGGTGGTTTACCCCATACATGGTAATTGAACAGATGACATTCGTAACCAGCACTGTTCAGGCGATTACGCAACCGCAACAGATCGACACCTGCGACACTCCAGAGACCATGCACTAACACCACTGCTTCACGCATAATCAGGAATCCTTTGCTGTATTACGGCGATACGTCGAGCATGCGGTCGAGAGCGAGTTTTGCCTGCTCGGCGACATCTTCCGGCACGCTGATCTGATTGACAACATTCCCTTCGACCAGATTTTCCAGCACCCAGGCCAGATGCTGCGGATCGATACGAAACATGGTGGAACACATGCACACATTGGGCGACATAAAATGCACGTTTTTGCCTTCATGCTTGAACTGCTCGTGCAGGCGGTTGACCAGATTCAGTTCGGTGGCCACCAGCCAGCGCGAACCGGGCTCGGCATTGGCGATGGTGTTGATGATGTATTCGGTAGAGCCGATGTAGTCTGATTTCTGGCAGACTTCGAACGGGCTTTCCGGATGTGCGATGATATTTGTTTCGGGGTATTTCTGCTTGAAATTATCAATCTGCTCCGGCTGGAACATCTGGTGCACCGAACAGAAACCTTTCCACAGAATAATTTTGGCCTGCTGAATCTGCTCGACGGTCAAGCCGCCCAGTGGTTTGTCGAAATCCCACACCACCATTTCTTCCAGCGGGATATCCATGGTTGCGCCGGTATTTCTGCCCAGGTGCTGGTCGGGGAAAAACAGCACTTTTTCGCGTTGCTGAAAACACCATTCCAGCACGTGTTTGGCATTGGTCGAGGTGCAGACGATGCCGCCGTGTTCGCCGCAGAAACCTTTTAAATCAGCGGCGGAATTGATGTAGGTGACAGGCGTAATCGTCTCGTCCGGGTTCAGCACTTCAGACAGCTCCTGCCAGGCGCGCTGCACGTTTTGCAGATCAGCCATGTCGGCCATGGAACAGCCGGCAGACATATCGGGCAGAATCGAAATCTGCTCCGGACGCGACAGAATATCAGCCACTTCGGCCATAAAATGCACGCCGCAGAAAACGATATAATCGGCTTTTGAGCTGGCCGCCTGACGCGAAAGCTTCAACGAATCACCGGTAAAGTCAGCGTGCGCAAAAACTTCATCACGCTGATAGTGGTGGCACAGCATCACCAGGCGGTCGCCCAGTTTTTCGCGTGCAGCGAGGATGCGTTTTTCGCAATCTTCGTCGTCTAATAATGTGTAAGGTTGTATCGCTGCACTCATATCGTATTCACTTTATTATGTAGGGTGAGCAGGCTTTTTTGCCCACGCTGCATGGGCATAGAAAAAATGCCCACCCTGCGACTATTTGCTGTCTTCAGCTTTTTCTACTTTGCGTAATTTCAAATTCAACTCACGCAGCTGCTTGCTGGGAACTTCGGCCGGTGCCGAGGTCAACAGGCAGGCAGCACTCTGTGTTTTCGGAAAAGCCATCACATCACGAATCGAATTCGCACCGGACATCAGCATCACCAGTCGATCCAGACCAAACGCCAGACCGGCATGCGGTGGACAACCGTATTTCAGCGCGGTCAGCAGGAAGCCGAATTTTTCTTCGGCTTCTTCTTCAGAGATGCCCAGAATTTCAAACACCGCTTTTTGCATATCCATCCTGTAGATACGCTCAGAGCCGCCACCTAACTCGGTGCCGTTTAACACCATGTCGTAAGCGCGTGACAATGCTTCACCGGGTTTGGCTTTTAATGCCTCGGCCGAATCAAACGAAGGCGCGGTAAACGGATGATGTAACGCTGTCCAGTTGCCTTCGCCATTTTTCTCGAACATCGGGAAGTTGACCACAAACAATGGCTGCCACGAATCCTCGATCATGCCTAAATCATGCCCCAGTTTGACACGCAGAGCACCGATAGATTCATTTACTGTATTGGTGTCGCCCGCCCCGAAAAACAAGATGTCGCCAGTTTGCACACCAGCCTTTTTAACGATGGCTTCAATAACATCATCGGGCAGGAATTTAACGATGGGCGATTGCAGGCCTTCACGGCCGGCAGTCACGTCGTTAACCTTGATCCACGCCAGACCTTTGGCACCGTAGCGACCAACATAATCAGTATATTGATCAATTTGCTTGCGGGAAAGTTCCGCGCCGCCGGGCACGCGCAGCACCACGATGCGACCGTTGGGGTCATTCGCCGGGCCGGAGAAAACCTTGAACTCGACATCTTTCATAATTTCGGCTAAATCGACCAGCTCCAGCGGAATACGCAGATCCGGCTTGTCGGAACCAAAACGCAACATGGCTTCGGCATAATCCATGCGCGGGAACGGAGTCGGCAGATCAACATCCAGCACCGACTTAAACAGGCCACGAATCAGCTTTTCCATGGCTTCCATCACGGCATTTTCATCCATGAAGGTGGTTTCAATATCAATCTGGGTAAATTCCGGCTGACGATCAGCACGCAGATCTTCGTCGCGGAAACAGCGTACGATCTGGTAATAACGATCCATACCGGACATCATCAACAACTGCTTGAATAGCTGTGGTGACTGCGGCAGGGCAAAAAAGCTGCCCTGATGGGTGCGCGATGGCACCAGATAATCACGCGCGCCTTCCGGCGTGGCCTTGGTCAGCATCGGGGTTTCGATGTCCCAGTAACCCTCTTCTTCCAGGTGGTTACGGATGTAGCTGGTTACCTGGCTGCGCATACGCATACGTTTTTGCATTTCGTCACGACGCAGGTCGATGTAGCGGTATTGCAGACGCAGGTCATCATGCACACCGGTATCATCGAGCTGGAATGGCGGGGTTTCAGCCGCATTCAGCACCTGTAAATCCAGCCCCAGAATTTCGATTTGACCGGAAATCAGCTCGGGGTTTGCCGTACCTTCCGGGCGCAAACGCACACGGCCGGTGACGCGTAAAACATATTCGTTGCGCACATGTTCAGCAATCTCGAAAATCTCGGCGCGGTCGGGGTCAAACACCACCTGCACCAGACCTTCGCGGTCACGCAGATCAATAAAAATGACACCGCCATGGTCACGGCGACGATTGACCCAGCCACATAAAGTGACTTCCTGATCGAGTTGTTCTTCGGTTACTGCTCCGCAATAATGACTGCGCATGGTTTGAGTCCAGTGTGGTTATGTGAAACGGCGCGCAGCAGCACGCCATTTCAGATTAGTTAAACGATTGATTTTACCGTATTTAAGGAAGAGTTATAAGCCATAAGTTTTAAATTAAAAACTCATAACTTAAAATTCAAAACTGTTTGCTACCCGGCCTTTTTGGCTTTTGCTGTGCTGCCAGAAGATTTTGTGTCTGCGTTTTTTTTGCCAGAACTCGCCTTCTTCTCGCCTCCGGCATCACCAGCAACATTTCTTTTGTTACCCGACTTGAAATCGGTTTCATACCAGCCACTGCCTTTCAGGCGAAACGCCGCCGCAGAGACTTTTTTCTGCATCGCGGATTTTCCACAGGCAGGGCATTTTTTCAGAGGCTTATCACTGACCTTCTGCAATACTTCTTCTTCATGTCCGCACTTGGTGCACTGGTATTCATAAAATGGCATGGTTCACTCAGTCTAAAATCACGCTAAAAAATAACAGGCGATTATATATGCCTGAGCATAGCCACTCAACACCCATATAGATTAAGCTTGCGCCATGAATGCTCCCTACAACAACCAGAAAACTGTTCTTATCACCGGCTGCTCCAGTGGCATCGGCCATTGCGTGGCCGCTGGCCTGAAGCAGCGCGGTTACCGTGTCATCGCCACCGCGCGGCGGCCGGAGAGTGTCGAGCAACTCAAGGTCGAAGGCTTTGAAAGCCTGCAACTGGATCTGGCAGACAGCGCGTCAGTACAGCAGGCGTTTGAGCAGGTCATGCAACTCACCGATGGCAAGCTGTACGCGCTGTTTAACAATGGCGCTTTCGGCCTGCCCGGCGCGGTAGAAGACCTGACCCGCGACAACCTGAAATTTCAGTTTGAAACCAACGTATTTGGCTGGCTGGAGCTGACCAATCTTGTCATCCCGGTAATGCGCCAGCAGGGTTTTGGCCGCATCATCCAGAACAGCTCGGTGCTGGGCTTTGTCGCCATGCCGTTTCGCGGCGCATATAACGCCAGCAAATTCGCCATCGAAGGCCTGAGCGATACGCTGCGCCTGGAATTAAAAGACACCCAGATCTATATCAGCCTGATCGAACCCGGCCCCATCCTCAGCCGGTTTCGCGCCAACGCGGTGGCCGCCCTGCAACAGCACATCGACATCGAACACAGCGTGCACAGGGAAAAATACCTGGGCGTGCTGGAGCGGCTGAACAAGGAAGGCCCGGCCGCACCATTCACCCTGCCGCCGGAAGCTGTTTTGAAGCGCGTCGTCCACGCGCTGGAAGCCAGAAAACCGCGCATACGCTACTATGTCACCTTCCCCACCTACCTGTTCGCCTTTTTAAAACGTATTCTCAGCCACCGCCAGCTTGACTACCTGCTGGCCAAAGCTGGCAATGACGGGAAACAATAGGCCGCTCTGGCGAGTTATCATAAATTCTGGCGCAAGCTTAAAATTTAACCGTGAAGAGTTGCCACAAATCTGCTATAAATTAACGCCAAAGGATTGTAAAATTTTGTAATTTTTAGACTATATTTAACTTAGATACAGTTTAAAAACGCAGCAAGCGCAAACGATACAGGATATAGAAACACCGTACATGCGAAAGGACCCCATAAAATTAACCATCGGACTAGGTTTTGCCGGCGTACTCACCCTCATGGGTTTGATCAGTTTCATCTCATTATCACAGATGAACACCATCACCAAGCAGATGAGCAAGCTGCTGGAAGAGACCAATACAAAAATCTCGGCCGCCAATACCATGCGCGACAGCATCCGTCTGCGCGGCGACACTCTTTACAAGATGTACCTTACCGACGATTTTATCGAGCGTGATAAATATCGCCTGGAAATTGCAGAACACGCCCTTCGCTACAAAATCGCCCGCGATGCTCTGTACTCATTTCCGATGAGCGCACGCGAGGCAAAGCTGCTCGACCGCCTGATGAAACAAACGTTTTCTGCCAAACAGCTGAATGATACCGCCGCGGAAAACATGCTATCCGACCTGCCACTCGAACAGATACGGGAGGATTTACGCCAGGCAAACAAAGCCAGACAGGGCATGCTGGCCGGGCTGAACAAGCTGGTTTTATTGCAGGAAGAAATCGCGCACTCAATCATCAGTGATTCAAAAGAATACCAAAAGGTCATCCGCGACATTATCCTGTTCCTTTCACTGGCAGCATTTTTTATCGCGCTCTACATTGCACAGCTGGTGATTCGGGAAACCTCACGAAAAAATTCTGAAATACGTTTTCAGGCGACCCACGACGAGCTAACCAAACTGGTCAACCGCAAGGAATTTAACCACCGCCTGCAGGAAGCTTTTAGTAGCGCCAGAGATAATCACGAAAACCATGCACTGTGTTTTCTTGATCTCGACAAATTCAAAACCATCAATGACAGCTGCGGGCACAAGGCCGGTGATAAATTATTAATCCAGCTGACCAGAATCATCAAAGACAATATTCGCAACCATGACACGCTGGCACGTATCGGCGGTGACGAGTTCGGTTTGTTACTGGAAGGCTGCTCACTGGAAAAAGCCATCGAAATCGCCGAAGGCATTGTCAGCCTGATAAAAAATTACGAGTTCAACTGGCAGGATAAAAAATTCCACGTCGGTGTCAGCATCGGCCTGGTGATGATAAACCACAAAACCAAAGATATTGAAATAGCACTGTCACAGGCCGACATCGCCTGTTATGCAGCAAAAGACATGGGGCGTAACCAGGTGCACATTCACGGCCTGGATGACGAGCGCGTAAAAAAAATGCATAAGGAACTGAGCTGGGTGGCCGACATCAACAATACGGCAAACGAACATCATTTTTCCTTATATTTGCAATCGATCAATAACCTGCAAAACGAACAAACGCCTTCCATGTATGAAGTGCTGCTGCGGCTGAATGATGATGAAGGCACGCTGATTTCGCCGGGCAGTTACATCCCGGCTGCTGAACGTTTCAGCCTGATGAAAGATGTCGACTACTGGGTGATTGAGCAAACATTCAAACACCTTTGTGCGCTGTATAAAAGCATCAAACATTGCGACACCTGCCTGTTTATTAACATTTCTGCCAACTCACTGACCAACAACCAGTTCTCTGAATTTGTTATTCAGCAATACAAAAAATACAATATTGCGCCCGATGCCGTATGTCTGGAAATGTCAGAAAACAACGCCATCAAAAACATTAACCAGACCGCCGACATGATCACGACCCTGCGCAAATATAATATTAAATTTGCACTGGATGATTTCGGCACCGGCATTTCTTCTTTTTCATATTTGAAAAACCTGCCGGTCGATTTTCTCAAGATCGACGGCAACATCATCAAAAATATCTCACACGACACGGCTGACAAAGCCATGGTCGCCGCCATCAACCAGATCGGCAAAGTGATGAATATTCAGACCATCGCCAAACACGTAGAGAACGTGTTCACCCTGAACCAGCTAAAAGAAATCGGCATTGATTATGCGCAGGGCTACTACCTGGGCAAACCGAAACCGGTTAACGAGCAGATTGAAGAAATAAAAGAATCTGTAAAACAACATTCAATCAGGCATTGAAAATTTATTCACCACAGAGACACAGAGAACACAGAGAAAACCTCCTGTTTTGTTAACAGCGCCGTAGGCGTAGCTAACAAAATAAAAACTCTGTGTTCTCTGTGTCTCTGTGGTAAAAAAGTTTTCAGCTTTTAACTCGCCTGCTGCACATGTTCCACCGGCGCAAACACCAGCTCAGAACCATTCGCCGTGACATCGATGACATCACCCGGCAGATACTCGCCTTTTAATATCATCTGCGCTAACGGATTTTCCAGGTATTGCTGAATCGCCCGTTTCAGTGGTCGCGCACCGTAGACAGGATCAAAACCGGCTTCACCGAGAATATCAATTGCTTCATCAGAAATCTGCAAAGTGAAGTCCTGTTCCTGCAAACGTGCAGATAAATGCTGCAACTGAATCTTCGCAATATCACGAATCTGCTCTTTCTTCAGCGGATGGAATACCACGGTCTCATCAACACGGTTGATAAACTCCGGCCGGAAATGCGTGGCAACAATTTCCATCACCACTTTTTTCATGCCTTCGTAATCATCCTCGGATGCCATCTCCTGAATCTGCTGCGAACCCAGGTTGGAGGTCATGATGATTACCGTGTTACGGAAATCCACCGTGCGTCCCTGGCTGTCGGTCAAACGACCGTCATCCAGCACCTGCAGTAAAATATTGAACACGTCAGGATGCGCTTTCTCGATCTCATCGAGCAGAATCACGGAGTAAGGTTTACGCCTGACCGCTTCAGTCAGGTGACCGCCCTCTTCATAACCAACATAGCCCGGTGGTGCACCGACCAGTCTTGAGACCGAATGTTTTTCCATGTACTCGGACATATCAAGACGAATCATGGCATCCTCACTGTCGAACATAAAGTTCGCCAGCGCCTTGGTCAGCTCGGTTTTACCAACGCCGGTAGGGCCGAAGAACATGAACGAACCGTTGGGTTTGCTGGGGTCGGATAAACCGGCGCGTGAACGACGGATCGCATTAGCAACCGCTTCCACCGCTTCTTTCTGCCCAACCACCTGCCGGCCGATTTCTTGTTCCATGCGCAGCAGTTTTTCCTGCTCGCCTTCCAGCATCTTGCTGACAGGAATACCCGTCCAGCGGGCGACGATCTCAGCCACTTCATTACTGGTCACCTTGTTGCGCAGCAACTGTGATTTATGGTCGCGCGCCTGCTCAGCTTCAGCAACCTGTGCAATCTGTGCTTCCAGCTCAGGAATCAAACCATATTGCAGCTCGGACATGCGCGCCAGATCACCGGCACGATGCGCCGCTTCCAGATCCAGTTTGGCCGCTTCCAGTTCTTCTTTTAATTTAGACGAACCCTGAACGATCAGTTTTTCTGCGGTCCACTGTTCTTCATAATCGCTGTATTCTTTTTCCAGCTGCTCAAGCTCCTGCTCAAGATTCTCCAGACGTTTTTTGGTCGCTTTGTCTTTGTCTTTTTTCAGTGCTTCGCGCTCAATTTTTAATTGCACGATGCGACGGTCGAGACGATCCATCACTTCCGGCTTGGAATCAATTTCCATACGGATGCGACTGGCTGCTTCATCAATCAGATCAATCGCTTTATCCGGCAGCTGACGGTCGCTGATATAACGGTGCGACAAGGTTGCTGCGGCGACGATAGCCGGATCAGTAATTTCAACTTTGTGATGAATTTCATAACGCTCTTTCAGGCCGCGCAGAATGGCCACTGTGTCTTCAACACTTGGCTCATCAACCTGCACTTTCTGGAAGCGACGTTCCAGCGCCGCATCTTTTTCGATGTACTGACGGTATTCATCTAAAGTCGTTGCACCAACGCAGTGTAATTCACCACGCGCCAGCGCAGGCTTTAACATGTTGCCCGCATCCATCGCGCCTTCGGCTTTGCCTGCACCGACCATGGTGTGCAGTTCGTCGATGAATAAAATTACCTGGCCTTCCTGATGCGAAAGGTCTTTTAATACAGCTTTTAAACGCTCTTCGAATTCGCCGCGGAATTTTGCACCGGCAATCAACGCACCCATGTCCAGTGACAGAATGCGTTTGCTCTTCAGGCCCTCGGGCACTTCGCCATTTAAAATGCGCTGCGCCAGGCCTTCGATGATGGCAGTTTTACCAACACCGGGTTCACCGATCAATACCGGATTATTTTTGGTACGACGCTGCAATACCTGAATGGTGCGGCGGATTTCTTCATCACGACCGATCACCGGATCAAGCTTGCCCTGCGCGGCGCGTTCACTTAAATCGATGGTGTATTTTTCCAGCGCCTGACGATTTTCTTCGGCGTTGGCATCGTCCACGGTTTCGCCACCGCGCACGTTTTCAATCGCCTGTTCGATCTGTTGCTTGTTTGCACCGGCGGCTTTTAATATTTCACTGGCAGGGGTTTTCGCTTCAACCAATGCCAGCAAAAACAGTTCACTGGAAATGAACTGGTCGTTGCGCTGCTGCGCCAGCTTGTCGGTCTGGTTTAACAGGCGGATGACTTCATTGGATAACTGCACGTCACCCTGATGCCCCTGCACCTGCGGCAGCCGCTCAATAGCTTCCTGTAATTTTGCTTTGACCTCGGCAATGTTCACGCCGGTGCTGGACAACACCTGATTGACCGTGCTGGCATCCTGTTCCAGTAACGCCATTAACACATGTGCGGCTTCGATAAACTGATTGTCACGTCCAACAGCCAGCGACTGTGCGTCGGACAGCGCTTCCTGAAATCGTGTGGTTAATTTGTCTGTTCTCATAACTTTTTCTCTTTATTTTTAAGCCCGGGTTAAAGGCGAATATAAATTGGATTACCCAATATATGAGGACAGAACACGCACTTTCAAGCTTTTATGCAATACCACTGATGCTCAATCCGGCTTTATTGATGCACATCAATAAAGCCGCTTAAAGCCGTCTTTTTTAAACACGAATAATAAAACATCTATCTAGCGCAGCCAGATCAAACTCGCCATACGGCCGGTGCATGGCTGACGGCGGAAAGAATAAAACTGCTCACGGTCGCGGTAAGTGCAAAACTTGCCACCGGCTATTTTATTAATGTCCAGTGACTGCAGTTCGATGCGCGCCAGTTGATAGATGTCACACAGGTAGTGATTTTTTCCTGTCGCCACAAACGCTGTTTTGTTCAGACTATTTTTTTCGGTGAAGGCCTGAAAAACATCTTCGCCCACTTCAAAACTGGATGGCCCGATGGCCGGACCAAAACTTACCTGAATTTTTTCAGCTACCGCCTGCATGGCATTTACCGTGTTGCTGATGACGCCTGCGTGCAGACCACGCCAGCCAGCGTGCGCCACGGCGACTTCCGTACCGGCTTCATCGCAGAAAAAAACCGGCAGGCAATCGGCAGTCATCACCGCGCAGACAACACCACTGCTCGCTGTAACACTGGCATCCGCCTGCATAGAAAAATCCGGCGCAGCAGGCTCGCACAGATGAATCACGTTGTTACTGTGCACCTGCTCCAGCCATACCGGCCCGGATGGCAACTGCAGATCAGCCACCAGTTTTGCGCGATTGGCATTTACCGCAGCAACATCATCACCCACATGCATCGCCAGATTAAATTCACTGAACGCCCCCTGACTTACCCCGCCGTGAATCAGCGTGGTAACTGCAGACACGTTTTCAGGTTTATTCAGCCAGCTTGCCGGCAGGTAGGAAAGTTTATCCATTCAATACTGGCCGGCTTCGTGTGCCTGCAAATCACTTTCCAGCAGCGCCAGCAGTTGCTGCATGTCATCGGGCAACGGTGCTTCGTAAGAAACGTCTTCACCACTTTCAGGATGAATAAAACTCAGCCGCCAGGCATGCAGGGCCTGACGTTTAAAATGCTGCAGATATTCCAGCAACTCAGGCTGCGCACCAGCAGGCACACGATGACGGCCGGCATAAACCGGATCACCAACGATGGGGTGACGCAGGTGACTCATGTGCACCCGGATCTGGTGGGTGCGTCCGGTTTCCAGCTGCACTTTTACATGACTGTGCTCGCGAAAACGTTTCAACAGACGATAATGGGTGACAGCTTCGCGGCCATTTTCACGCACGGCCATCTTGATACGATCACGCGGATGACGACCGATAGGCTGATCAACCATGCCGCCGCCGGTGAGCACACCAAAAACGATGGCCTGATATTCACGCTCGACTTCATGTTTCTGAATCTGATTGACCAGATATTTGTGTGCCGTCAGGTTACGCGCCACCACCATGACTCCGGTGGTGTCTTTATCCAGCCGATGCACAATGCCAGCACGCGGAATCTCTGCTAGTGCCGGGTCAAAATGCAGCAGCGCATTCTGCACCGTGCCGGAGTAATGCCCGGCCGCAGGATGCACTACAAAATCAGCGGCCTTATTAATGACGATGATGGATTCATCCTGATGCACAATGTCCAGCGGAATATCTTCAGCAACGCAGTTTTCTTCCGACTCGATGCTCTGCGCCGTCAACTGAATTTCTTCATCGCCGGCTATTTTATATTTCGGCCTGACCGTTTTGCCATTGACCAGCACCTGCCCCTGCTCGATCCAGATTTTCAGCCGGCTACGCGAATATTCCGGAAAAAGTTGCGCCAGCACCACGTCCAGCCGTTTGCCAGCATCGTCTTCGGTGATATTTTTGATTATTGGTGATTCAGACATACGCCCTCAGTGCGAACTTCGTTATAATAAGACATTCTAAACCATGCCAATAACTACCTGATAATTATTTGATGCGACAGCTCTTTCTGCTACTCCTTTCGACCACCTTGCTGGCCTGCGCCGGTCACAAGGGGAAAAACGACGAAACCGCCGGTTATTCCGCCAAAGAGCTTTATGAAGAAGCACAAGCATCACTGGAAGCGGCTGAGTTTCAAAGCGCGGTGAAAAGCCTGGAATCACTGGAAGCGCGTTACCCCTTCGATCCTTATGCCAAGCAGGCGCAGCTGGAAATTGCCTACGCCTATTACAAATATGACGAACTCGATCAGGCCACCAGCGCCGTGGAGCGCTTCGCCCGCCTGCATCCACGCGACCCGCACATGGATTATGTTTATTATCTGAAGGGGCTGATCAACTTTAACCGCGGCCAGGGGCTGCTCGATGACTGGTTTCCGCGCCAGCCCTCACAACATGACCCTGCCGTGCTGGAACGGGCATTCAATAATTTCGCCACTCTGGTACGCCGCTACCCCGACAGCATCTATGCCGGTGATGCTTATCAGCGCATGATTTACCTGCGCAACCAGATGGCCGAAAAAGAAATTCTGATTGCTGAATTTTATGTCGAACGAAAATCCTGGTTGTCTGCAGCAAAGCGAGCCAAAACAGTGCTCACGCGCTACCCGAATACCATCTGGACAAAACGTGCGCTGGAAATAATGCTGCTGTCTTATGAAAAGCTGGAACTGAACGACCTGGCCGCTGATATTCAGCGTGTCATCGATTACAATGATTTTTCAGACATCAGCACGCCAACAGACGAATCAGACAAGTACGGCAAAGCGCCGCCTTCTTCATAAGTTAAAGTTGGCAGTTAGCAGTAAAAGCTAAGAAACTTTAAAAACGATTTCACCACAGAGGCACAGAGAACACAGAGGAAAAAGCCTTTTTATTGTTTACTGCGCCGCAGGCGCCGTAAACAAAAGAAAACTCTGTGTCCTCTGTGCCTCTGTGGTGAATAAGCTTTTGCTTTTAACTGCTAACTGCCAACTTCGCTTTTTTATCTATTTCCGCCGATACCCCGAAGTAATCGGATAGCGCCGATCCCGGCCAAACGCCCGCCGCGTGATGCGAATGCCCGGCGCAGACTGCCGGCGTTTATGTTCATTGCGCTGCACCATGGTGATGACCTGCAACACGGTTTCCCGGTCGATGCCTTCGGCGACGATTTCATCGATGGGTTTGTCCTGCTCCACCGACAGTTCCAGGATGCGATCCAGCACCGCGTAATCCGGCAGGGAATCCTGGTCACACTGATCTTCTCGAAGTTCTGCTGTTGGCGGCCGGGTTAACACCCGCTCGGGAATCACCGGCGACACGCTGTTTCGATAACGGCAAAGTTTATACACCAGGGTTTTGCAGACATCTTTTATCGGCGCAAAACCACCGCACATATCGCCGTATAAAGTGGCATAACCGACCGCCATCTCACTTTTATTACCGGTGGTCAGCACCATGCGACCTTTTTTATTGGAGATCGCCATTAGCAGCAGCCCCCGGCAACGTGCCTGAATATTTTCTTCGGTGGTATCCGCCGGCGCACCGGCAAACACCGGTGCCAGGGTATCGAGAAAACTGTTGAACACGCCTTCGATGGCCACCACGTCATATTTCACGCCCAGCAGTTCAGCTTCGGCTTCGGCATCCTGCAAACTCATATCAGCGGTGTAACGCGAGGGCATCATCACCGCTTCGACATTTTCCGCGCCCAGCGCATCAACTGCTATCGCCAGTGTCAGCGCCGAGTCGACACCTCCCGACAGGCCGATGACCACGCCACTAAAACCGTTTTGGTGAACAAAATCACGCACCCCGGTAACCAGTGCTTTATAGGTGACAGCTTCGCTGCTGGCCTGCGCTTCCATCGGGTGAGATGATGAAATATCTTCACCGTCAAACATAATTTCAATACGATCCGCTTCAAACAGTTTCGCCCGCACCACCAGCTCGGCCTGGCGATTTACCGCCAGCGAATCGCCATCGAACACCAGTTCGTCCTGACCACCGGTCATGTTGAGATACAGGAGGGGTAATTCAAACCGTCTTGCATGATCCTGCAATATGGCGACACGCTCACTGTGTTTGTTGAGATGAAACGGTGAGGCATTGATGACAATAATGGCCTGCGCACCATGTTCTTTTGACTGCTGCACGCAGTCGGCCCGCCAAACATCTTCACAGATCAACAGGCCAATCCTGTGGCCTTTAACATCGATAATCACGCTTTCATTGCCCGCGACAAAATAACGCACTTCATCAAACACTGAGTAATTTGGCAGTGACTGTTTAAAACAGAATTGTTTAACAACACCATCGCTCAGATAAAGCGCTGCATTATAAAGCTTGCCGGCATGCTCATAAGGCAGGCCATAGACCACACCGACATTATCCGGATTCTCTTTCAGAGTCTGCTGAATACGCAGGCTCTCACGCTTCACCTGCTGAAGAAAACCCTGACGATGCAGCAAATCTTCCGGCGGGTAGCCAACCAGTGCCAGCTCGGGAAACACCACCAGGTCAGCGCCCTGCTGACCGGCTTCAATGGCAGACGCAATAATTTTATCTGCATTGTTTTTTATGTCCCCCACCTGGAAAACATCCTGTACCATTACGATCTTTACTGGCGCGGGTTGTTTTATACTGGCGGCTCGGGCCGTTTTTTCCTGACTCATGATTACGACTTTTCGCTTAAAAATAATTTGTTGAAAAAAGAGATTTTAACATGCTACGACTTCTAGTTATCCTTGTTGTTATTGTCATCATCATTGCTTTGGTGGCATCAATCATCAGAATAAAACGACGAAAAAAATAATAATTAACCCTGCTTCATAAAGCCGAACGGTAGCCGCGATATAAGCGACTATACTCTTCAGGAAAACAGAGCATAATAAAGACAAGAATCAGGCACGTGTTGAATCAGCAACCCCTAAAATTGAATACAACCGCCCAGCAGAACATACCAGATGCCTGGTACCGTCTGCGCCTGTTTAATTATTTTCGCACCTCACTGGCGCTGCTTTTCATCGCGATTTATTTAAACGGCTGGTTGCTGCCATTGATTCCCAGTGGATTTGCGCATGCTGATGTTTTTATCGCCACATCACTTTTCTATCTGCTCGCCAGTTTATTATTCATCGTCGGCATCATTCGCCAGAAACCGGGGCTGGATACCCAGGTTATTATTCACACGCTGGTGGATATTTCATGCATCGTTGTATTAATGCATGCGACCGGCGGCATCCGTACCGGCCTGGGCATGCTGCTTATTATCAGCATTTCGATGACCAGCCTGTTTCTGCACAAGCGCGTCACCATTCTTTTTGCCGCCATCTCTGCTCTGGCTGTTATCGCCGAGCAGGTTTATTCACAGTTCACCTACACTGATTACATCCCCGCTTTCACCCAGGCAGGCTTGCTTGGCATTCTGATTTTCATCACGGCAATACTGTCTGCCTATACCGCAAAAAAAATCAAAGAGTCAGAAAAACTGGCGCTCGATGCCAGCCAGGAGCTGGAAACCATCATTCAGATGAACGAGCATATTATCCACAGCATGCGTACCGGTATCATCGTCATAAAAAACAACGGGCTGATTTTGATGAACAACAACGCAGCACTGGAACTGCTAGGTCAAACCAGCATCAAACCGCACTCTCGATTAAAGGATATTTCCGCTGATTTATACAACCGCTTTATCGACTGGAATAACAACTCTGTACAAAACCATCAGCCAATTCAGCAACCGCAGGGGCTACCCGATATACAGCCGGGATTCAGCCATATCGACCAAAGTGACATTCCGCACGAAAAACTTATCGGCCGGACCCTGATTTTCCTCGAAGATGCCACTCAGCTGACGCAACGCTTTCAACAGGTAAAACTGGCATCACTCGGCCGCTTAACCGCGAGCATTGCTCATGAGATTCGCAACCCGCTTGCAGCCATTAATCATGCCGGTCAGTTACTTGGCGAAACATCCGACAATGAAGCCGATAAAAAGCTCACCAGCATCATCAACACCCAGGCAAAACGTCTCAACGGCATTGTTGAAAATGTGCTGCAACTTTCCCGGCAGCAACGCGGCACCCCCGAAATATTAAACCTTTACCAATGGCTGCTTCAGTTTCGAAAAGAGTTTGTCGCCAGCCATAATCTGCACGCCTACCAACTGCAAATACAGATCAAGCCGCAAACTATCGAAATATTATTTGATTCCAGCCAGCTACACCAGGTGATGTGGAATTTGTGCAGCAATGCAATCAACCACAGCCACATGGATCACTCCAATATCATGATTCATATTCAGGGGGAAATCGATAAAATCATGGAACAGCCATACATCGATATTATTGATAACGGCCCCGGTATTGATGAAGAAACACAGACACATATTTTTGACCCGTTCTTCACCACCAGTGATGAAGGCACCGGCCTCGGTCTGTACATCACCAAAGAAGTGATCGAAAGTAACCGTGCTAAGATACGCCATATTCCGCCACCCGCTGGTGGCACCTGTTTTAGAATATATTTTCAACAAACCCATCACTAAAAATAACAAACAACTCAGGGAAAATTTATGACAGCAAAAAAAGTACTCATTGTTGATGATGAGGCAGACATTTGCGAACTTATCGAAATCACCCTGATGCGTATGGATATCGCATCGCAATCTGCATTGAACCTCACTGATGCAAAATCACTGCTGGCAAGTGAACACTTTGACCTTTGCCTGACTGACATGCGCCTGCCCGACGGTAACGGTATCGAGCTGGTCGAACACGTTCAGAAAAACCACAGTGACTTACCTATCGCGGTGATAACTGCGCACGGCAATATGGAGTCAGCGGTAAAAGCATTAAAAGCCGGCGCTTTTGATTTTGTATCCAAACCGGTGGACATCCAGATTCTGCGTAACCTGGTATCGGCAGCGACCACCCTTCCGGAAAAAGCTGAAAATAAAAAAGCAGATAAAGACCAGATCAGCATCACCGGAAAATCCAGCGCGGTAAAAAACCTGCTAAAAAATATTGCCAAGCTGGCAAGAAACCAGGCACCGGTATTTATTCACGGCGAGTCCGGCTCTGGCAAAGAGCGCGTCGCACGAATGATCCACCAGCAGGGCTCAAGAAATGAAGGCCCGTTCGTACCTGTCAACTGTGGCGCAATCTCCGCCGAACTAATGGAAAGTGAATTTTTCGGCCACCTTAAAGGCAGCTTTACCGGCGCACATTCCGACAAGCAAGGGCTGTTCGAAGCCGCCAATGGCGGTACTTTATTTCTCGACGAGATCGCCGAACTACCGCTGAATATGCAGGTAAAACTGTTACGTGTGATTCAGGAAAAAGCTGTGCGTGCAGTCGGCGCAGCACAGGAAAACCCGGTCGATGTCAGAGTGCTCAGCGCCAGCCACAAAAACCTGGTCAAGCTGGTCGCCGATGGTGCCTTTCGAGAAGACCTGTACTACCGCATCAATGTCATCGAACTCACCATTCCCAGCCTGCGTGAAAGAAAGGAAGATATCCCGCTCTTTATCGAGCAGCTACTCAACAACCTGGCAGAAAAAATGGGAATAGACGTGCCAACGATTGATGCAGAAGCAGTCACAGCACTGCAAAACTACCACTTTCCCGGCAACGTGCGTGAGCTGGAAAATATTCTGGAACGAGCCATGGCTCTATCAGATAACAACAGTATTTCCACTCAGGATCTGCATCTGAAACCGTTAGCCAACGGCGAGCCCAGCACTACTGAAGCACCTCGGGTCGACCCAATGGATCTGGCTGGTCAGGAACGCCAGAGCATTATGCAGGCACTGGAACAAACCCGCTGGAATAAAACAGCGGCAGCAAAATTGCTAGGCTTGAGCTTGAGACAGTTACGCTACCGTTTACAAAAACTCAATATCGAATAATCTTTTAAACAGCGCAGCACACCCATTTTTTAAAAAAGCCTTAATTATAATTATTTATGACAGCTTAATTAAAGACCTGCACCATTTGAACACTGTTGAAGTGTGGCCGTACCAGCATTCGCACCTAAAGCCATAATATACTGCACACCACCAGTAGGTGATATTCTTGCAGTCAGCTCACATACGCCGTTAGTTCCCCAAACTAAATCAATTGTCGTATTGATAGCACCAGCAGTTGACGTTGTTAGCAATGGTTCGTTGCCTACAGAAATATCAAATGCTGCACAACCTGTTCCCGATCCAACACAAACCTGTGCCTGCGAAACGTAACCACCTATTCCTTTCATTGCTGCGCCACCTTCTGAAGATGCAACATACTCCTGGTAGGCGGGGACTGCAACTGATGCCAAAATGCCGATAATAGCAACCACAATCATTAATTCAATTAATGTAAAACCCCGTTGATAGCTTCTCATTCTTACTTGAACATTATTCATAATTTTTATCCATAATTAGTAGGGAGGCACAAACAGTTATTACTAAACAGGCCCTCGTTATTCACACATTTATCACCCTGCTCATTCAAACAATTTTTTGTGCATAACCCTTTCAAGATAGACGCTAAATATATACAACATCTATTTTTTTTGAAAAAAAAGCCGACCAATGGCCGGCTTTTTCTCTAGCACCACAATACTGTGGTAATACTGTAACAATTAGCTTAGATTATAAACCTGCGCCAGCCTGACATTGTGCTTGAGTAGCCTGACCTGGATTTGCACCTAAAGCCATTGTATAACCCACAGTACCATCAGCGCCTAAAGCTGCTGTCAGTTCACAAACACCATTTGTACCCCAAACCAGATCAAATGCTGTACCTATGGCTGGTACAGCGGAAGTTGTTAATAGAGGCTCATTAGCAACTGCATCCGCTAATTGCTGACAACCAATGCCAGAACCAATGCACGCCTGGCCTTGTGAAACATAACCACCGATACCTTTCATCGCTGCGCCACCTTCAGATGAAGCAATATATTCCTGATAAGCCGGCACGGCTACTGATGCAAGAATACCGATAATCGCAACCACGATCATTAATTCGATTAAGGTAAAACCTTTTTGGGCTGTTCTTTTTGCTGAACTCATGCCACGTTGAAATTTATTCATGTTTATCTCCATTGGAAAAAGTATTATTAGGTAAATAGTTTTTTAAACATTTATTCTTATCTTGTAAGATTACCTGTTTACAATGCAGGTAGCGTGCCAGAATTTCAAAAAAGCATAACCGGCATACCAATCAACAAGTTATATAAACCCCCATCTATTGCAATTTCATATAGGCGATTATTATTGTCAGTATGTGACAAATTTGTAAGACAATGCACGTTGATAAACGCCTCATACTAAAACATGCGAAACCATCCGATACTCTTATTCAAAAACAGATCACCGCTATTTCTTGCCTGCCATTATTCTATATTGCAGCTTTTTTAGCCCTGATAATATCCCTGCTAAAAAAACCGCCATAGAGTCTTGGCCAAAGACATCGGAATAAATTTAACTCATTGTGAGCAGTAGATATTTTTTAAAAATAGACTATGTTTTATGTGCTATCAAAGTAACAAAATAAAAATTCTAAATTTGTTACATCCGGGGACATAAAATCAACATGGCAGCAGAAACAAAATTAAAAGGGCTTCCACGCAAGCTTGTTATTGACGGCATACTGGAAGAAGAAGCCGCAATTAATGCACTTAAAGCTTCTCTCAAAGAAAAGGTTTCATTTACTAATTACCTCGTTAGTAATAACATCCTGTCTGCCACTAAAATTGCCATGGAAGCCTCCAAGGAATTTGGCCTGCCGGTTTTCGACCTCAACGCAATTGATCCGGAATCTATTCCGCGCGACATTGTTGACGACAAGCTTATAAAAAAACACCACGCGCTGCCCCTTTATAAAAGAGGGCAACGTTTATATATCGGCATTTCTGATCCAACCAACCTCGCTGCCATTGACGACATTAAATTCCAGACAGGTGTTAATACAGAAGCGGTTCTGGTAGAAGAAGACAAGTTATCCAGGATGGTAGAAAAACTGCTGGAAGAGCAGGAAGCCGCCATGGACGAGATGATGGGCAACGACCTGGAAGATCTGGACGACCTGGATTTTACCGACCCCAATGCCGAACAAAAAGAAGAGGATACCAGCTCTGACGTTGACGACACCCCTGTCGTACGTTTTATCAATAAAATCCTGCTCGATGCCATCAAAAAAGGCGCATCCGATATTCACTTCGAACCATATGAAAAAGTTTATCGCGTAAGACTGCGCATCGATGGTGTCTTGCGTGAAGTCGCCAAACCCCCTGTCGCCATGAGTCCAAAACTTTCAGCGCGCATCAAAGTTATGTCCCGTATGGACACCGCTGAAAAACGGGTGCCGCAGGACGGGCGCATCAAACTAAAGATATCCAAAAACAAAGCTATCGACTTTCGTGTTAACACCTGCCCAACACTGTTCGGTGAAAAAATCGTGTTACGTATTCTCGATCCTTCAAGCGCCTCTCTGGGTATTGATGCACTGGGTTATGAAGCCGATCAAAAAGAACTATACCTGAGCGCCCTGGCCAATCCATATGGCATGATTCTGGTCACCGGCCCGACCGGTAGTGGTAAAACCGTATCACTGTATACCGGTTTGAATATTCTGAATACTGTAGATACCAACATATCAACCGCTGAAGATCCTGTTGAGATTAACCTCGAAGGCATCAATCAGGTCAACGTTAACGAAAAGGTCGGCCTGACCTTTGAATCAGCATTACGCGCTTTCTTACGACAGGATCCGGATATCATCATGGTCGGTGAGATTCGTGATTTACAAACCGCTGAAATCGCCATTAAAGCTGCACAAACCGGCCACATGGTAATGTCTACCCTGCATACCAACGATGCCCCGCTAACACTGGCACGGCTGGTCAACATGGGTGTACCGCCATTTAATATTGCCTCCGCAGTTTCCCTGATCATCGCACAACGGCTCGCCCGCCGCTTATGTAACAACTGCAAGGAAAAAATCGATATTCCACGTCCGGCACTGGAAGAAGAAGGTTTCACAACAGAACAAATCGATGAAAAACCGGACTTATACAGAGCCGTTGGCTGTGACCAGTGCAGCGATGGTTACAAGGGGCGCGTCGGTATTTATCAGGTGATGCCGGTCTCCGACGAGATCGGCCGCATTATCATGAATAACGGCACCGCAATTGATGTCGCAGATCAGGCTCAAAAAGAAGGCATTGCCAACCTAAGGCAGTCAGCCATTAAAAAAGTTATCGCCGGCTTAACCAGCCTGGAAGAAATCAATCGCGTAACCAAAGACTAGGCAACAAAAGATTAAAGCAAAAATACAATCATCAGGACATAACAATGGCTAAGGCAAAAAAAGCAAAAAGTATCACGTTCACCTGGGAGTGCACGAATGCAAAAGGTGGCACAGTAAAAGGAGAAACAACCGCAGCCAGCGCCGATATTGTTAAGGCTCAATTACGCAAGCAGGGACTCACCCCGAAAAAAGGTAAAATCAGAAAAAAAAGCGGATCACTTCTGGGTTCTCGCGCAAAGCCGATTACCACCAATGACATTGCTGTTTTCAGTCGCCAGCTTGCCACCATGATAAAAGCCGGTGTGCCAATGGTGCAGGCTTTTGACATCGTAGGTCAGGGACACTCCAATCCCAGCATGGGAAAATTGATTATGCAGCTTAAAGCCGACGTAGAAGCCGGCGGTACTTTGGCGTCAGCATTAAGTCAGCATCCGGCACACTTTGATGACCTGTTTGTCAGCCTGGTTGATGCCGGTGAACAATCCGGTGCACTGGAAACCCTGCTTGAAAAAGTAGCCACCTACAAGGAGAAATCTGAAGCGCTAAAAACCAAAATCAAAAAGGCCATGACCTACCCCATCACGGTACTTATGTTCGCCGTTGTCGTGTCTGCCGTTTTGTTGATATTTGTCATACCGATCTTCGCCGAAATGTTTGAAGGTTTCGGCGCAGAACTGCCGGCATTTACAAAATTTGTTGTCGGCCTGTCTGATGGTTTAATCGCTAACATCTGGCCATTGATCGGCATCATCGTTGCCAGTATTTTTGGCTTCAGGCAATTAAAAACCCGGTCACCCGCATTCCGGGAAGGCATGGATAAGTTGGCACTGAAATTACCCGCTGTTGGCTCACTAACCTCCAATGCCGCCATCGCACGCTTTTCCAGAACACTGGCCACCATGTTTGCTGCCGGTGTACCACTGGTAGAAGCTATGGACTCTGTTGCTGGCGCGGCCGGTAACAGCGTCTACAAAAAAGCGATCCTGCAGCTAAGAGATGATATTGCAGCAGGCACCACCCTGCAGGCAAGCCTCTCTCAAAACAAGGATTTATTTCCCAACATGCTGATCCAGATGGTAGGCATCGGTGAAGAGTCCGGTGCACTGGACGAGATGCTGGATAAAGTTGCTGAATACTACGAAGCGGCTGTTGATGATGCTGTTGATAATTTAACCGCCATGCTTGAACCTTTAATCATGGCATTTCTCGCCGTGGTTGTGGGCGGCCTGGTTATTGCTATGTACCTGCCTATCTTCAAGATGGGCGCAGTAATGTAAAATCAGACCTTTCTATAATTTTTATTATGCTTGAAAATATCACATATTTTTTTCAATCCGAACCATGGGCGTTCTACACCCTGGCTCTGTTTCTCGGTTTGAGCTTCGGTAGCTTTTTAAACGTAGTCGCCTATCGTCTGCCACGAATGATGGAGCGTGACTGGAAACTTGAATGCCACGAATTTCTCGAACTGGACCCGCCTGAACTCGAAACCAGTCTGGCATCACTCAGCCTGGCAACGCCCGCATCCGCATGTCCGAACTGCGGACACAAAATACGATTCTGGGAAAACATCCCGGTCATCAGTTACCTGTTTTTAAAAGCGAAGTGTTCATCATGCGGCACCGGTATTTCTTTCCAGTACCCGGCTGTTGAACTACTTACCGCACTGGCTTCACTGACGGTTGCTTACACATTTGGTGTCACCATACAAACCGTGCTCGCCCTATTATTCACCTGGGTATTAATTGCCCTCACTCTGATCGACATAAAAAAACAGCTGTTGCCTGACGACATCACCCTGCCTCTGCTATGGGCCGGAATATTATTGAGCTTTTTCAATATCTTTACCGACCTCACCTCAAGCGTAATCGGAGCCATGGCCGGCTACCTGATCCTGTGGTCGATCTACCATCTGTTCAAACTGCTGACAAAAAAAGAAGGCATGGGTTTTGGCGATTTCAAACTGCTCGCAGCACTCGGTGCCTGGGTCGGTTTTGAGTATCTGCCACAGATCATTCTTGTCTCTTCTGTGGTTGGTTCCATCATTGGCATCAGCATGCTGCTCATCGGCAGAACCAAACAGCAGCAACCCATTCCTTTTGGCCCCTATCTGGCCATCGCCGGCTGGATCGCGCTGTTATGGGGAGAGACCATCAACAGCACTTACCTGTCATTCCTGTAACATGCTGAAGGTCGGCTTAACCGGTGGCATCGGCAGCGGCAAGACATCCGTCTCAGACCTCTTCAAAAACCTTGGCGTACCGGTTATCGACACCGACATCATTGCCCATGAACTGGTCAATGATAACGCTGAAGTCCTGCAGGAAATCACCAATACCTTTGGCCAGGACATACTCAGCCCTGACGGCAGCCTAAACCGCAAAAAACTTGCCCGGATCGTTTTTCAAGTAAAACAAAGCCGGCAACGTCTGGAAAACATTCTGCATCCGAAAATTCAGCACGAAGTAATAGCGCAGCTAGATGCACTGGCATCAGCACCAACGCCACCGGCTTATGCAATCATTGTTATCCCCCTGCTCATCGAAGCGCATTACCACCACCTCATCGACCGTATCCTTGTGGTAATGTCCGACGAAGAAACAAGAATCAAGCGTGTACAACAACGTGACAGCCGCAGTGTGCGTGAAATTCAGTCAATTATTAACAGCCAGGCCGATGATCAGAAGCGCCAGAAAATCGCTGACGACATTATTGAAAACAACAGCAGCATCAAATATCTGGCAGCTAAGGTCACGAAACTACACGAAAAATACATGCATCTGGGCACAACAAACGGATAAAAATACTGTCTCTCTATACAAAGAAAAAGTGTAAAATTTGCTGAAATATTAGATAAATCTAATTTATAAAATTACAACCATCACTCTACAACAGACAACAAGAAACTCAACTGTGACCGATAACCACATTTACGAACAACCGTTAAATGAAAAAGTGCGCGCTTTTCTGCGTCTGGAAAAGCTGTTTCAGCAATACTCATTCCACCTGCAGCATGGCTCAGACTGGAACAACCGTGTTGCCATTGGCTCTATTCTGGAGATTCTGGCATTCACCACACGCAGCGATATCAAACTGGAAATTCTGAAAGAACTCGAACGCCAGCACACCCGCCTGGACCGCCTGTCCAAACGTCCGCAAATCGACCAGACACAACTTTCTTCAGTATTAAAAAACATACAGAAACGCATCGGCGAGTTACAGGCCATCAAGGGACAGGTCGGTCAGGAAAGCAAAAATGTCGAGCTGCTCGCCGCCATCGCACAAAAAAATTCAGTGCCCGGCTGCATCTGCGATTTCGATCTGCCTGCACTCAAACACTGGCTGACGTTGCCAAAAGATAAACGGAAAAAAAATATTGAAAAATGGTTTCAGCCTTTCAGCCACCTGGATCGCTCGGTACAGCTGATACTGGATGTGTTGCGACACAGCGCAGAAAACACCGACGAAGTTGCGCCACACGGTTTTTTTCAGAAATCACTCGACACCAATCAGGCGATACAGTTGTTGCGCATTTCCATTCCTGCCAACGGTTTATGCTACCCCGAAATAAGCGCCGGCAAACACCGCTTCTCTGTACGTTTCATGAAAAATGATAATCCGTCACAACGCCCCGAGCAGTGCAAGGAAGATGTTAATTTCAAACTGATGATGTGCTCAATATAAAGCAACGGCCTGAATATTCCGCCAGGAAGGCGCATCAAAAAACTCATCTTCAACGCCAGAAAGCACTAATCGCTGCCACACCCTGCGCACCATGCGAACAGGCTACCGGTATATCATCCGCAGACACACCGCCCAGTGCATAAACCGGCATCGGACACATTTCTAACAGCTCAGAAAATTTCTGCCAGCCCATCGCATCCATATCAGGATGGCTCGCCGTTTTCTGCACCGGCGACAGAACAGCAAAATCCGCACCCAGCTTTATGGCCTTTAACAACTCTGTTTCATTATGACAGGATGCAGAAAAAAGCCGGGCATCCGGACGCTGCGACAGGGTGTTCAGGGTTTTGCTGTCGGCGTGAAAACCATCAAAGGCAATGCTGGACAGATCAACAGATACCAGGTATTCAGCTGGAATATTAAACAACAGCTTTGCGCCCGCCTGCGTACACAGTGATGATGTCTGCCGGATTAATGCCGGAATTTTTTCAGGCGCTAAATGACCGGGCTTCAGTCGCAACTGTACCAGACGGATGCTGTCATCAAGCGCCGCTGCCAGCTTTGCCAGGAATTCATCTTCATCAGAAAACTTGCCGGTGATCAAATACCTGTCCGGCAACTGCAGCGCTTTGATAATCGACTGGTTGGCAGCAGGAAAATCACCGGGAGCCAGCTGATCAACTGACAGCCATTTTAACTGCTGACCTTCCGCACCATGCGCCTGCCCGTGATAATCAAGCACACGATTTACATGCAGACAGACTTTTTTATCGGCGTAGTCATGATTAATGGTGATCAGAGGGCGCGATGTTTTTATTTCCAGCCCCAGCTCTTCTTTGATTTCGCGTACAAGCGCCTGCTCGACACTTTCATTCGGCTCGATTTTACCGCCGGGGAATTCCCACAGACCACCCTGATGTGAATCCTCATGACGCAAGGTAATGCAAACCTCATCAGTCTCATTGATAATGACCGCGACTGCAACATGAACAATATCAGACATAATTATTTTTGAAGATTAAAAAGATTTAAGAACGGTACTCGGAATTGATGCGCACATATTCATGTGACAGGTCAGATGTCCAGATAGTTGCAGACTCATCGCCTCGACTCAACTCGACAGCGATGGTGATCTCATGCCGATTCATTACACGCTGCCCTTTTTCTTCCGTGTAATCGCTATCGACAGCACCGTTACGAACGATACAGATATCGCCAAGAAAAATATTAACACCGGAAATATCCAGCTGTTCAACACCGGCGCGACCAACAGCAGCAAGGATACGGCCCCAGTTCGGGTCACTGGCAAACAGCGCAGTTTTCACCAGCGGTGAATGCGCAATAGTATAAGCAACTTTTTTTGCTTCTGCTCTGGACCGGGCCTGCGCGACAGAAACTGTAACAAACTTTGTCGCACCTTCAGCATCACGTACGATAGCCTGCGCCAGAAACAGACAAACAGCTCTCAACTCTGTGATAAAACGCTCGGCGTTTGCACTGTTTTGATCTATTGTTTTATTACCTGCTTTACCGGTAGCAATCAGCACGCAGGCATCATTGGTCGAGGTATCGCCATCAACCGTAATCGCATTAAAACTGTCTTCGACCACTTCCGACAAACACTGCTGTAGAAAAGCCGCATCCACATCGGCATCTGTCGCAATGAAAGACAGCATGGTCGCCATATTCGGGCAAATCATGCCGGAACCTTTTGCGATGCCGCTGATAGTAACTTTCCGGCCATCAACCAGCAATGTTTTTGACACGGCCTTTTCCACGGTATCGGTAGTCATGATACCTTTGGCAGCTGCGCGCCAGTTATCTTCAGACAGCTCAGCGACTATTTTATTTATGCCTGATTGCAAAATCGGCATCGGCAATTGTTCACCGATTACTCCGGTTGAAAAAGGCAACACCTGCTCGGGCAAAC
>WFOC01000084.1 GCA_015488295.1 Gammaproteobacteria bacterium
CTGTTTGGCCTGCTGGCAGCACTGGTTCTGCTCTGGCACGGACCGGAAATTATTGCCACACGCTGGTCACCGGCGATTCTTGCTGTCACCCATTTTCTGACTCTGGGCTTTCTCGCCATGAGCATGCTGGGCGCGATGATGCAGCTAATGCCGGTGCTCATGGGCATGGTCATCGCACGTCCACAGCTGTTCAGTCGCATCATTCACCTGCCCCTGTTCGGCGGCACGTTATGTCTTGGCCTGGCCTGGTTGCTGCATTTACCGCAGCTGTTTCTTCTCGCTATCGCACTTCTGGGTTTTACCTTTAGCACGTTTATTCTTATTGCGGCAGAACGTTTATTGCGCTCTGAAAACCGGCACGCCACACGCAGCATGATGTTACTGGCGTTGCTTGCGCTGGGCATCACCGCCAGCCTCGGCATCTATCTTTCACTGGGTTATGGCTGGCAGAATTTTCCGCTGGCACGCCAGCTAACCAATCTGCATCTTGGCTGGGGACTGCTGGGCTGGGTTTTTCTGCTCATCGTTGCTGTTGCCTATCAGGTGATTCCCATGTTTCAGATTACCGATGATTATCCCGCGCAGCATCAACGCTGGCTGGGGTGGCTCATGTTTGCCAGTATCATCGGTCTCAGCCTGTCTCACCTCTGGCTGCTGGATGGTCTCAAGCTGTTTTTTTCACTGTTGCTGGCAACCGGTCTGGTTGTGTTTGCGATAACCACTTTATGGCTGCTAAAAAATCGTCGCCGCCAGTTGCCCGACACCACCATGAAATTCTGGCAACTGGCAATGAGCTGCCTGCTTCTGCTGACGACACTGTGGATGGTTTCTGCGATAACAAACATTGCGCCACCGGATTTTTTACTGGCGGTGTTGATGATCCACGGTTTTGCCATGACCACGGTCAACGGCATGATGTATAAAATTTTTCCGTTTATTATCTGGCTGCATCTCAGTGTGAAAAACAAAAACCTGCGCCTCAAGGGAGCACGTGAGTTACAGGTTAAAGTGCCACACATGCGCAAGATCATTCCTGAAAAGGCCGGCCTGTGGCAATTTCGTTTTCACCTGCTCAGCCTGCTATTACTGGTGCTGGCGACACTATGGCCGCTCTGGTTTTTTTATCCTGCAGCCATCATGCTTGCCACTGCGCAGTTTTTTTTATTGTATAACCTGACAAAAGCTGCGCATTTTTATCGCACAAAAACCGCTGAACTTGCTGCTGTCATCTAAGCCTCTGCCTGCCTCTGGCGAGCAACATTCTCCTTCATAGCCCCACCTGCTCTCGGGTTTTTATATTTTTCGCGTCTTGATATTGGTCAAGGATTTCAGAATATCAGATTTTTATAATTCGCTAATACTCCTAATCCTGACCACTAAAACTAACTAAGAGAGCAACGCTATGAGAGAGACCTTTACCAAGGGCATGGCTCGCAATATTTACTACGGAGGATCGGTTTTCTTCTTCCTGGTATTTATTGGTTTAACCGTCGACACGGTAAAAAGCCTGCCAAAAACTGATAACAGGGAAAACCTGACTGCCGAGGTGATCGCCGGCAAACGTTTGTGGGAACACAACAATTGCATCGGCTGCCATACCCTGCTGGGTGAAGGTGCGTACTTTGCGCCAGAGCTGGGCAATGTTTATACCCGCTTTGGCGAAAGCACCGAAGCCATCAAGGCTTTTATCATGAGCCGTCCTGTGGAAGGCATTCCCGGTCGTCGCAGTATGCCGCAGTTCAACTTCACCGATCAGGAGCTGGAAGAACTGGCACAATTTCTTAAATACTCCGATGGCATCAAAGTCGCCAGAGACTGGCCACCCAACATTCAAGGTTAAGGGGATAGACATATGAAATACAAATCACAATCCATTGCCATGCTGTATTTTATTGCAGCCATTGGCCTCTTTGTCGGACAGATTCTGTTCGGCGTTATTCTCGGCCTGCAATACGTCATCGGCGATTTTCTGTTTCCGGAAATCCCTTTCAACGTGGCTCGCATGGTTCACACCAACCTGCTGATCGTCTGGCTGTTGTTTGGCTTTATGGGCGCGGCCTACTTTCTGGTGCCTGAAGAATCCGAGCGAGAGCTTTACGCACCGTGGCTGGCAAAACTCATGTTCTGGATTTTTCTGGTGGCCGGTGCGCTGACCATTCTGGGTTACCTGATGGTGCCTTATGCCACGCTGGCCGAAATCACCATGAATGATCTGCTGCCGACCATGGGCCGGGAATTTCTTGAGCAACCCACCATCACCAAAGTCGGCATCGTTATTGTTGCGCTGGCGTTCATCTTCAACATCGGCATGACCATTCTGACCGGACGCAAAACCGTGATTTCGCTGGTGCTGCTCACCGGTATTGTTGGCCTGGCGGTGTTCTTCCTGTTCTCTTTCTACAACCCGCACAACCTGGTGCTGGATAAATATTTCTGGTGGTTCGTTGTTCACCTGTGGGTAGAAGGTGTATGGGAATTAATCATGGCTTCACTGCTGGCCTATGTACTGATCAAAGTTACCGGTGTCGACCGTGAAGTCATCGAAAAATGGCTGTACATCATTATCGCCATGGCGCTGATCTCCGGTATCATCGGTACCGGCCATCACTTCTTCTGGATCGGTGCACCGGATTACTGGCAGTGGCTGGGCTCTGTTTTCTCTGCACTGGAACCCATCCCCTTCTTTATGATGACCCTGTTCGCCTTTAACGTCGTGAGCAAACGTCGACGCGACCATCCCAACAAGGCCGCAACGCTGTGGGCACTGGGTACGGCAGTGATGGCTTTCCTGGGCGCAGGTGTCTGGGGCTTTTTGCACACGCTGGCACCGGTGAACTTCTACACACACGGTACACAGATCACCGCTGCGCACGGCCACATGGCATTCTATGGCGCTTACGTGATGGTTGTGCTGACCATCATTTCCTACTCCATGCCACTAATGCGTGGTCAGCAGGCCGCCAATGCACGCGCACAGTTGTTTGAAATGTGGGCCTTCTGGTTGATGACCATCGCCATGGTTTTCATCACCCTGTTCCTCACCGGCGCGGGCATACTGCAGGTGTATCTGCAACGTTACTCCGATGCACCGATGACCTTTATGGCAACACAGGAAAAAATACAGATCTTCTACTGGCTGCGTGAAGGTGCCGGTGTGATCTTCCTGATAGGCCTCATCATCTACCTCATCAGCTTCTTTGTTAAAGGTGAAGAAGTAAAAATGGTGGAGCGCCATGCCGCCGAGGCAGCAAGCTAGGGCCTGCACCTGCGTAAAAAATACCGCCGTGCCTAGCGGTATTTTTTATGGTGAATATGAAGACAATGCAAAGGCAATAACATTGAAATGACACAGGCAACGATAACAAAATCCGACACTGACTTACCGAAGCTGTTGCCCGGTGATTTTGCCATCTGGTTTTTTATCTTCGCCGAGTTACTGGTGTTTGCCATTGCGTTTATCGCTTATGCGGTAGCACGACAACAAAACCTGGCCATGTTCAATCACTACCAACTCACACTCAACCGCGAGCTGGGAGCAGCAAACACACTGCTGCTGATTACCGCCAGTTATTTTGCGGTTCGTGCTATTCAGGCGATACACCAGGATGAAATAAAAAGTTGCAGCCGCTGGCTGTATGCCTCACTGGCATGCGGCGCGGGATTTCTGCTGTTGAAGTCATTTGAGTATTACGACAAGTTCGCCGCAGGCATCAACCTTGGCAGCAATACTTTTTATATGTTTTATCTGTCACTGACCCTGTTTCATTTTCTGCATGTGATTCTGGGCATGATCATCCTGTTCGCCATCACCATCAAGGCGCAACGCGGTGGCTACAGTGCAGAGAATCATACCGGCATCGAAACCGGTGCCTCTTACTGGCACATGGTCGATCTGGTGTGGATTATTTTATTTCCACTGGTCTATATCATGCACTAACAAACCAATGAACAGAATAATGACAAACAGATTCTATAACGCTGATACATTATGGCTGCTTATGATACTGCTGACCCTGTCCACCTATGCCGTTGGCAAACTCGGCTACAGCGGTGTTGAGGTGATGGCCTTTTTATTGTTCACCACAACACTCAAGGCCGGCTTCATCATTCGTGATTTTATGGGCTTGCGCGGCGTGTCATTGCTGTGGCGCATCATCATGTATGGCTGGCTGGTTATCGTCATCAGCAGCATTGCGGCCGCCTATCTTTTGGGTCTTTAATTCTTATCAACCATTCCACAACCTATGAGCACTATCATGAACAACATCCCCTTCTACCAGAGCCAGCATGGCGAAATCGAATTGTTCGAACACGCCTACAACAACCAGTTGCCGATGTTGATTAAAGGCCCGACCGGTTGTGGCAAAACCCGTTTCATTCAGCACATGGCGGCAAAACTCGGCCGCCCCCTGTACACTATCGCCTGTCACGATGACCTCACCGCAGCCGACCTGGTTGGCCGGCATTTAATCGGTGACGGTGAAACCTACTGGCACGATGGTCCGCTGACCAAAGCTGTGCGTGAAGGCGCAATCTGTTATCTCGATGAGGTGGTGGAAGCACGCAAGGACACCACGGTGGTGCTGCACCCGCTATCCGATGACCGCCGCATTCTGCCCATCGAACGCACCGGTGAAGTATTGCAGGCACCGCCGGAATTCATGCTGGTGGTGTCCTACAACCCCGGTTATCAAAACCTGCTCAAGGGCATGAAACCTTCGACACGCCAGCGTTTTGTTGCCATGTCTTTCGACTACCCCGACAGCGAAACAGAAACCGGCATCATTCAAAAAGAAACTGCCATCGATGAAGCTACCGCCCGACAGTTAATCGAACTGGCGCAGGCGCTGCGTGTTCTGAAAGATCACGATCTGGAAGAATCTGCATCAACACGTTTGCTGGTATACGCCGCCACCCTGATCAAGTCCGGCCTCGATCCGATTGATGCGTGTCGCGCAGCCATCGTCGAGCCGTTGAGTGATGAAGAAGAAACCGTGGCCGCATTGATGGAAGTGGTTCGTGCAAAAATGGAAACACCCTGGCATAACCAGGCAAACAAGCCACATGCGGCAGCCATTTAAAACTGTGCTGACAGCCATCATCAACACCGACCAGCCATGAGCGAAGCTGCACTGCCACCACTTTTCATCAACAGCCATCGCCGGAACATTCCGGGCAGCCTGGCAATCTGGGCTGCGATACTGGCGGAGATGAGCGAGTTTGCCATCATGTTCATCGTGTACTTTCTGGCACGGGCGCACAACCCGGTCGTGTTCCATGAAGGGCCGGCAAAACTGAACACCACAGCCGGTACGATGAACACCATCGTTATGCTGAGCAGCAGCTATTTTGTTGTGCGCGCGGTCATGGCCATGCGTGAAAATCAGGCAAAAACAAGCGCCCGCTGGTTATGGGCAGCGGTTGCCTGCGGTGCCACCTATTTGATCATCAAATATTATGAATACACATGGAACACAGCGCAGGGGCTTGCCACGGAAACAAATATTTTTTATGCGGTTTATTATTACGTCACCTTCAATCATTTTCTGCATGTCGGCTGGGGCAGCGCTGCCATGCTCTGGGTGATCTATCGTCTGAACACCGGTATCTACACACAACAGGAACACGAAGGGCTGATTAATGTCGCGCTATACTGGCACATGATCGACCTCGCCTGGATTACAATTTTCCCGCTGCTGTACGTGATTCGATGATGCAAACAGAAAACAAAAAGTTCATCACAAAGCTGTGGCTGCTGCTGATTTCCCTAACCCTGTTCAGCGCCTTCATGGCAGAGCGCAGCCATCCCGGTCTGCTCAGCGTGCTCATCATGGCTGGCGTGCTGGCCTTCAAGGGACGCATTATTGTGGACTATTTCATGGAACTGAAACAGGCCAACCCGGTTCTGCGCAAGCTGATGCAAATATATTTTTATGTGATACCGACACTGATTATTTTGAGCTGGCTGTTTCCGCAACAGATTGCCGAATGGACAGCCCTTTGAAAACAACACTGAATTATTTTGCCAGACGAGACATCAATGAAAAATCTGACCTGTAAACATTGTGGTGGCAGCGTTACAGCAGGCGATGAAAACTGCGCACACTGCGGCATTCCTTTAGCGCCGGATTATGGCAGCTCACCACAAAAAAAATTCAAGCTGTTTTTTATCGGCCTGATCATTTTCTGCCTTGCCATGATTCTCTGGCTACCACCGGACTGGAGCCATTTTATCCAATAAAATTATGGAAGAATTCGTCGGAAAAATCTGGGACAGCTTCATCACCAAAAGTGCCAAACGGCACTACCCGGAAGCAGTCGTTCACCTGGATGACATACGCCGCACTGCAGGCATTTTCTTTCGTGCGCTGGGCGGTGAAGCCGGCCTGCGCGTGGAAAATGCAACCGACTCGGAAATTCATGCCCGGCGCTCCCTGTTGCAGCGCATCGCCGGCACCGGAAAAAAAACACAATACGCCTGGCGTGACGAAGAAACCCTGCGCCTGCCCGACAGCATCGCACTGTTTCCCGACAAACAACTCAATCATGATCTTTATCTGTGGCTGACGGCGCTCTCGGTCACGCCGGAACCGGATGCAAAACAACATGCCGACTGGATCAGCAAAAACCAGTATCGCACCCGCAAAACACTGGCGATGTGGCCAGGCTTGCGCAACCATTATCAAAAACTGTTGCAGGCACATCTGGCACAGCGTCCACAGCCGGATAAACTTCCCGCACAGGAAGCCCATCAGGAAAAAAGCATCCGTGAAGCGCTGGCAAACCCTGAAAAAAAAGTCACACTATCCTACGCCAGACATCCGCCACAACCGGTAACACTGTGGCTGCATCCGGCACCGCCACCACAGGAAATCAACAAAAGCGCACAACTGCATGACCCCGATCAACCAGAAGCCGATGCCCACCAACAGAACGAGCGCGAGCAGGAAAAAAAGCTGAAACGCAAAAAAGGTGATCGCACTGAAATGCCCGATGGCAAAGACGGGCTGATGAGTTTTCGCCTGGAAACATTATGGAGCTGGGCGGAGTACACAAAAGTTGATCGCACCAGCGTCGATGATGATGACGATAATGCCAAACAGACCGCCGAAGATCTGGACAACATCACGCTTGCCCAGGACAGCGAAACCACCACCGGAAAAATAAAACTCGACCTCGACCTGCCCTCGGAAGAATACGACGACATCGTGCTGGATCAGGGCATTCCAGTCGATGAATGGGATTACAAAAAACAACACATGCAAAAAGCCCATTGCCGTTTGCAGGTGATGGCTTCACGTCATGCTGAAGCAATGGAACTGCCGGCAAAACTGCGTCAGCAGGCACACAAAATTCGTCGCCAGTTTGAAGCCCTGCGCCCGCAAAGACAGTGGCTCAGCCGACAGAACGAAGGCAGCGAACTCGACCTGGAAAACTACATCACTTTTCTGACCGACCGAAAACACGGCCACGTTAACAGCGACACACCCGTGTATCGCGATGTGCGCAATGTCAGCCGCGACCTTTCCTGTTTATTACTCGCCGATCTTTCATTGTCTACCGACGCACACATCAACAATCATGCCCGCGTCATCGATGTCATTCGCGATTCACTCTACCTGTTTTCAGAAGCCCTGACCGCCACCGGCGACCGCTTTGCGCTGCACGGCTTTTCATCACGCAACCGCAATCACATTCGTTTCTACAACATCAAGGGTTTCGACGAAAGCTACGACAACAACGTCCGCGGCCACATCAACACCATCCGCCCCGGCTATTACACCCGCATGGGCGCAGCCATCCGCCACGCTACACAGTTACTTGCCAAACAGACCAGCAGCCAGAAACTGCTACTCATCCTCACCGACGGCAAACCCAATGACCTGGATAAATACGAAGGCCGCTACGGCATCGAAGACACCCGCATGGCGGTACTGGAAGCTGAAAAACTCGGTCTGAAACCCTTCTGCGTCACTATCGACGAACACGCCGAAGACTACCTGCCCTATCTGTTCGGCAGCCGCTCCTACGCACTGATACACAATGTCGAAGAACTACCGCGTAAATTACCGTTGTTATATTTGAGGTTGACCAGCTAGTGATGTTTGAGGATTTAATTGGGGTCAGAGAGCAATTGTTTCTAATATTAGAGAATATTGCTCTCTGACCCCGTTTTTAATTATTCTATAAAAAGCACTTATCAAGTGTGTTGTCTGTAAAAATTTTTAAACATGATTCAACAACATCTGCATCATAGAGAACATTTTTATTTTTTTTAATTTCATCTAGTGCCACTTCTACCCCCAAAGCTTGTCGATAAGAACGTGAGTGAGTCATAGATTCAACAACATCAGCAACAGATATAATTTTAGCCTCCAGAAGAATATGCTTTGCCTTTAACCCATCTGGATAACCGGAACCATCTAATCTTTCATGGTGCTGACGCACTGTTGTTGCAATCGGCCATGGAAAATCGATATCTTTCAAGATATCTTCTCCAACCGTTGAGTGAATCTTGATTAGCTCAAACTCTTCTTTTTTAAGCTCCCCTGCTTTTGAAAGTATTGCTGAAGGAATAGCCAGCTTTCCAATATCATGTAATGTCCCGGCAATCCTGACAGACTCAACCTGATCTTTTGTCAGGTTTAGTTCTTGCGCTATTCTTCTTGAAAGTGCTGACACCCTGCTTTGATGTATAGAAATCTCTAGCTTCTGCTGCAAAGGCAATAGATGAAACCAGTTTAAGCAAATGTCGTTTTTCCATAGATATACCCATACTTATTTCAAATGTTAAGAAATATAGCATTACAGTTGGTTACAATGTTTTTATTCAAACGCCCTCTATTACGGCGTTTAAAAATATAACCACGCATTAAACAGAAAGCAGATTTTTTGTGATACACAAAATTTTATATACTCTCAACAAAACTCCTGCCCTCATATTTATTACCCGGTCGTTTTACAGGGAATTTATTTTTATCACAAGAAACATAGCCTCAACTAGCCCTGCCACATATTCCCAGGACAAGTTTATATTCATATCCAAAACAACGCCATACAACTTCCCTGAAAACTTGCAAGCGGAACATAAAAGCATCGTATTTTAATTGTGGTTTTAATAACGGATAGTAAATAAAGCGTCATATCACACACTTTATGTCATCTACTTATAAGCGCATTCATGGCATACTCATTTCTTTAAAAACACTTTTAGAACATCTGCTATGGAACACGATAACACCGAAATCATTAAACAGAATCTGAAAAAACATCATCTGTTCTCCAAGCTGTCAGAATTGCAGTTTGATCAGGTTTGCGCATTCAGTCAGATACATCAGCTAAGTGCTGGCCAGCTGCTTTTTAATCAGGCTGACAAGATCACTTCTTTCTACATGGTGCTCAGTGGCAGTATCAAGCTTTTTCGCTTGTCGCCGGACGGTCAGGAAAAAATTATTGAGATTGCAAAACCGGGTGGTGTTTTTGCCGAGGCTTTGATGTTTACCAACAAGACGGATTACCCGGTAAGTTCGGCGGCAATTTCTGAAACAACGGTTATCAGCATCAATGCAAAAAAATTCCATGACATGCTTTGGGATTCGACTGCGACATGTTTATTGCTGCTCGGTGATATGAGTTTGCGTCTGCGAAAACTGGTCAATGAGATAAACACGCTGACCCTGCAAAGCGGTACCTGTCGCGTTGCATCGTATCTATTACATGAGATGCCTGAAAACACCAGAGACTTCAAACTCGACACCACCAAAAAAAATATCGCAGCAAGTCTGTCGATTAAACCTGAAACTTTCTCGCGCATTATCAAAAACATGAACAACCAGGGCATTCTTAGCATCAGTGGAAACCATGTCAGTATTCATGATGTCGATGCCCTGAAACAAAAAAGCATTGGCTGAAAATTGTTTCATTTGTTAAACGCACTTTATTTTTATAAGATGAAAATATTGCATTCCTGATTATTTCTCAAACCATAACGGGCAGGTTGATACCAGCCATTTAAACAGAGGGTAGTTTTATGTCGACAGATTTTGCACCGATGCCTAATGATAGAGGTTATTTTGGCGAGTATGGCGGTCAGGTTATACCGCCTGAACTGAAACAAATCATGGACGACATCAACGATGCCTATGACAAAGTAAGCCAGACCGATGCCTTCCGGCAGGAACTGGCTTCTCTGAATGCCGACTACACTGGCCGCCCCAGCCCGATCTATTTCGCCAGCCGACTGACTGAAAAATGCGGCGGCGCTCGCATCTTTTTTAAACGCGAAGACCTCAACCACACCGGCGCACACAAGATAAATCACTGCCTGGGTGAAGCCCTGCTGGCCAAACATATGGGCAAGACCAAGGTACTGGCAGAGACCGGTGCCGGTCAGCACGGCGTGGCACTGGCCACCGCCTGCGCACTGGTCGGCATCGACTGTGAAATTCACATGGGTGAGATCGACATCGAAAAAGAACACCCCAATGTAACCAAGATGAAAATTCTTGGCTGCACACTGGTGCCGGTTTCACGCGGAACCCGCACTCTCAAAGATGCCGTCGACAGTGCTTTTGAAGAATACCTGAAAGATCCTGTTAACTTTTTCTATGCCATCGGTTCGGTGGTCGGGCCGCACCCGTTTCCAAAAATGGTGCGCGATTTCCAGAGCATTGTTGGCCATGAAGCCCGTGAACAGTTTCTGGCAAAGCAGGGAAAACTGCCTGACATCATCACCGCCTGCGTTGGCGGTGGCTCTAATGCCATCGGCCTGTTTACCGCATTTCTCAATGACGACGATGTCAAACTCGTCGGTGTTGAACCCGCCGGCAAAGGCCTGGATACCAACCAGCACGCTGCGACCCTCACCCTTGGCCGCAAGGGTGCCATCCACGGCTTCGAGTGTTACAACCTGCAAGATGACGAAGGTAATCCGCTGCCGGTTTATTCCATCGCCTCCGGGCTGGATTACCCCGGTGTCGGCCCGCAACATTGCTACCTCAAGGATATCGAGCGCGTGCAATACGAAACCGCCGATGATAAAGAGTGCCTTGATGCATTTATGACAATGTCACGACTGGAAGGTATTATTCCTGCACTGGAAAGTGCTCACGCAATCGCTTATGCTATGAAGACCGCCGCGACCATGGCGGAAGATCAGACCATCCTGGTCAATCTTTCCGGACGCGGAGACAAGGATGCCGATTTTGTTGCCGAGAAACTGGATCTGTAAATGGCAGCAACCCGACCGGGGCATTGGAGAAAAGCAGCATAAATACTATGTAAGTAAGACATTTCATTCACTTAAAAGGGAAATAAAAATGAAGAAAAACATCTTATTACTATCAACCGCTTTACTGTTTAGCACCTCCGCTCTCGCTGATAACTGGTACATCGATGGCGGTGCCGGTTTCATCACATTCGATGATGGCACCGACACCTTGTCACCGACAAATATCTACCTGCGTGGCGGTTATCGAGTCAACCAGTATTTTAATGTTGGCCTGGAATCCAGCACCACGGTTTCCTCCGATCAATTATCAGGCTTCCCCGGGATGGATTTTGATGTTGATGCAGTCACACTTTATGTGCGTGGCGGCATGCCCGTCACAGAAAGCGTCTGGCTTTATGCACAACTGGGCCGGACAAATACAGAGCTGACCGCTGAGTATTTAGGTGTTCAGGTAAGCGAAGACGATAATGACACCATGTATGGTCTTGGTGCTGATGTGGATCTGGGCAGTAAAAACCTTTATCTCGCATTAAATTATTCCATGTACAACAACAACGATGGCGTGGATGTCACTGCGTTTAATCTCGGTCTGGGCGTTCGCTTCTAGAATAAACCAGGGATAAAAAAACCTGCATTAAAAACAACGGCTCCTCAAGGAGCCGTTGTTTTATTATCTTGCCAGACTTTCAAAAAAAACATTTTACAGACGGCACCAGACTTTTATCACCATAAACCGAAGGCAACACAAATTAATGCTGGGCCACCTGAATATTTTTCTGCCAGTAAAAACCACCACCTGTGGCCGCCGCTAGCGACAGAACAAAAACCACGACACCGGTTACCGTTATCTCTGCATTTTCCAGCGTGGGATAAAGCATGGCGACGGAAGTGATCAGACCAACAACAAGACCGTGCATCCATATTTTTGCAGTGGCGACCATATCAGCAATATTTGCCGTGATGTAACCACCAATAAACATGGTTGCAACAAACAGGGGAATGCCGAGAATATACCGGAACATACCGGCGATCTCATTTAAAAATGGAAGCTCTTTTGCCAGCATGTTATAACCAACCGCAACAAAGATATATGCCAGCTGCAACAGCAGCATGACAACAATGATAAACACTATACCGGCTAGAATCGCTTTTATACTTCTCATCAATAAAACTCTTAATACATCACAAAAGGGACTGGACTGAACTCGTGCAATAAACCCTGTCCTGCTTCGAAGCTTTTTTCTGCTTCACGCAGCTGGCCCAGTCAGGCACGGCTGAAATATGCAGCGTCTGCTCATCGGAAGAAATCAGATAAAAATGCCGGATTTTACTGGCGCTTGAAGCGTGGCCGAATTCAGAAAACTGCAACTCGCTTTTTATGCAGCGGCTCTCAATCACCGGGATATTTGAGCCTGTAAAAACACCGGCCACCATCGATGCTTTTTGCTGACACTGTTCCAGCGTTTCTGTATTTACAAACGACGCATTGATATCACCCGCCCCATTTTGTGTGAGCGTGACCAGCAGAAAGAGTGTCTTCATCTTTTCCTGACATACACCAGCATTCAGATTAAAACAGAACGTTATTTCACACCTCTTTCAATCAGATAACTGCTGTACTCCTTATCCGTGCCATTGATATGTTTGATCAGCCAGACCTTGAGAAATTCAACCGCATTACTCATCGCCGAATCCTGATCATGCTGGTACTCTGATAAAACCTCTTCCACTTTTTTGAACATCTTTTCGTGCTGCACCTTATGATCTTCATACCCCGGATAGCCATTGTCGCGCAGCAGGCCTTCCTCATACGTAAAATGCGTTTTGGTGTAGTCAACTAATTCATCCAGCGCTTCCTGTTCGAATTCCCTGCTGGTCGAATAATCTATCGCTGTTTGCAGCTGGTTGATCAGATTGATCAGTTTTTTATGTTGCTGATCGATGGAATCGATGCCAACACTGTAATCATCTTTCCATTCGAGATACTGCTCCGATGACCATTTTTTATGCAGAAAGGGAATGAACAGCAGCATTGCTATCAACGCCCATGTGACCGGGCTCGATGGGTTCACCAGTAACCCCAGTATAGCGCCGATGATCAACGTCAGAATAAGCAGTGATACACCGAACATACACATTTTTTTATTCTGGCACATCGTTTTTCTCATAAGATTTATTCCTTATAAAGTGTTTCATCAAAAGCAGTATCTGGACTGATCCCATACTACTATGAAATGGATGCCTCATTGTAGACGCAAGCGAATGCAAACCAAAATGATCTGTATCAAATCCATTGTAAAAAACAGAAAACAGTAAAAATCTGACAAAAATAGTCTGATAGCAGACTGCTCCTGCATTTTCAGCGATTTAGTAACAGCTGAAATCACTCGCTATTCCGCCGCCAGAAAAACTACATCTGCATAGCTTGACCTAAATCAATGACATATAAGCCCGGGCAATTCAATATCATCGACACCTGAACCTTTTTGACGCAGGTGTAAAAACTCTTCAAAAAGCAATAACAAACGAGGCAGTTATTGATGAATTCCAAAGGCTTTGTATCCTTAGTTGGCGCCGGCCCCGGTGATGCAGAACTAATGACAGTAAAAGCGGTACGCCTGCTGCAGCAGGCCGACGCGGTGGTTTATGACCGCCTGGTATCTGACCAGATTCTCAGCCTTATTCCCACCGGTGTCAGCCGTATTTCGGTCGGCAAGGAAGTTGGCAAACACTGTGTACCCCAGGAGCAGATCAACGAAATCATCATCAATCTGGCTAAATCCGGCCGCAGAATCGTGCGCCTCAAAGGTGGCGACCCCTATATGTTCGGCCGTGGTGGTGAAGAAATACTGGCCCTCAGAAAACACCACATTGATTTCGAAGTTGTTCCCGGTATTACCGCCGCCTCCGGCTGCAGCACTTACAGCGGCATTCCGCTGACGCATCGCGGCATAAGCCGCCGGGTGCAGTTTATCACCGGCCACTTCAACAATAACGAGCCGCTGGATCTGAACTGGCAGTCCATCGCCGATCCGGATTCAACGCTGGTTATTTACATGGGTTTGTCTAATCTGCCGCTGGCAGTGCATTCATTAATTGATGCCGGGCTTCCCGCTTCAACACCTGCAGCCGCAATTCAAAACGGCACGACCCCCTCTCAGCAGCGACTGATTACCACACTCGACCAGCTAAACGATGCCATACACCAGCAACGCATGAAAGCACCGGTGATGATCATCATCGGCGAAGTGGTCTCGCTGGCGGATGAACTTGACTGGTTTCAGCAATCTTTGGAGCAGCAGGAAAACCGTTCTGAAGAAGAACAGCTGCGTAAGAAAAATGCGCGTTAACATTTCTTTTTCAGGCCGCATGCTGACGATTGTGATCGCCATACTATCCTCACAACCCGTGCTGGCTGACACAACAGTTTCAGGCATTGACGAAAAACGTCAGAACGAACTGCTATATTTCGTCAAACACGATTGCGGTTCCTGCCACGGCATGACGTTAAAAGGCGGCCTTGGCCCCGCCCTGCTACCCAAAACGCTGGGCGGCAAACCCAAAGCCTTTCTCGTCACCACTATTTTAGAAGGCCGCAAAAACACCGCTATGCCACCGTGGAAACCCATGCTTAGTCACGATGATGCCTCATGGATCGTCGAACAGCTACAAAACGGCAGCATCCCGCAAACCCAGCTGGCCAAAGGTGCACAGTAATGTTTCGTTCACTCCTGCTGCTCGCCGCTTTACTGATTTCCCAGAATGTTGCTGCCCGTGGCACCGGCGACCTCGGCATTGTCATCGAACGCGCTGACGGCAGCGTGCAGATAGTCGAGACCAGCAACAACACCAGCCTCGGGCGTATCGAAGGTCTGGGCGATCTGTCACATGCCTCCGCTGTATTTTCCCGCGACGAGCAGTTCGCCTATGTTTTCGGCCGCGATGGTGGTCTGAGCAAAATTGATATTCTCAACAAAAAGCTTGTCAACCGCGTAATGCAATCAGGCAACAGCATCGGCGGCGCGATTTCACAGGACGGTCGTCTGGTCGCTGTTTCTAATTACAAACCCGGCGGCGTGAAAATTTTTGATGCCGAAACCCTGAAACTGGTTGCTGATATTCCGGCGACCTACGGCAATCATGGTCAGCAGTCCAAAGTCATCGGCCTGGTAGACGCACCCGGTCAGAAATTTGTTTTCAGCCTGTGGGATGCCGGCGAAATCTGGGTGGTTGACATGTCCGATGTCAGTAACCCCGAAATAAGAAAATTCAAAAACGTCGGCCAGAATCCCTACGATGCCCTGATTACACCCGACGGCCGTTATTACATCGCCGGCCTGTTCGGTGAAGATGGCATGGTCCTGCTGGATTTATGGAATATGGAAAAAGGTATCAAACGTATTCTTGACGGTTATGGCAAGGGTGAGAAAAAGCTGCCGGTCTATAAAATGCCACACCTCGAAGGCTGGGCCGTTGCCGGACACTTTGCTTTTGTCCCTGCTGTCGGTCACCACGAAGTGCTGGTCATCGACATGCTGAACTGGCGCGAAGTCGGTCGCATCCCGGTACACGGCCAGCCGATTTTTGTCATGGCACAGCCCGATGGCCGCCACGTCTGGGTAAACTTCGCCGTGCCGAACAACGACACTTTGCAGGTGATCGATACCCAGTCATTAAAAATCATCAAAACACTAACCCCCGGTAAAGGCGTATTACACATGGAATTTGAACCACGCGGCGGCGAAGTGTGGGCATCGGTGCGCGACGAAGACCGCATCGCGGTTTTTGATACAGACAGTTTCAAACAACTAACAACATTCGCTGCAAAAAAACCCAGCGGCATTTTCTTTACCTCACGCGCACATCGCACAGGTTTATAGCAGGTTAAAACATGGCTGACCCAATCAAAAATTCAATCAACGATTTCACCCCGCTGGAACAGCACTTGCTAAACGACTACCAGCACGACATGTCGCTGTCGGCCACACCTTACGCCGACATGGCACAACGCCTGAACGTAAGCGAAGAAGAAGTTTTACAGTGCCTGCAGTCATTGCAGGACCGCGGCGTGATCAGTCGCATCGGCCCGGTATTCAGCCCCAACCGCATCGGTGTCAGCACACTGGCGGCAATGGCGGTGCCCGAGCAGGATCTGGAATGCGTGGCACGCATCATCAGCGCCTTCCCGGAGGTAAACCACAACTACCAGCGTGAACACGACTACAACCTGTGGTTTGTAGTCACCGCCTCCAGCGCCGAGCATCTCGACATTGTGTTACACGAAATTGAACAGCACGCCGAATACCCGTTAATGTCGCTGCCGATGCTGGACGACTATTTCATCGACCTGGGTTTTAAACTAAAAACACACGCACACAAGTGAGCGCACAATCATGAACATGGCCGAACTAAACAAACAGGTATTACAGATAACCACGGAAGACCGCGCACTGATTAAAGCCGTGCAGCGTGGCCTGCCCATCTGCAGCCGGCCTTACGCCGAAATCGCAAAGCAGCTGGATACCACCGAGCAGGATGTCATCTCGCGCCTGCAACTGCTGATGGATAAAGGTGCCATCAAACGTTACGGCGTGGTGGTGCGCCACAAAGAGCTGGGCTACACCGCCAACGGCATGGTGGTGTGGGATATTCCCGATGACAAGGTCGACGAAATCGGCATATGCATCGGCAAATATTCCAGCGTCACCCTCAGCTATCGCCGCCCTCGCCGCCTGCCCGAATGGTCGTACAACCTGTTCACCATGATCCACGGCAGCAGCCGTGAAGAAGTCAAACAAAAGGTCGAAGAGATCGTCGCCAGCTGCGGCCTGCAGGATGTCAAACACACCATTCTGTTCAGCACACGACGCTTTAAACAGCGTGGCGCAAGTTATTCTGCCGAACAGGCCCCCGCTAAAAAAGCCGCCAAATTACACCTGATAAAAAACACCGGCAAACAGAAAACACCGGCAAACTAAGTCGATGAAACCCTCAGAGACAACACTGTCAGCACTGGAGCGCGACTTCATCAATAACTTCCAGGGAAATTTCCCGTTGCAGGAACGCCCCTTCGAAGCCATTGCTGCGCAGCTCGATAGCAGTGAAGACACGCTGATCGAAACCGTAAAAAATTTAAAGAAGAAAAAACTGCTGACCCGTTTCGGGCCACTGTATGACGCAGCCCGTCTCGGCGGCGGCTTAACCCTGGCGGCCATGGTCGTACCAGAAGATCGCTACACAATTATTACTGAGCTGGTCAACACCTACCCGCAGGTGGCACACAATTACCGGCGTGAACACGAATTAAATATGTGGTTTGTAATCGCCACAGAAACCCCGGTGGAAGTGGTGCAGGTCATTTCATCAATCGAAAAAACCACGCGCCTCACAGTGTACAACTTTCCCAAACAACAGGAGTTTTACATCGGCCTGTGGCTGCACCTGTCCGACGATGGCAAACACAGCACGGTGCCAGTGCCGGCTTCTGCCGACCAGCAAAACGACCATGTCGACAATAACTATCAGCTCGACAGCATCGACCGTAAACTGATCAGCGTTACCCAGTCGGGTTTTTCTATCGAACCCTGCCCGTATCAGAACATCGCCAACAACATCGGCATCAGCCAGACCGAAGTAATACAGCGCCTGAAAAAATTATTATCACAAAGCATCATCCGCCGCATCGGCGCAGTGCCAAACCATTACAAACTCGGCCTGACCGCCAACGGCATGACAGTGTGGGATGTCAACGATGCTAAAATTGAAAAGCTGGGCAAGCTCATCGGCCAGCTGGATTTTGTCAGCCACTGCTATCAGCGCCCGCGCCACCTGCCCATGTGGTCATACAATATGTTTGCCATGGTGCACGGTGCCAGCAAAGATGAAGTTGATGAAAAAGTAAAACATATCGAACAACTACTCGGCAAAGACTGTAAAGCGCATGAAACGTTATTCAGCTCTGCCATCCTGAAAAAAACCGGCCTGCGACTCGCCGCCTGACAAGCAGAAAAAATACTATGTTCCGATTAAGCCAATATCTGCACGCCCTGAAAGCCGAGCCACAGAAAAAACCGACACGGCCAGTCGGTTCTGCCGTACGCAAAACCACCGGCCCGGTGGTCATCTGGAATTTAATACGGCGCTGCAATCTGACCTGCAAACATTGTTATGCCACCTCGGCGGACAAAGATTTTCCCGGCGAGCTGAACACCGAAAAAGTTTTTGAAGTGATGGACGACCTGAAAGACTTCGGCGTACCGGTGCTTATTTTATCCGGCGGCGAACCCTTGATGCGCCCGGATATTTTCGAGCTGTCACACCACGCCAAAGACATGGGCTTTTATGTCGGCCTGTCATCCAACGGCACGCTGATCACCGAAGACAATATTCAGGACATCGTTGATGTCGGTTACAACTATGTCGGCATCAGCATCGACGGCATGCGCGAGACCCACGACAAATTCCGCCGCAAACAGGGTTCTTACGATGAAGCCCTGCGCGGCATCCGCCTGTGCCGCGATGCCGGCATCAAGGTCGGCCTGCGTTTCACCCTGACCCAGGACAACAAACAGGATCTGCCCGCGCTACTGCAACTGATGGACGATGAAGGCATCGACAAGTTCTACCTGTCACACCTGAACTACGCCGGGCGCGGCAATAAAAATCGCGGCGATGACCTGCATCACCAGATGACACGCGCGGCCATGGACCTGTTATTTGAGACCTGCTGGAACGATGTATTAAGCGGTAAAAAGCGCGAGTTCGTCACCGGCAACAACGATGCCGACGGCGTTTATCTGTTGCTGTGGGCGCAAAAGAATCTGCCGCAATACGCCAGCAAGATTCAGATGATGCTGAACAACTGGGGCGGCAACGCCTCCGGTGTCAACATCTCCAACATCGACAACCTCGGCAACGTACACCCGGATACCATGTGGTGGGATTACACCATCGGCAACGTCAAGGAAGCAAAATTTTCTGACATCTGGATGGATACCTCCGACCCGTTGATGGCCGGCCTGAAACTGAAAGCACGCCCCGTGGAAGGACGCTGCGCCAGCTGCCAGCACATCAACATCTGCGGCGGTAACTCGCGCACCCGCGCCTGGTCGTTGAGCGGAAACTTCTGGGCAGAAGACCCCGGCTGTTATCTGGAGAACAGTGAGATCGGCGTGGATGATCTGCAGGACCGCCTTGAAGTCACGCCCTGGTCACGCAAAAAAGCACACACTGTCACCATGCCACAGGTAAAAATATCAAGATAATTTTTACCTGTCTTCCCTGCTCACTATTAGCTGTTCACTATTAACTTTAGTAAGTATAATTCCGTGCCAACCCGAAACAATAATAAAATCTTGCTAACGTGACACTCGACGAAATAATCCCCTACCTTCCGCATTTTCAGGCAATACTGAACACCTGCGCTGCGCTGCTGTTAAGCACGGGCTATTATTTCATCAAAAAAGATAATCATGATGCGCATAAAAAATGCATGATAACGGCGCTGCTGGTCTCCACGGTGTTCATGATTTCCTATCTGACCTATCACGCAGAAGTCGGCTACGCGCCGTTTACCGGTCAGGGGATGATTCGCCCGTTTTATTTCACCATGCTTGCCTCACACATTATTCTGGCTGCACTGATCGTGCCGATGGTACTGGCTACCGCCTATTTTGCATTCACCGGTAATTTCAAAAAACATCCACGCGTTGCACGCTGGACATTGCCACTGTGGCTTTATGTTTCAGTCACCGGCGTGCTCATCTACATTCTCGGCTTTCACGTATACAAACCAGAACTATAATAAAGGTAAAACTTATGGCATATTTCTACTACACCTTAACCGCTATTCTGCTCTATCTGCTTTCAGACTGGATACTCAACCAGATAGAACATTCCATCGGCAAACGGCTGAAATATCGTTCACTAATATTTTTTGTAATTATCCTGACACTATCAATGACTGCTTTTAACTTCATTGAAAAAATTGTTGCCGAGCCGCCACAAACAAACGCCGAGCAGAAAGAAGCTGTGCCAGGAAGCCCGGAAAATCCAGAAAACCAGGAAGTGCCACCAGTAGCACAGTAGCATTAAACATGCCGGGCGGTGCGCTCAACCCGGGGTGCACCGGCTGCTGAATATACGCAGGCCGGGCATTGTCTGAAAAAGATAACCGGGTATAAACCGGCAAAAACTAGATAAGAATGAATCCCTGCAAGGGGTCGAACTCAATCAACAGGATGTGTGCAGGCTCGATACTCAATTCCCGTTCAAACACATAATCAAAGCCCGGGTTTCTTACACTGTCATCCATTCTGATTTCCAGCCGGTGTTTGCCGGCAGAGATTTTTTTACTGAAATAAATATCCACGCTACCATCGTTAAACAAGCCCGGCGGTTGCATGGTTTCACTGTAAACCAGCTCGCCATCCAGCCTGGCTTCGACTGTAATCGGTGAGCGTTCACGCGGACAGTCTTCCGGTTTGCGCATGTTTGGCGGCAGCTTCATCAACTCCTGCTGGCTGAGTTTGCGGCACGGCTCACGAAGCTCGCCGGCATGTGCGAAGGCAATGGTGAGCAGACTCTCGTTTTCACCGATAAGACGCACTGATGGCGATGTTGAAAAATACCAGATCAACGCCATGAATACGGTGTAATTAATGACCTGTAACAGGTAACGTACCGGTTTGCTGTTCAGCGCGCTCATCAGCTGTTACCTCCCGCACCATCATTTTCAGCAGCCGTAGCTTCGGCCTGTTTTAATTTCGCCAGCTCGGCCCTGAATTCATCCAGGTCTCTTTCAACTTCATTTTTATCGGTTTCAGCTGCGCCATGCACGCGAATGCGATTTCGGTCAGCACGACCACGAAGAATGGGTTTACGCTCGCCGGCAAAACGTGCTTTCACCCAGCGGTTACCGAAACGGTAATAACAATCATTGTGTCGACAGCCGGTGACCATAACGCCATCAGCGCCATTTTTTAAGGCATATTCAACCAGCGTTGGCGGCAACATGCCGCTGCAGATAAGTCGAACGCCTTTGGTTTCATCATCTTCCAGACGACTCACATTCAGGCCATGCTCACAGCCGTAAACCAGTATTTTTGTTTCACCGCTTAGCGCCGCTATCGCTTCCCTGGTCTGGGAACGCATTTTATCGACCGGCAACTGCGGCATGTCGATACCGGTTTTCAGTTCTTCATTACGCGAGCGGAACGGGTTGGAAGACGGGCAGGAACCCGCACAGATTCCGCAGGCCGCACACAGTTCGGGATTAACCACCACTTCTTTGTCGAACTTCATGCCGTCGGTACGCGCCTGCACGGTAATGGCATCAAACGGACAGTCATCAAAACACAGTTCGCAACCATTACAATGTGCAAGATCAACCACCGCTTTGGGACCGTCTTTTTTCGGCGGCAACCACGGCAACATCATCAACAGCCAGGTAATACCGAGGGTAAAGATCCACACCTGACCTTCTGTCCAGATGTCGAGCAAGGGATAGATGTTGAGATAAAACCAGTCAAGATGAATGACTTCAGGCATTTTAGTAAGGTCGGCCGGAGCATGACTTAATGCAGGTTTATACAGCGATAGTGCAAGCAGGGCCAGCAAGGTGCCAACAGCAAGTCCACGGGGTGGATTGATTTTTACATCGGACAAACGTTTTACGTGCAGCCACAACATGAACGCCAGCACCAGCGGCTGACCGAGCAGGTGCAGAAATTCGATGAGAATGAAAAAACGGTCGGTCATCTCACCCGCAACAAAATTACGCGTCATTGCGCCCGGCAGCAACGGCAAGGCATCCACCAAACGTGCGGAACCGATAGCAATATACTGCGCCATCTCATCCCACACCAGCCAGTAACCGGTGATACCCAGGGTAACGACAACCCAGAGATTCGGCACCCCGGTCACCCATGAAAACCAGCGGAAACCACGATAACGACCAGAGGCAAATTCCTTGAACATGTGCAGCAGAATTGTCACCACCACCGCATCCGAGGCATAGCGATGCAGGCTGCGCATAACGCCGCCAGCGTACCACTGCTGATGGGTAATATATTCTACCGAGGCATGCGCACCATCAATGCTGCCGTGGAAAGGAATGAACAGGTAAATGCCGGTGATCAAAATCACCCAGAACAGAAAAAAGGATAAAGTACCAAGATGGTATAAAGGATTCCATTCCGTGCCAAACGAAATATTGAACCAGGATTCCAGAGCCAGATAGACTCGTTTAACAGGATTGACTAGCACGAATATTAATTCCTAAAAATAGACGGGGTCGAAATGTTATCACGGTTTGCTAATAAACCAATTTGACTCATATCAAAGCCGGTTAAATAATGAATACGATGCCTGTATAGCAGTGCTTTTCAGGCTATCGAAAACTGCTTAAGCATGCAAAAACACACACCTTTATCTATGTCCCTGCACTCTGTGATGAATCATTTTTTATCACTCGTTAGGCGGGTTTTTTACCCTTGTGCAACTCACGCCGCATAAACCAGATAATCGAAAAGATCACTGTAAAGCCAACAAACATTCCTACAAATAATGAGTAATCAAAATAGTAAGCTCCGGTATGCGGATCGTATGTAGTGCAGAACAGTTTGATTTTGTTGCCCAGACTGGACAGGAAAGTCTGTTCAGGTTGCGGCCGTCCCAGCACCAGTTCCAGTAATGGATCAACCAGCAACGGGGTCTCGAACACCTGACCGTAAACCTGCCGGTAAACCTTGCTGTCAGCATCAATAACCGTGGCCTGTATCAAATGATCAAAACCGCTTGATGTCGGGTAATACAAAAAACCCAGTTCTTCCGTCAGTGAGGCAAGGTTTTCTTCATCAATGCTTAACAGGTGCCAGCCTTTATCGCTGATGCCCTGCATGTTTGCGAAATACTGCATCGCCTCCGGGGTATCAACACGGGTATCAAAACCGATAACAGCGACCGAGAAACTATCCTCGCCCAGAGCATCACGCGCTTTTTCTACCACCTTCGAAAGATGCCGGGTCGTCATCGGACAGATCTGATAACAGCTGGTAAAAACCATGCTGATAACCAGCGGCTTACCACGAAAATCGCTCAGTGATACCTGCTTGCCTTCTGCATTTGTAAAAACATGATCACCCAGTTTTTTACCGATGGCTGACTGACTGGTCCTGAGTGCGACATCATAGTCAAATTTCGGCTTGTCCTCGACCACAGGTTTTTTAGTCGACACAAAAGTCACGCCAACCGCGTGCAGGGGAATCAAAAGCAGCAGAAAGCTGCCGATTAGAAGGCTCAATCGCATAACGTGCCCAGTCTACCCTACTGACTCAGCAAACTATATGTTAGCTTACGGCTAACCCAATAAAAAAACGTCAAGTACCGCACCGATTAATAAACAGACCAGTTGCACCAGCGAAGCGAAGAAACTTTTCATCGCCACTTTTGGTGTTGGCTGTTGAATCATCCGGTAATTTTGGTAAATAAAATAACCGCCACCACTTACCGCGCCGGCAAGGTATAACCAGCTCAGACCGTAGAAAAACGGCAGTATCGATACACCAACCAGGATAAGGGTGTTACCCAGAACCACAACGGCTGTACGTTTATCACCGATTATCACCGGCAACATCGGCACACCTGCTTTGGCATAATCCTGATGCTTGGCAATGGCCAGGCTCCAGAAATGCGAAGGTGTCCAGAAAAACAGCACCAGTGCCAGCAGAATTGGAATCGGACTCAGATCCGGATCAACCGCTGCTGCACCTGCGAGCACAGCAAAGCTGCCCGAAGCGCCGCCAATCACAATATTCATCCAGGTACGGCGTTTTAATAGAACCGTATAAATGATGGCATAAAAGAATGCCCCCAGAAAAATATAAAGTGCCGCTGCATTATTTAAAAATAACGCCGCAGAACCTACACCGGCTCCCAACAATGCCAGGATAAACACTATCCACAGTGGATTTTTTCGGAAGCTGCCGGTAACAAAAGGACGGTCTTCTGTCCGTTTCATCACACTGTCAAGATCAACTTCAAAGTACTGATTAAAGGCTCCGGCACTGCCTGCTGATATCAGCACGGCAAAACACAGAACCAATATCTGTACACCACTGAGTGCCTCTCCCGGTGTTACCACCATGGCAACCAGTGCAGTCAGCATCATAATGACACCGATACGCAATTTTAATAGATTGGTTAATTGCTTAAATATATCCATCGAAATATTCAGGTTCGTTGGTTAGCGAAAAAAAACGTGGGACAGAGCGCTGTCCCTCCCACGTTTTTTACATTCTGACATCGTACTAGCTAATATGCCAGACGGATGCCAGGTAGTCCCAGTTGATGAAGTAATACACCACGAAACATACCAGCAGTGCCATCGCAAGAACAAACGTTCCCGGTGCCTCAAAGCCACCATCACCATGTTCTTCCACCGGCTGTTTAGGAGCCATCAGCAGACGCTCAGGCTGTTCAACGTTGTAAACACCTGCAGCCAGTGGCGCACCAAAGCTCTGCAGCAGACCGGCAGACTCTTCCAGCTTCTTACCAAACAGTAAAGAGCCAACAGTTACGATCAGATACATCGCACCGCCAACAACGCCGAGTACACCACCAATCGCACCAACGGCCATCATCATGTAAGCCGTACCAGGGTACTCAAAGCTTAACATTGCGCCGGTGAAGTCCATGTCCCAGTGACGACGTGATACACCCAGTGTACCCGCACCCAGCATGAACAGAACCATCAGTGTCATACCGCCACCGAAAACGTAAGGCTGCCATTTAGCCATGGTAGGCAGGAACAGTGCACGTCTGAACAGCAGCGGGATCAACAGATAAGTCAATGCCATGAAGGTCAGTGTGGTACCGGTTACTACTGTGGCATGGAAATGCGCAGGTACATAAATGGTGTTATGAATGATCAGGTTAATCTGCTCGGTACCCATAACAACACCGGTGATACCGCCGATGAAGCCAAAGGTGAACAGCGAGATGAAGAAGCCCGAGAATACCGGATTCCCCCACGGTGCCTTACGCAACCATTCGAACAGGCCCTTGGTCAGCCCTTTTCCGCGCTGCGCAACTTCCATCGCCCCCGGAATGGTCAAACCGTGAATCATACTGGCCAGTACCGCAAGATACATCGCGTAACTGGTGTTGAATACTTTCCACTCAGAGCTTACGCCCGGATCAACCAGAATGTGGTGAGCACTGGCTAACTGCAGGAAGAAGATATACAGCAGGAAGGCTGCACGACTTACTTTCTCTGACATTGGACGAGCGCCAAACAAAACACCGACGATCAGATACCAGACAGCTACGTGTGCGGCAACATTAATCTGCTGCGAAGAGTGACCCAGACCCCACCAGATTATGCGATACATGGCGGAATCAATATGGTTAATGTAGCCGATAGACCAGAGGAATGTCGGCACCAGGATGATGGCACCACAGGCAATGGTGAAAACAGCGATAATGGCTGCAGTCAGGGCACCAAAGGTAACCAGTGGAATCGAGCCTTCGTAGGTATTATCCTCCTTGGCGATAACCAGCGTGCCAAAGAAAACAAACACCGCGATGAGCGCCCCCACCGCAAACAGAATAAGCCCCAGATAGAAATGAGGCTCGGCCTGCATCGGCACATAGGATGTCATCATCACGCTCGAGTTACCCTGGAATACGGCGACATTGTTCATCACCGCACCGACGAGCATCAGCGCAAAGCCGGTCCATGCCCAGCCCGGTGCCGCCAGTCGCGTGCGCAACAGGGTCGAGGAAGCGAAATACAGAATCGCCATTTCAAAGAAGATGATCCAGAAGATCAGTGCGTTAATACCATGTGCCGTCAGCACTTGATAGAACATATCTGCAGGCAGCAGATGTACTTCCTGCCAGCGCGTCAGAACAACACCCAACGCCATAATACCTGCGACCAGTAATGCCACTGCGCCAGCAACAGCATTCGCCTTCATCAGGCTTTCTGCAGATTTGTCAAAATAGAAGCCCGTGTCCGGGCAAATTCTGAATTGTGCCATTTTATTTCTCCGTCACAATGATTTTGCCAAGCATGGTATGGTGGCCAATGCCGCAATATTCGTTACATACAATTGCATAATCGCCCGCCTTGTCAGGGGTCATATTAAAGACCATTTCATAGCCTGGCAGAACCTGCAGATTAATATTTACCGGCTGCAGAGAAAAACCGTGCTGCCAGTCCATTGAGGTGAGGTGTATACGATACGACTGACCGGATTCAAGCTCAAGAATTGGATACCACTGCCACAGCCTACCCAGAAGATAAACATCGCTGCCAGCAGGTGGTCGAACAATTGGAATACCAGCTTCTTCGCCGACCTGGTATTTTTCAACCATGGCATCAACTTCTACCTGAAATTTTGCAGGTGTTGTTTGATAAGCTTCGTTAGAAAGATTTTGTTTTCCATAAATATGCCAGTAAGGCATCATAAAAAACATAATTAAACACCAGACCAGTGCGATACCAATCCACACTATCTCCTGTTTACCAACTGGTACGTTCCACCAGATTCGATCCGAAGGGGGTAAAAATGAAGTCATTGATATTCTCCTTTCTATTCAGCAACGGGGATAGTAGCAACTTCCATAATTCCCCACAAAATGTAGAAAACCGTAGGCATGACTACACCAATAAACAGTAACAGGAATGGATTATCAAGCATCCGCTGAAAGAAAGGGATTCTTTCCGTCTTTGGGATATTATCTTCTTGGGACATATTAAGTCTCCTTAGTATTTTTATATAAAGTTAGTAGTTGCTGACTAGTCATCACTAAGCCCTTCGGTAAGGAAAAAATAGCTATCTAGCCTGTCAAATAACACTTTTAGTGCGTCAAATGACACATTCAGGTACGCAGATTACTGTACACAGCCTGACATGACTTGACTTATATCAAAAGCCTTTCATCTACTTTAAAAATAACATAAAAACAATTGAACTATTTCCTGTGCAAAACAAACCATAGACCCAAACTCCCCGGTTCATGACCTGCATCATGGATAACTATGCCCATAAAGAATAATCTGCATCTCTGCTGAACATATTTTCCACGAATAACCATACCCAGTTAATGGAAAAAATGCCAGCATATAAATTAAAAACCATTACAATATAACGGTTTTTCACGATGAATCATAAAATCGTACCAAACAAACAAAGTAACGACTTAAATACAGGAGCCTGTTGATGGCATTAATTGAGTGGCGTAAAGAATTTTGCACGGGCGTTGCAAGCGTTGATTACGAGCATGAAGAACTCATTAACGAGATCAATGAAATCTATACACTGATTGATGACAACGCCGATAAAGAAAATGTCATCGACAAACTCGGTGATATTTACGGCAGCATCTCGGCACATTTTGCTCTGGAAGAGCAGATGATGGAAAAGCACGATTACGAACATTTCAAGGAACATCAAGCAGACCACGAACGTCTGCTGGACGAGATTCAGGAGATTACTGAAGAGTTCGAATCAGCCTCCGGGCTGGACACCGACAAGTTCAAACAAAAACTGAACGACTGGTTTCAGCTGCATTTCAGCACACACGATGCACGTCTGCACAGACTGGCACACCTGATAGACCACGCACCAGTATGCGAATCAACCATGAAATCCATGATACAAAGCGCGAAAAATGCCCTGCTACGCAGAACAGGTTGAGCTTATCCGTATTTGTCAGACCAGCCAACTAGCTTTAAACTGCAGAACTCATCATATTGCAGGAAACACTTTTGTTTAATCCATCTGTCACCGCTAACAAAAACAACAAAGCCATTGCCATCTGGCTACTGATCTGCTGCGCGACTATTTTCGGCATGATTATTCTGGGCGGCATCACCCGATTAACCGGCTCCGGCCTGTCCATGGTGGAATGGGCACCGATCATGGGCATTCTGCCACCGCTTAATGACCAGGAGTGGCAGCAAGCCTTTCTGCTCTACCAGCAGTTTCCTGAATACCAGATAAAAAATTTCCACATGTCGGTGCATGATTTCAAATCCATCTTCTGGTTTGAATACGGTCACCGCCTGCTCGGCCGCTCCATCGGCATCATCTTCCTGCTGCCTTTCCTGTTCTTTCTGTTCAAGGGAAAAATCGAAAAAACACTGACACCAAAACTGATCACCATGTTTGTGCTCGGCGGTCTGCAGGGCCTGATGGGCTGGTACATGGTCAAGAGCGGCCTGGTCAACGACCCACGTGTCAGCCAGTATCGTTTAACCGCACACCTCGGCCTGGCCGTGGTGATCTACGCCTATATGCTCTGGGTTGCACTTGTCCTGCTGTATCCAAAAATAAATGAAACCGCGCAGGATTCTGTGCGAAAACTTGGCAAGCAGTCGCTGTTCATCACCGGCCTCATTATCATCACCATTCTCAGCGGCGGTTTTGTCGCCGGCACCCACGCAGGTTTTGCCTTCAACACCTTCCCATTGATGCACGGAAAATTAATTCCCGACGGCCTGTTTGAACTAACGCCACTATGGAAAAACTTTTTTGAAAATATTGTCACCGTACAGTTTGACCACCGGGTACTGGCAACATTATTATTTATCGTCATTCCGCTTTTCTGGTTCAAAGCCAGGAAGCTGACATTACATCCGCTGGCCCGCACAGGGTGTCACCTGTTGCTTGCCGCACTGCTATTACAGATTACGCTTGGTATCAGCACCCTGCTGCTGGTAGTGCCTGTTGCCCTCGGCGCAGCACATCAGGCAGGAGCCATTGTGCTACTGACCGCAGCATTGTTTGTTAACCAGCAATTACATCGCTAAGCCCCCGGCTCAGCATCCCATTAAAATATTTTAACGAGCATTTATAAAATGAAAAATTCTCTAAGAAAACCTGTTCTGGCCGCTTTTCTGGCAGTGCTAACCATATTACCCGGCAGCGTTTTTGCACTACAGGCCTCCGACAACACCAGCATCTTCGAGGGCTATTATGCCCGTGTCGGTAACAACGGCAGTCCATCAAGAACACTGCACCACAACGTCTACATGAAACTATATGCCAGGGACGGAAAACAGTGGGTCGCACTTTTGCACATCCCGCTGCCTTACGCTTCCACCATTGATGAAGATGCCGTGATTCCGAAAATTTTTGAAAAGATAGGCAAGCAGTTGCACTCCAGCTCATTTGTTCGCGATACCTTTGGTTATCTCGATGAAAAAGCCACAGTGCAATTCGAACATTTCGGTTATATGCAGGATAAAATTATTTTCGAATGCGGCTCACTGTCGCCCTGCACCATCATGCCGGCAGACGGTTACCTGGAGCTGGTAAAACCGGGAATGATTAACGAGCACATCATCAAATACGATCACATCGTTAACAAATAAATCACCGTTAAATTTTCCCGGGGAACCTGACTCATGACCAGCAAAAAATTACCGATAGGCACGATTGTTATATTCAGTTTTTTTCTGCTGACAATGGCAGCGGCTTATTTTCTGACCAAGCCACCCGAGCGACCGCCTGAACTTGAAGGCATCATGCGCCCCGACTTCCGCCTGCTGCACCCGTTCAAACTCACTGACCAGAACAATCAGGTTTTCGACGAAAAAAGATTACTGGATAAGTGGAGCTTCGTATTTTTTGGTTACACTTCCTGCCCCGACGTATGCCCGGCAACGCTTTATGTGCTGAGTTCCATTCATGGTTTATTGACCGATGAAAATGGCAAGGCACCCGACGACATGCAGGTGGTCTTTATCTCAGTCGACCCGGCGCGTGACACCCCGGAAAAACTCGCCAACTACGTCAGCTATTTCAACAGGGATTTTATTGGCGTGACTGCAGATAAAGAAGAAATCGACAAACTGAGTCGACAGTTTGGTGCCGGCTATATCCTCGAAGATAAAAAGGCAGACGGTAGCTATAACGTGGCGCACACCAGTGCGATCTTTTTGATTGATCCCTACGGTCGACTGGTTGCCACTTTTTCACAGCCGCACCAGGCACCGACCATTACTTCACAGTATAAAAAAATACGGAAATATTTTTCCTGGGATTAAGTATCAGAAGCAGAGTCTGAGTTAGTATTTTTTCGCTTGTCCACTTTTTTCCAGGCACCAACAGCCCAGATAAAATAAGACAGTATCATCACAATATTGATGATGCCACCAACCACATAAAAGTTGATGGTGAGATCTTTGACCTCGGCCTCGGGTGCCGACACTGGCTGCTCTGTGTAGGTGACTTGCGATTGATTCGTTGCTGATTCTTTCATAGTTGATAGAAAAACTTTTAAAAAGTTGGCCACATCTCGGGCAGTACATCGCCTGGCACCTTACTCTGAGTTTGGCCATAAGACAATGACACAGGTCATTATAACCAGTAAATTAGAAGATGCATTCAGCTATGAATGGCTTTAAAATGCCGCCAGTAAAATAACTTTACCGGCCCACTATTTCAACTTACCAATTGAATTCCCTGACGACATAAAATTATGCTGCCTAACCAATTCGCCATGCTGACCCAGCAGTTCACCCTGCCCGTACCCGATGAATCGGCCAAACGAATGTCTGCTGGCTGGCTGCTTCTCAGCCTCTCTGCACTGGTCATCGGCGGCCTGTTCACCATTCTGGTGGTGCTTTCGCGCACCCCTTTTTTTCAGGAAATCATACCCTGGGTTGATTTTTTTCACACCGCGCTGGTCGTGCATGTCGACCTCACCGTACTGGTCTGGTTTGTCGCTTTTTCCGGCGTTTTATGGAGTTACAACAGCGCCGGAAAATGCCTGCGCTGCGGATGGCTTGCACTGTTTCTGGCCTGCGCCGGTACGCTGATCATCAGCATCTCGCCATTTACCGGCGAGAGTCACCCTCTGATGAGCAACTATGTTCCGGTCTTGCAAAGCAACACTTTCTTCACTGGTCTGGGACTGTTCGGACTCGGCTTTGCCCTGCTGGTGCTGCGCATGCTGATGACCACACTGGCAGAAAAAAACAACAGCGGCGGTGACGTTTTACGCTTCGGCATGTTTATTGCTGTGGTCGCCTCTTTCTTTGCGCTTGCCGCACTGGCGATGTCTTACCTTGGCCTGGATAAAAACTTTACCGGCGAAGCCTATTACGACCGCCTGTTCTGGGGCAGTGGCCACATCCTGCAGTTCAACCACACCCAGCTAATGCTGGTCGCCTGGCTATGGCTGGCCACCGTCAGCGGTGCCTATTTGCGACTGACACCACGCGTGGTACTGATTTTATTTATTCTCGGGCTATCACCGGTATTGATGGTACCGCTTATTTATATTCTGTTTGATGTCAGCTCCGGCGACCACATGCTCTGGTTTATGCTGATGATGAAATATGGTGGCGCACTGGCCGCTGTCCCCATCGGTCTGGCAACCACACTGGCTATTTTCGAAAGATGGAAACCAACCCCCGGCTTTGAAATTGAACGCAGCGCACTGATATTTTCCATTCTGCTGTTCGGTGTTGGCGGCATCATCGGTTTTATGATCAGCGGCAGTGACGTGCGGGTAACCGCGCACTACCACGGCTCCATCGTCGGCGTAACCCTGGCATTCATGGGCATGACCTATCACCTGCTGCCGCATCTGGGGTTTCGAAAAATCACCAGCCGCGCCGCCCGCTGGCAACCGGGCATCTACGGCACCGGTCAGCTGATGCACATCATCGGACTGGCCTGGTCAGGCGGCTATGGCGTACAGCGAAAAACCGCCGGCGCGGATCAGGGACTGGAACAGATCGAACAAATCGCCGGCATGGGCCTGATGGGACTGGGCGGTTTAATTTCCATCATCGGCGGCATTATTTTTCTGGTGGTAGTTTACAAGGCGATCCGACCGGAAAAAGATTAACCCTGACATCTATGCTATATATGTATCGTGATATTAAACCTCAAATACATCTATGGCATTATCTTCATCAGCTTGTCCGCATGGGTTGTCTACGCCTATGTCACAACCACTGAGATTATTCAAAGCCAGAAAAATTACGCGCATATCATCAATATCAGCGGTAAGCAGCGCATGCTGTCTCAAAAGACAACGCTTATCGCAAAACGCTATTACGAAACCGGCGACCCCGAACTAAAAAAACACCTCATCGAACTGTACTGGTTGATGAAAAAAGACCATCAGGAAATCGTTAACACACATCTGGTCTCGGAAGACATTAAAGCGGTTTATCGTCAGTCACCCGACAACCTCAATGAAAAAGTTGAAAGCTATCTGGAATTGCTTGCCGATTTCATTGAGAACAAAGACCCTGAAATACTGAAGCAGATCGAAAAAGCCTCGTTTGAACTTTTGCCGCAAATAAACAAAACCGTTTATATGTTCGAAAACGAAAGCAACAAAAAAACACAGGCTCTGATGGACCGGGAGTTTTTTATACTGGTTGGCACACTGCTAACGCTGATCATTGAAGCCGCAATCATCGTTATCCCCGCCATCAGAATTGCCTCACGTAAAGACTCTGAACTACGCCGCCTGATCGAGGAACGCACTTACGAACTGGAAAAGCTTTCTGTCACCGACCAGCTAACCAAACTCTATAACCGGCGCAAGATCGACGACATACTGGCCACTGAAGTAGAACAGGCCAGACGCTACAATAATTCATTCAGCCTGATTCTTATCGACATCGATCACTTTAAAAAAGTCAACGACCGTTACGGACATCTGGTGGGTGACCGGATTTTACAGGCACTATCAAGACTGTTTTCTTCCAACATACGCAAGACCGATATAGTTGGCCGCTGGGGTGGAGAGGAGTTTCTGATTATCAGCATGGAAAAAGACATTACAAAAGTTTTAATCTTTGTTGAAAAACTTCGCACCCTGGTCGACGAACACCATTTCAAAACTGTCGGCAATATAACCTGCAGCTTCGGCGTTTCTCACTTCAAGCAGGGCGACAGTATCGACACCTTGCTTCAACGCGCCGATGTTGCTCTGTACGAAGCAAAAAAAGCCGGCAGAAACTGCGTAAAAATCGAAAAGAGCAAACACCTGTTTCCAGTTTGAAGCGGTGGCTTATTGCAGCACTTTTTGCTGGCGTTTATTGGCAACACCGATGCGACTAACTTTCGCTTTTTTGTTCAGCAGCAACGCCAGCGATGCTTTTTCTCTGGTGCGCGAATAATCTTTCTGCATGATTTCAAATAACGCAGACTCGGTAAAATCACCGCGCTGTTTCAAAATATCAAAGATCAGAACAAACAGGCGTTGCAGCGAAATTTTCCAGGTGCTGCCAGCACGCTGGTATAACGCATCACTCAGCCGCATAAAGTTTTCAAAAGGCTCGCTGCTTAAAATCAACGGCAGGGTATGTTTGAAACGCCCGGCGTTTGCGATCATATCCCAGTAACGTGCAAAACGGTTAACTCGCTGCATAGTCAGAAAATCAATATCACGGGTACTCAAAATATTGTACGGTGCTTCCGGGTTGTAACACAGCTGATATTCTTCGTTATAACGATTCAGCGGTACACCACGCAGACGTTTTAAAATTCCCAGTTGAATTTCATGCGGCTTCAGCGCCACCAGCTGATCAAAACTTTTTGCGAAGTTTTCCAGGGTATCCGAAGGCAGGCCGAAAATCAGGTCAGCATGAATATAGGCCTGCGTGCTTTCACGTAACCAGCGCAGGTTATCACAGGTTTTTACGTTATTCTGCTTGCGGCTGATCAGCGCCTGAATTTTTTCATCGAAAGTTTGCACACCTGCTTCGAACTGCAATGTATGATGCGGGAATTTCTGAATGACAGCTTTCAAGCGGTCATGCAGGTTGTCCGGCACCACTTCAAAATGCAGATACAGATCATCCGTCATTCTTTCCAGAAAAAATTCCAGGATGGCGATACTGCTGCTGACCTTTAGATTAAAGGTGCGGTCGATGAATTTAAAATTACGCGCGCCGCGTTGATATAGTTTATCCATCTCATCGAGGAACACGCTTAATTCAAAAGGCTTCGATATTTTGTCCAGCGAAGACAAGCAGAACTCACATTTGAACGGACAGCCACGTGAGGCTTCAACATAAATCAAACGATTTTTTATATCATCGTCACTGTAATACTGGTATGGCAGCTTTAACTGGTCCAGCGGCAGCTCGTCACTCTGTATCTCTTTGAGCAGGGGTTTGTTGCCGGACAGGATCAGCGTACACAGTTCACGAAAACTTTTTTCCGCCGCACCCATCACCACGTAATCAGCAAGCTCAACCACCGCCGGTTTGTCCGGCAGAAAACTCACTTCCGGACCACCGAGCACAATAATAATTTCCGGTGCAATCTGCTTTAACAGTTCGACCGTTTTGGTCACTTCGGCAACATTCCAGATATAAACGCCAAAACCGATAATCTTCGGCTGCTGCCTGAGCAGCTTCTCGGCAATATCGATGGCACGGTTCTGAATCGTAAATTCTTCGATGCTGGCCGACGCTTGCAGCTCACCCAGATTGGCGTACAGATAGCGCAGACCAAATGCGGTGTGCATGTAGCGTGAATTTAGTGCGGTTAATACAATCTGGTGTTGGGATGCCTTTTGCATAGACAGCCATTATAACAGCGTTAATGAGGCGTTTTTGTAGCATCTAATATCAGCTAGCTGCCAGGAAGAGAAGCTGGCAGTTTGCAGTCGGCAGTTATCAGTTAAAAACCAAAGAAGTAGGTCGGGCACTGCCCGACAGAATAGTGCTTATCTGCTCAGAGAAACGCTGGGCAATGCCCCCTATAACTTATTTTTCTCGCAGAGTTCGCAAAGAAAAAGCATATTATCCACAGATGAACGCAGATAAACACGGATAAAAGCATTTCTTATTAGCTTCGCCGTAGGCGAAAGCTAAAAACATCTGTGTTTATCTGCGTTCATCTGTGGATAAAAAAACTTTTCTATAACTTTACACAGTACAAGCTCTCTGCAAACAGCAGGGAAATAAACAACTAAACAATAAACTTGCCCTTCTCACGCAGGTGATTTTCCATCAGCTCGATCTCGCGCGCACCGGAATAATAAATATCCGAATCAACCGTGTAATCCAGGCTCATGTTGCGGCCATCATAGTCCACCTTGTTCAAAATACTTTTTACTGCGTTGACATGGGCGCGGTGTTTTTCGTTGCTGCGAATGATCGCCCACGGGCTGGTATGCGTATGCGTCTGCTTCAGCATCTGGTATTTCATCTCGGTAAATTCATCCCATTTTTCCTGCATCTGCACATCAATTTCTGACAGCTTCCATTTTTTCAGCTGATTGGATTCTCTTTCGGCAAAACGTTTTGCCTGCACATCTTTTGAAACTGAAAAATAAATCTTGTGAAAAATAATGCCGTGTTCAACCAGATCATCTTCGAACTGCGACACGGTTTTCATAAAGGTGCTGTACTGCTTCTGCGTACAGAAATCAAAAATCGGCTCGACCATGGCACGGTTATACCAGCTGCGGTCAAACAGCACGATCTCGCCGCCGCGCGGAAACTGCTCGACATAACGCTGGAAATACCACTGGCTCTGCTGCACGTTGGACGGTTTACCCAGCGCCACCACGCGGTAATGTTTTTCGTTCATATAACGCGTGATACGACGAATGCTGCCGCCCTTGCCCGCCGCATCCCGACCTTCGATCAGAATGATCATCTTCTGCTGCTGACGCTCCAGATGTTCCTGTAACTTGATCAGCTCCGCCTGATAAGGTCGAAGATATATATCATCAAGATAACGAATATAGCGTTTGTATATCAGCTGCCTGAATTCTTCATCGCCCTGTTCGAGTTTTTCTAAAAATGCCTGGTATTCCATCGCTGATCCTGTCGGTTTAATCAATCTTGCTCGAACTTATTATCGCAGTTAAATGTGACGAATTTACTGATATGGCGCAAATTCAGCACTATTCGTGGATATAAGTGGCATTTTATTTGATTTCATCCGCTGAAAACAGGAAAATACGCCGCTGAATTTTTGATAATCATTTTAACCATTTCTGAGGAAACCCCATGAAATTAATTCTTTTAGGCGCACCGGGCGCTGGTAAAGGTACTGTTGCAAAATTACTGACTAAACTGGACGGTTCTGTTCAGATCTCTACTGGCGATATCCTGCGTGGCGCGGTTGCTGCCGGCACCGAGCTGGGCAAGCAGGCCGAAGCGGCAATGAAAGCGGGCGACCTGGTTTCCGATGACCTGATCATGGGCATCATGGAAGAACGTCTGAAAGAAGACGACTGCAAGGCCGGTTACCTGCTAGACGGTTTCCCTCGCACTATTCCACAGGCTGAAGCACTGAAAGTCCTGCTCGACAAAATGGGTGAGAAACTGGACTGCGCGGTTGAAATCGACGTGCCTCGTGAAGTTATTCTGGATCGCCTGACCACACGTCGCACCTGTACTGGCTGCGGTGAGATCTACAACGTTAAATCCAACCCACCTAAAGTTGAAGGCGTTTGCGACAAATGTGGCGAGCCTGTTGTACAGCGTGACGACGAAACAGAAGAAGCCATCAGCAACCGCCTGAATGTTTACAACGAGCAGACTGCGCCGCTGGTTGGTTTCTACAAGGAAGAAGGCCTGCTGCTTTCTGTTAAAGCAACATCTTCTGATGCTGTGATCGACGCAATCAAGGAAAAAATCGGTAAATAAACTGCTTTGCCGGCGACACCTCAAGCAGGGTGTCGTTTAATGCAAAAAGCCCGGATGTAAAAACATCCGGGCTTTTTTGTTTGCCGCAGCCAGCCGCGTAATATTACTGGCACTTCCCGGCTTTAACTTTTTCAGGCTTTCGCTCGACCAGCGGCTGCTGCAACATATCCTTGCCCTGCTGCAATAAAAAGTCCAGAAAAGTACGCGACACCAGCGACAGCTTCTTGCCCTCCAGATGCACCGCATACCAGCGGTAAAACAAGGGAAAACCCTTCACATCCAGCACCGCAATTTGCTTGTGCTCCAGCTCCAGACGCAGATTATGCCGCGACAAAACCGAAATACCCAGCCCGGCCATTACCGCCTGCTTGATCGCCTCACTGCTGCCCAGCTCCATATAAGGATTAATGGTCAACCCCTGCTCAAGGAACAAACGGTGAATCGCCTGCCGCGTGCCGGAACCTGCCTCACGTACCAGAAACCGTTCTTCATGCAACTGCTGCAGTGTAATATCCGAACATTTTGTCAACGGGTGATTCACGTTGGCCACCACCACCAGCTCATTATCAACAAAGTGCTGCGCCACCACATCCAGCTCTTCCGGCACCTGCCCCATGATCAGCAGATCATCCTCATTGGACTTCAGGCGTTCCAGCACGCGCGAACGATTGGTGACTTTCAGTATCGGCTGCACTTCCGGGTATTGTGCGATAAAAGCACCCAGCAGGTGCGGCATAAAATACTTGGCCGTGGTAATCACCGCGATGCGCAGCGGGCCTTTTACGACCGTACCCAGCTCGGTAGTAACCTCGCCCAGCGCCACCATGCGCTCAAGTATATCCTGCGCAGCAGCATAAACTTCTGCACCGGCAACAGTCGGATGCACGCGGCGGCCAACCTGCTCCAGCAAGGGATGACCAATAGCCTCATTCAGTTTTTTAATCTGCATGGAAATGGTAGGCTGGGTAAGGTGTAACTCTTCTGCAGCGCGGGTATAGCCGCCGAGGCGCACCACCGCTTCAAAGATTTGCATCTGGCGTAAAGTTACGTGGCGAATAAGGTTTTCAGCTGTTGCATAAATCATAGATAAAGCTCTATACTTTAAATAGAAACTATTGATTTTTATTTATACCGGGGTTTTAGCATAATGTCCACCACGCGGTTACCACCGCGCCATAACTCATTTATTGAATCACTGGAGAACACAATGGCTAAAACCTATGACGCGGGTGTAAAAGAATACCGCGAAACTTATTGGCGCCCAGATTATACCCCGAAAGATACGGATATTCTGGCCTGTTTCAAAATCACCCCTCAGGATGGTGTACCTCGTGAAGAAGTTGCTGCTGCGGTAGCTGCAGAATCATCAACTGGTACCTGGACCACAGTATGGACCGACCTGCTGACTGATCTTGATTACTACAAGGGCGTTGCTTATGCAATGGAAGACGTACCAGGCGACGACACATGCTTCTACGCATTTATCGCCTACCCAATTGACCTGTTTGAAGAAGGTTCAGTTGTAAACGTTATGACTTCACTTGTTGGTAACGTATTCGGCTTTAAAGCTCTGCGTGCACTGCGTTTAGAAGACATCCGTTTCCCGATCGCCTACGTTATGACATGTAATGGTCCACCACAGGGTATCACTTTAGAGCGTGACATCCTGAACAAATACGGTCGTCCAATGCTGGGTTGTACTATTAAGCCTAAACTGGGTCTGTCTGCGAAGAACTACGGTCGTGCATGTTACGAAGGTCTGCGCGGCGGTCTTGACTTCACTAAAGATGACGAGAACGTAAACTCACAGCCATTCATGCGCTGGCGCGCTCGTTTCGACTTCGTAATGGAAGCGATTCTGAAAGCTGAAGCTGAAACTGGTGAGCGTAAAGGTCACTACCTGAACGTTACTGCACCGACTGCTGATGAAATGATGCGTCGTGCTGAATACGCCAAAGAAATCGGCGCTCCTATCATCATGCATGACTACCTGACTGGTGGCTGGTCTGCTAACACACAGCTGGCTCAATGGTGTCAGGAAAACGGCATGTTGTTACACATTCACCGCGCTATGCACGCGGTAATGGATCGCAACCCGCACCACGGTATCCACTTCCGTGTACTAACCAAGATTCTGCGTCTGTCTGGTGGTGATCACCTGCACTCCGGTACTGTTGTAGGTAAGCTGGAAGGCGACCGCGAAGCAACTCTGGGCTGGATCGACATCATGCGTGATTCATACGTTAAAGAAGATCGCTCACGCGGCATCTTCTTCGACCAGGACTGGGGCGCTATGCCTGGCCTGTTCCCTGTTGCTTCTGGTGGTATCCACGTATGGCACATGCCAGCACTGGTTAACATCTTTGGTGACGACTCAGTACTGCAGTTTGGTGGCGGTACATTAGGTCACCCCTGGGGCAACGCCGCAGGTGCAGCAGCCAACCGTGTAGCAGTTGAAGCTTGTGTAGAAGCTCGCAACATGGGTCGTGAACTTGAGAAAGAAGGTAAAGACATCCTGACAGCGGCTGCGAAACACAGCCCAGAGCTGAACGCAGCGATGGAAACCTGGAAAGAAATCAAGTTTGAGTTCGACACTGTTGACAAACTTGACGTTTCTCACAAGTAAGATCTCACAGGTCATTTAGTCATTGGCAGGGTGCGCATACACAGTACTGTCGCACTCTGCTGACTAATAACACATATACAAATATTTATTTGGAGCAATAAAATGCAAGATTATGAATCAAGTTTGAGCGATGCCTCAAGCCGTAAATTTGAAACTTTTTCATATTTACCACCGATGACACCTGAGCAGACTCGTCAGCAGATCGAGTACATCGTCAGCAAAGGCTGGAACCCGGGTATCGAACACACTGAACCAGAAAATGCCAATGGTCACTACTGGTACATGTGGAAACTGCCTATGTTTGGTGAAACTGACGTGGACGCTATTTTGAAAGAAGTAGAAGCGTGTCACGCAGCACACCCTGACAACCACGTTCGTCTGTTAGGTTTTGATAACTTTGCCCAGTCTGCTGGTGCATCTATGGTTATCTACCGCGGCAAGACTGTTTAATTAAACAGCCTTAACGTACTGATCCGGTCACAATCATGTGACCGGATCTATCAGGTAAAAAATAATGGATAAACCAAAAGTATATGTAGGTCTTGAGAATGAAGTAAATGGTGGCATGACCACTATTGGCAAAATCATTCGCGATGCCTGGGTATTTGGAATTCTCGCCGAAACAGAAACCTGTAAAGGCTGGAACCTAGCCGGGATTGACTCTTTATTACAAAAGGTTAATGCCGAGTGGGACAAATATGGCTGCCTGGTCAGTCACCTGCCCGAAGATTTAGCAGCACGTCATCGTGAAATTCATGGCAAAGCCATTGAAAAAGCCAAAGCTGCCGGCTGGTCCGGTGAGCAGGAAACCGACGACGAAGAGTAGTAAAACAACTATTAATAAGATGAGTGGGTATAATTATGTCTGATACAACAGTAGATCCAAAACAGTACATCATTAAAGACGAGCCTTATTACGAAGCCGTTCACAACGAGATTGATTTATACGAGGCTGCTTACAACGTACGCATGCCAATGATGCTGAAAGGCCCAACCGGCTGCGGTAAGTCACGTTTTGTCGAATACATGGCGTGGAAACTGGGTAAACCATTAATCACCGTTGCCTGTAATGAAGACATGACAGCCTCTGACCTGGTTGGCCGCTTCCTGCTCGACGCAGACGGCACCAAATGGCAGGACGGTCCATTAACAACAGCCGCCCGCATCGGCGCAATCTGCTACCTCGACGAAGTCGTAGAAGCACGCCAGGACACCACCGTTGTTATTCACCCGCTGACCGACCACCGTCGTGCGCTGCCACTGGATAAAAAAGGCGAGCTGATTCAGGCACACCCTGACTTCCAGCTGGTGATCTCATACAACCCTGGTTACCAGAGTTTGATGAAAGATCTCAAGCAGTCCACCAAACAACGTTTTGGCGGCCTCGACTTTGACTACCCGGAAGCCGAACTGGAAACATCTATTGTGACCAAAGAGTCTGGCGTAGACAAAGACACTGCGGAAAAACTGGTACAGATCGCACACCGCGCTCGTAACCTGAAAGGCCACGGCCTGGACGAAGGTATCTCAACACGTTTGCTGGTTTACGCCGGTCAGCTGATCAGCAAAGGTGTCAATGCCGAAGCTGCCTGCAGCATGACCATGGTCACGCCATTGACTGACGATCCGGATATGCGCGACACGCTGAATGCGGCCGTGCAGACCTTCCTGGGTTAAAAACGAAACCCGGAAACTTGTTCTTATTCAGGATAAATCCGTCAACTCGACGGCAAAATCCGGATAAAACATGAGTTGAAACTACATATGGTGTACCGTTATGTCGTCTATCAAACTTGAAGATTACGCAGAATTTTTGCAAGAAGCCGCACCGGAAGTGAAGGATGTGCTGGACAGCACATTCCATGATGCAGCGCGTATCATGTCGCCTGCCGGGTTACAGGACTACCTCGATGGAGCCAGGGCACTATGCAACCTGGGCCGCGGTCACGACCTGGTCGTAACCTACATCCAGGAAATGCCGCTGGTTGCCAAAGAATGTGGCGAAGACATCATTCCCGATGTCATCACCGCTGCCATGAAAGTCTCTTCCATGACCTCTGGCGAAGTCATCACCCTGCTGTTCACCAGCCTGCCGACCGCATCACGCCATCTTGGTGATGCCCAGCTGGTGCGCGGTTACCTGACACTGATTCATCAGCTGGCCTCCACCGCTGCCCGCGGTCTGCGCCCCATGCTGACGCATATCGATGAACTGCTCTCAAAACTAACCCTGAGCGGCCTGCGCCGCTGGGCAAATTTCGGTGCCCAGGCTTATCGTCGTGACTTCGATAACCTGACCGCCTATTTCAACCTGGAATCACAGGACAGCCGCGCCATGCTGGAAAAAGAGCGTCGCGGCGTGCTGTTTGTCAAAGTCCAGCGCAAGCTTAATTTCTATCTGCGCGCCTTATGGGGCCGTGATTTCTTCCTGCGCCCCACCGGCGCGGACTACACCGATTTCCGCCCCTACGTGGAAGACCGCATCATCTACATGCCCGATGCGCTGGATGACATCGGCCCGAAAGAAAACCCCATCGCCGGCCTGGAAATTTACCGCGCCACCGCCGCACACATGGCTTCGCACCTGATCTACACCAGCGCCTCCATGTCTGCCGAGCAACTTAGTCCGGCACAGATGTTTTTCATCGGCCTGCTGGAAGACGCACGCGTTGAATACAAGGCTATCAACAAGTTCCCCGGCCTGAAAAGACTGTGGACATCACTGATGCAAATCAAATTCGACGAGCCGGTTGAACATGAAACCGTCGAAATACTGGAAAGACTCGCCCTGCAGCTGCTCGACAGCAACGTGAAAGGCGACGACGAACAGCTCAACGCCTTCGTCGAAAAATTCCATAACGAAATCGAAGAAAAGCAGGACGATAACAACTTCTCCTGGATGATGGGTGTCGAGTTATACAATATTTTTGCTGGCCGCAAAGCCATGCCAAGCCTGCGCATGCTGGAGCGTTACCGCATTCCTTACCGCGATGACAACCGCATCATCTGGCACTTTGAAGACATCGACTGGAACAAGAGTTTTGAATACCTGGCCGCCAGCCAGACCCAGGTACGTTACCAGGTCAGCCCGCTGATGATGGCACACGAAGTCGACTGCGAACTGGCCGGTGATGATGCCCAGGAAATCTGGACCTGCTCCGACCTGATGCGCTTCTACGAAGATGACCTGACCGACAGTTCAGCCACCTTCAATGAAGCCTGGGGTAAAGAGCCGATCTCCGAGCCCTTCCACTACCAGGAATGGGACTACCAGATTCAGCTGCACCGCCCCGACTGGGTCACCGTGTATGAGCGCCGCCAGCCCAAGGGCGACCCGGAAGAGATCGATGCAATTCTCGCCGAGCACAAGCCCATCGCGCACCGCATTCGGCAGATCATCGATCTGCTGGCACCGGCCGGCGTACAGCGCCAGCGCGGCATGGAAGACGGTGACGAAATCGATGTCAATGCAGCCGTTGATGCCATGATTGCCATCCGTATGGGTGAGCAGCCAAGCACACGCATCACCATGCGCAACGTACTGAAAACCCGTGACCTTGCTGTTGTGGTATTGCTCGATCTGTCCGAGTCCACCAATGAAAAAATTGGTAACTCTGAAAAGACCGTGCTGGAACTCACCCGCGAAGCGGCCACCCTGGTCTCCACCGCCATCGAAGGTATTGGTGACCCGTTTGCACTGCATGGCTTTGCCTCTGATGGTCGCCACGACGTGCAGTACTACCGCTTCAAGGATTTCAACCAACACTTCGATGACGATGCCAAGGCACGTCTCGCTGGCATGCAGGGCGGCCTGTCAACACGCATGGGCGCAGCACTGCGTCACGCCGGACAGCACCTGCTGAAACAACAGGAGCGGCGCAAGCTCATCCTGCTGGTCACCGATGGCGAACCGGCAGACATCGATGAGCAGGATCCGCAACATCTGCGTCACGACACCAAAAAGGCCGTCGAGGAATTATATTCCACCGGCGTACTTACCTACTGCCTGACGCTGGATCCACACGCAGACAATTATGTAAAACGCATCTTTGGCGAAAACAACTACACCGTAATCGAACACGTAGATCGCCTGCCCGAGCAATTGCCACTGTTGTTTGCCAGCCTGACGGGCTAATACACATGTCTCGCGTTTTCACGATGCCAGTGTATGCGAGCCGTGATGATGAGGTAGAAGCCGCCCTGTATAACCTGTGGCGGCGGGCAAAATTACACCTGCGGCTGCCGCTGCGTTTTGAACTGCCACCATCCACCCAGATGGCACTGATCATAGAACAGGATCACTGGGTGGTAGTGGATCAAAATCAATATGATTTACCCATGCTGGCCTGGGTGGATTTTCAGGACAAAGGCCGCAGCGACCTGCACACACCAGTGGCCTGCACCTTGAATTATTACCACTACATGGCCAGCCAGCTGCGAAAAAAAGTGCTGGAGCAAATGAGCGAAGCACTGGAAGCACATTTGAAAAACGCACAGCACTGAGCAAAACCTTAAACTTTTTTACAGGAAAAATTTACCGGGTAACACCATGCCACTTGTTGATATGAAAGATATGCTGCACCACGCCTACCGTCACGGTTACGCTGTTGGTGCCTTTGACCTCGTCAGTCTGGATTTTCTGGAAGGCATCATGATGGCGGCTGAACAGGCGCGTGCGCCTGTCATTCTCAACCTGGTTGAATCCCACTTCAAATCAATCGACATCGAACTGGTCATGCCTGCGGTGGAAGCCGCCGCGACCCGTGCGCTGGTGCCGGTGGCAATCCATCTCGACCACAGCGCCAGCATCGACAGCGCCGTCAAAGCCATCAATCGCGGCTGCAACGGCGTAAAAGTGGATGCCGCACACCTGGACTTCACCGAAAACACCCACATCACCAAAGCCATGGTCGAAACAGCCCACGCCTGTGGTGTTTCAGTAGAAGGTGAGCTGGGCTGCGTTCCCGGTGCCAACGGTGAAGATGCTGAACGCCATCCCGGTGACATCTGCTACACCTCACTGGCCGAAGCCAAAGCCTACGTAGAGCGCACCAACGTGGATTTTCTTGCCATCGCCATCGGCACCATGCACGGCGATATCAAAGGCAAACCCAGGCTGGACTACCAGCGCCTGAAACAAATCAATGAAAAACTGGCGATCCCGCTGGTCATTCACGGCGGCACCGGCCTTTCTGACGACCAGTACCGTCGCCTGATTGCCAACGGCGTGGCCAAGATAAACTACTTCACCGCACTGTCAAAAGTAGCGGTCAAAAAAATCAAGGAAAACACCAGAACAAACAACGCCTGCGCCTACACCGGCCTGCTGAAAGACATCAACCAGGTCGTTGCCGGTGAAGTCGAGCGCTGCATGCGCATGTGGGGTTCAGCTGGTCGTGCGGCCGAAGTGCTGGCACAGTGCGGCTCGTGGACACCGGTCGAACACATGATCATGTTTAATGTTGAAGGCGTGGATAAAGTCGGCGCAGACATGCTGATGGCCGAAGGCCAGCGTGTGCTGTCAGCCATCCCCGGTGTGCGTGAAGTGTTTAGCGGTGAAGCCATGCAGGACAACGCCAAATATCACTACACCTGGCTGGTACGATTCTGCCACCCGAAACTGGTCGACAGTTATCAGCAACACCCGGCCTACGCCGCGTTCAACTCAAAACTACTCAGAACCGTGTCAAACAAGCGGGTAACCATCGACTTCCAGACCATGCAGGCAAGAACCGCCAGCGTGATGCCCGGCTTTCAGGAAGCCAGAGCATAGGCAGAAAATACGGCGCGGCTCATCACCGCCAGCCCTGTATTCAGAACCGCATTCAGAAAAACAATCAACCGTCGCGGCCATCAACACGCGCACTGAGTAACATCGGCGCATAAACCATCACAAAGATGGCAAACGACAGCACCCACAATACCTGCGAAATACCAACCCAGTAAACATACAGGTCCATATTAAACAAAGGAAAGACAACGCGGAAAATAACACCCAGCGACAGCAGGGCAAAGCTCCAGAAAATAATAGTCGGCGGTTCAAACACACTGCGCCCGGTGTGACCCAGCGAAACCCGCGACATCATACCGATGGTTAACAGGCCGATGCCGCCAGCGGTAAACGCATGCACCGACAGAAACGGCGAGATACCAAAAAACACCGATAATGCTTTCAGCGCAAAGCCCAGAATAAGCGAGGCATAAGCCGCCACCAGAATCCACACCAGCGGCTTGCTCCAGATTTTACTGGTATACCAGCCTGCCAGACGCAGCGTATGTAACAGAGTCAGCAGCACAGCAAGCGCACCGGTTAGCGTGTCATACGCGGTGAACACATCGCTGATCCACAAAAACACCAGCAGGATCAAACTGGAATGATCCACCCAGGCACGGTTGGTCAGCACCACATTGCCGTCCACCCCGTTCTGGATAAACATCGGCATAACGCGACGCATCATGACAAAAATCAGCGCGATGATCATGTACAGCGCTGAGAACAGCCCCCACTGCACACCTTCAGCCAGCACACCCATCAGCCCCAGATAAAAAGCAATATTGCAAAACATCAGCAGAAAGATTTTTGAGATGATACCGACCTGCTTATATTGTTTCACCTTCAGCACCGGACGCAAACAGGCAACACCCAGCAGGAACAAAAACGCCACGTCGACCAGTGCAATAATTTCCAGCGGAACCATCAGGCCTGACAGCGGCAAAATACGCGCAACAAGCCACAGCAAAAACAGCACCGCCAGCGGTTTGCCACGCAGCACTTCCTCGCCCGTCCAGTTCTTGATCGCGGTCAGCAAAAAACCGGCCACCACCGCCATCACATAACCGAACATCATTTCATGCCCGTGCCATAAAGCCGGTGGAATACCCGAAAAACTGAAAGGCGCAGCAAACACAAAACTTGCCATCCAGATCACCATCGCTACAATGGAAAAAATACCCGCCGCCAGAAAGAACGGCCGGAAGCCCAGCCGCCAGACAGGAGGGCCAAAATCAACAGGTTTGGAATCGACAATTTCACCTTCGATATTTAACATAGCAATTAACTCGAGTTTTTGAATGCGCTGATAATACACAGCAAAATGCTCAGGTAAACCATAACTTAAGGCAGGTTATCGTTATTCTAACAATTATTTCATCACTCTTTGACTTACATCATGGACATATAACGGCTGGCTGACGAACATGTGCATCTGCTTTTACGCCCCGCTTTTCGGGTCGAAACCAGCCTAACCAAGCATTTCAACCATCCCACTTAACACGAGCCACGATGACAGATAACAGCAGTAAAAAAACAAATTCTAACAACGATGATTTCAAGGTCAAAGTCGGCCTTGCCGAAATGCTGAAAGGCGGTGCCATCATGGATGTCACCAACGCCGAGCAGGCAAAAATTGCCGAAGATGCCGGTGCCTGCGCCGTAATGGCGCTGGAACGTATCCCTTCCGATATTCGTCGTGACGGCGGCGTGGCACGCATGTCCGATCCCGACATGATCCAGCAGATCAAGGACACGGTTTCCATTCCGGTGATGGCGAAATGTCGCATCGGTCACTTTGCCGAAGCACAGATCATCCAGGCACTGGAAGTTGATTTCATCGACGAGTCCGAAGTGCTGACCCCGGCCGACGATGTCAACCACATTTACAAACACGATTACAAAGTGCCCTTCGTCTGCGGCGCAACCAACCTCGGCGAAGCACTGCGCCGCATCGGTGAGGGTGCCGCCATGATTCGCACCAAGGGCGAAGCCGGCAGCGGCAACATCATCGAAGCCGTGCGCCACATGCGCGCACTGCAAAGCGAGATGGCACGCCTGACCACACTCGGTCAGGAACAACTGATGGCCGTCGCCAAAGACATGGGCGCACCCTACGACCTGGTGTGTTACGTCGCTGAACATGGTGAGTTACCGGTACCAAACTTTTCTGCCGGTGGCATTGCCACCCCTGCCGATGCCGCGCTGGTTCGCCAGCTGGGCGCACAGGCGGTATTCGTCGGTTCCGGCATTTTCAAATCCGACGACCCGGCCGCACGCGCGGTTGCCATCGTCAAAGCCACCACCCATTTTGATGACCCGGCAGTACTGCTGGAAGTCAGCCGTGGCCTGCAACCTGGCATGAAAGGCCTGGAAATGTCAGAGATTCCCGAAGAAGAGCGTCTGGCGGGACGCGGCTGGTAAACGCCAGTGAGCAAAACCGTTGGCGTGCTGGCACTGCAGGGCGCTTACCAGAAACATGTAGAAAGTCTGGAAAAACTGGGTGTGGCTTGCCGGCTGATACGCAAAGCAGGCGAACTGGAAAACTGCGCCGCGCTGATTCTGCCCGGCGGCGAATCGACCACCATCAGCCTGTTATTGCAGGAAAATGGCCTGTACCAGCCGATAAAATTTTTTGCGCAGAACCACCCGGTAATGGGCGTGTGCGCCGGCATGATCATGATGGCTAGTGAAGTCGACGATAAACGCGTGACACCGCTGGCGCTGTTACCCTTCAAGGCGCAGCGAAATTTTTACGGCCGACAGGTACACAGCTTTACAGACGATATAAAACTGACGTTTGACAGCAAGCCCTTTAACGCGCCCTTCATCCGCGCACCGGGCATAAAAAATCCGTCGGCAGAAATTAAAGTGCTGGCAACACACAAGGAAGAAACCGTGATGATAGGCTGTGGAAAGCATGTTGCATTATCTTTCCACCCGGAACTGACCGATGATACACGGATACACGAATACTGGCTTAGCCGGAGTAATAATTTTTAGTTATAAATTTTTAATTAACAACTAAAAACTCACAATTCACAATTACCTAACCAACATATGCAGACACCAAACAAAAAAACCGGCACTTCTCCGCTGTTCCCGACCACACTCTCACTACCGCTGAAAGTGTTGCCCTCTTTTGTGCACAACAAAGTGCTGGTGACCACGCTCAACAGGATATTTGCCACCGAACTGAAAGAAGGCGAGCTGGATTTTTTACAGGATAAAGTCGTTCACATCTCGATTGAAGACGGCGGCGTTGACTATCGCTTTACCCTGCGCGGCGACAAGCTGGTCGCTGCTGATAAAAACATCGCCGCCGACCTGACCTTGCAGGGCACAATCTACAACTACCTGTTACTGGCCAGCCGTCAGGAAGACACCGACACCTTATTTTTCAGCCGCCGCCTGCGCATGCAGGGAGACACCGAACTGGGTCTGTATGTGAAAAACTTTCTCGACGGCATGGACATGGATTCACACAAGATTCCGTCCTATCTGAAATCAGTATTGCAAAAAAGCCTGCCGGTATATGAACGCCTGTTCGGCAAATAAGACATTATTCGGTTGAAAAATACATCCACGCTGTCATAAAAAACAGAAAAATAATAAACGTGACCAGGCCGGTAACAAAATCACTCGGTGCCTTTTTATCACCTTCAGTCTCAGGGTTCTGATCTAACCCGGCTTTCGATTCGGTGCTGCTTTTATCGTTCATCGTAAGGTCTGCTTTCTCTTGTATTCATCTTAAATAACTCGACAGATAGTCTACCGTAGAAACGTGGCTGTTTGGAAACTCTGCACACGACTGACCGGCTCATTGACCTGGCCTGATATATATTAGAATTTTCTAATATACTGAATCAGCCAACAATAACGCCATTATTACCCATCACCTAAAACAGGCTCTGCTGTACCTGATGCTCTGCGTAGTCGCCCCGGTCAACGCAGACAACGAAGAACTGTGCGCGCAATTTAAAGACACAACGGTTAATCAGGACATGATGAAACTGATGCTGCAGGCTGCGACGGACGGTAATTTATACCGCATTAAACCCGGCTCTTCAAAAATGGGATTTTGCATCAACAGCCCGGTAGGAAAAATCGAAGCAGAGTTTCACCGCTTCAAAGGCGGCCTGGCGCTGAATGACTTTATGCAGCACGGCACCTCTCTGATTCATATTGATGTCGACAGTCTGGAGACAAATTCGGGCTTTATCAAAAACATGCTGAAAGGTGACAGTTTTCTGGACAGCGAACAATACCCCGACATTGTTTTTATAAGCACGGGGATCGAATGGATAAAAGACACGCAAGGTGTACTAAAAGGCAATCTCACCATGCACGGCATTACAAAAGCTGTCGCCTTTTATGTTGAACTGAAAAAAACAGAAAGCGCGCCGGGCGAAGAATCCCTGACCATCAAAGCCTCAACAACCATCCAGCGCACCGAATTTAATATGCACACACTTGTGCCCATAGTGGATGACCGTGTCACCCTGTGTATGTCGATAGACGCTTACAAGTACAAGTCCTGAATCCCGAGCATCCTTTAGAAACGGCTTTGCGCTTTAATCAAATTTCTTTAGGCCGTAACAGGCTTAGCAGCTCTGCCTGCCCCGGTTTATTTAATGCTGCAGGCGAAGCCAGCCGAAAACAGGCCACCGCGCAGGTGGTCATTAACTTGCCGCTATCGGAGAGCGGTGGTGGTGAACTGGCGAGGTGGCTCACCAGATAATCCATGCCCGGGTTATGCGCCAGAATCAGCAGCCGCTGGGCTTCACTCGCATAAAGTTCGATGATCTCGCAGATGGTTCCGACATCAGCCAGATAAAGCTGGCGATCAATGATGACGTTATTTTCAGGTCGCGGTAAATTTTGCAGTAGCAACTCGGCAGTCTGCTGCGTGCGTCGTGCGGAAGAAACAACCATGCAGTCCGGCACCAGGCCGGCATCATTCAGATAAGCGCCCATGCGCACCGCATCCTGCTCGCCACGCGCATTCAGCGACCGCTCGATATCCGCCGTGTGGCTGTGCCAGTCTGATTTGGCGTGACGCATCAACATTAATTCAAACATAACAATCAGCCTCCGTTTTTCCGGCCTACTGTTTATGTTACATCTTGAAGCCTACAACATAAAACTTTAAACAGCTCTTTATGTGTTTTCAATCCGCTGATAATAACGCATGCGATACAGCAGGCGCTTGTTTGCTTCATCATCTTCAAAACCGGAACGATCATGCAGCACATTATTGCTGATCAGCCCCTGCCCTGACTGCAGTGTTCCCCGGTAAATATAGGGTGAATCGGTGTGCAGATAATCATGCAGCAAGGCCACAGCTTCGCGTGCCGCCTTGTTCTGCTTCCATTTAATACTGCGCGTTCTGGCGGTATAACGCATGTGCAGGCTGCCATCAGCAGTGATCGAGAATACCGGGCCGTAACGATCCGGTCGAATGACTTCGCCATCTTTACTGACGTTGGCCGGAATCATCATCACATGCGGGTCCATCAAGGCGCGGATATAATCCGGGTTCTCCTGGCGCAGTCGAATATAGATTATTTCGTGATCAAGCAAGGCATTCTCACCGCCACTGATTGCCGGGTTCACACAGTGTAAAAACAGTGAATTAATCTGCCGATCAATCGTGTTGTAATAACCATCGGTGTGCCAGTGAATAGAACGGTTGGTATAAGGAATATAGTCGCCACGCCAGTCACCGTCTGCCACGCGCAGCGCAGTGATGCCATCATCCGCACCGCGATTATCATCCGGCTTGGTCAGACCAAACTGTTGCGCCAGTCCGGCAGGAATTGACTTGTCCGGGTCATCACCGGTCTTGCCTGCGTAAACAGCCATATTGGTTTTTCTGACCAGATCACGAATAACTTTATATTCTGCATCACTCAGATTTCTTGGGTCATTCACTTCAACAATGATGTCCTCAAGATTCTGTGGATAATCATCCATCTTGTTTTCCAGCCAGGCATGGTATGCCGTGTCATTATCAAGATCGAAAGGACTACCCAACTTGTATTTATCACTGGAATAGTTTGTTGTTGTCGAAGTCATTTTTAAAACACCTTTACTCATTTTTCACAAAGCCACTTGTTACGGATTGCTGACCGCCGAGGCATCCATACCTGCCTCACCACGCCAGTAACCATCACACTCACCTGACATGATAAATTTCTGCATCGCCTGTTCGGCTTCGTCGTTATCAATCTTGCCATGCAAACGATCATCAAAAATCTGGATGATCTGTTCCGTATTTCTCGACTGCGGAGAGATGCGCAAGATGTCAATTTCAAGCTCGATAAAATCATCCATGTCTCGAATTAAATTTTGTGTTTTTGCTGACTGTGTCTGAATGCCGTTGAGCACCAGGAAGGATTCATCTTCCCGTGTGCGCAACATCAGGCCATCAGAATAATCCAGGCAACGGAACTGGCAATCATCTTTCGGCAGATTATGCGCCCGCGCAGTAAAACACCGCGCTGAAAATGCCAGCGGTAAACGACCAAAAACAAACACTTCGGTTTCAACCCCCAGTGGTCGCTTCTGATGCATTTCAGTCAAGGTTTCCCTGGAAAGCTCAACCGGCAACACCCAACGCTTCATGCCAGATCTGGCCAGCACTTCCAGCGTACGTGAGTTATAAATATTCACCGCCGGGCCAGTCGAAAAGGCTTTCTTGCCGGCCATCAACTGCACCGCAGACATGTCATTGGCTTCCACCATGTAATCTTCATTGCTGCATATTTTTCGCAGCGCGCTCAACTCCGAATGCGCCTCAAGCAAAGTCAGCGTCGACAGCACCACTTCCTTGCCCGCCTCTTTTAACAGCCCGGCAATTTGCAACCATGCATCAGGGCGTAACAAACGACGTTTCGAACACACCGTCTCACCCAGATAAACAATGTCGACGTTAGTGTCGGCGATAGACTCATAAAATTTGAACACATCATCACGCGGCCAGTAATATAAAAGCGGACCGAGAGAGAGTTTTGGTTTTTTGGTGTTTGTTTGTATGTTATTCATATTTGTACATGCTTGAAATTTGGTACCGCTTTTATAAATGAAAAGTGAAAAATTTTAAGCAAAGTAGCTTTTAGCCTTTCATTTTTCACTTTTCACTTTTCATTGCACTGAGCTCCGCTCACTGCCAGGGTCTGTGATAAGCCCCCAACGTGGTCTGCGAACCTTCTGAAACTTTTTCCAGCGCTGCCATCCAGTCGGCCTGGCTGTGAAAATTTTCCGGGTCTTTCTCACACAGGTCAATCGCATCGCGCCAGACTTTGGTTACCTGTGCAACATAGGCCGGGCTGCGCTGGCGGCCTTCGATTTTTATGGCATCAACACCGACTGCCTGTAGTTCGGGCAGCAGTTCCAGCGTATTCAGACTGGTTGGCTCTTCTATGGCATAATAGGTGTTGCCTTCAACATTGAAGCGGCCTTTACACAGCGTCGGGTAGCCTGCTGATTCGCCTTCACCGTGGCGGTCGATGAGGATGTTGTTTAATCTTGTTTCCAGACCGTCGGGGGTTTCGTTCCAGCTCACGGCGTTGGCCGGTGAGCAGGCACCAAACGTATTCGGTGAGCGACCAGTAACATAGGATGACAACATGCAGCGGCCTTCGACCATCACGCAAAGACTGCCGAAGCCGAACACTTCAATCGGCACCGGGCTGTCCTGCGCGACCTGCTTCACCTGTTTCAGTGACAGCACACGCGGCAATACCACGCGCTGGATACCGAAGTTCTGATGATAAAAATTAATCGCCTCGGCGTTGGTTGCTGAACCCTGCACCGACAGATGCAATCGAAGTTCCGGCCAGCGATGGCTGGCATAATCCATCACGCCGATGTCGGCCAGGATCATTGCATCGACACCCATATCAGCGGCATGATCAACCGAACGCTGCCAGCGTGACCAGCCCGAAGGCTGCGGAAAAGTATTAATCGCAACAAACACTTTGCAGCCGCGATCATGCGCATACTGAATGCCTTCCTGCGCACGCCTGTCATCAAAATTCAGGCCGGCAAAATGGCGTGCATTGGTATCATCTTTGAAACCCATGTACACCGCACTGGCACCGTTATCAACAGCGGCTTTCAGTGAGGGCAGGTTTCCTGCGGGACATACAAGTTCCATAATCGTTCTCAAATAAATAGTTATACAGTTACACAGGCCGGGCTTTTTGCTACGAACACACCCGGAAGCGATTTTTGATTTTCAGCCACGGCAGCATGCCCTGCCTGCTTTGCCAATGCCGCCGTGATGCCATTGAGCACCTGCCATTTTTTTGAACACCACGATGGTGCCAGCAACACATTCGATGAAGCCGTGCCCGTCAGGCGATGAAAAACCACATCCGCAGGTGTAAGCTTGATCAACTCAACCACATCGGCGATATATTCACACATAGTCATCGGCTGGTATTCACCACGCCGCCATTCATTCGCCAGCTGCGTGCCTTTCACCACGTGCAGCGGATGAAACTTGAGGCCGTCAACACCAAGCGCCAGCACACGTTGCAGCGAATGAATATGATGCTCGGTGGCTTCACCCGGCAGACCGAGAATCAAATGCGTGCAGACTTTCAGGCCGCGACTGCGCGCTTTGAGCACCGCTTCTTCATATTCCGCAAAACCGTGACCACGATTAACATGCTTTAAAGAATCATCATGCGCCGACTGCAGGCCAAGTTCAAGCCAGACTTCGTAACCCTGCTGCTGATAATTCACCAGCAGATCAAGCACCCTGTCCGGCACACAGTCCGGCCGCGTACCAACCGCCAGACCGATCACATCCGGCTCTTTCAGCGCTTCATCATAAAGCTGCGTGAGTTCCACCACATCAGCGTATGTGTTGGTATAGGCCTGAAAATAAGCGATATATTTTGTTGCCCCCGTGCGTTTCCGAATGACCTGACGACCGGCTTCGATCTGTTCACCAATCGGCTTCGGCTGACGACCGTTCGGGCTAAATGAAACATTATTACAAAACGTACAGCCACCGCGACCGATACTGCCGTCGCGGTTCGGACAGGTAAAACCCGCATCAATGGCGACCTTGTGGACACGTTCGCCGTAACGCGCCAGCATGGCCTGACCGAAAGTATTTACGTATTGTGAGAGGATCATTTAGAACGCCGATAAACAGCGGGCAATCAAAGAGTTGTCATTTTCTATAAATACGGAAAAAGGGTTAATGATCTAAATCAAAGGAGTGCTTGATTAGTGTGAATCCAGTTAAGACCGGACTATTTGCAGGTGTTTTCAGAATCACACGGATCGGATGTCTGCTTCCTGCCAGGAAGGGAAGTTGGCAGTTTGCAGTCGGCAGTTATCAGTTAAAAACAAAAAATCTGAAAACCACGTAATTTGCCGCACAAGCAATGCTTTTGCTTTTTACTGCCAACTGATAACTGCCAACTTCGCCTTTGACTCAATAACAAACCTATATACGTTATTGACTCCATACTTGCGCTGCAAATACTGCCCGGATACTTCGCACTTCGATCCTGGCGCTCCCGGCATTTTCCAATGCAGAAAGTAAGTCGTTACCTCTGGATTGAATAAAATACATACTGTCCCCGCATCGCGCCTTCTCTGCGAGCGTTTCAAAGTTTTCGATCAGCGCGTACGATCCATCGCCCCCCCGCCCGGAAACAAGCACATCGTCTGCAAGAGCCTGCACAGTATCATATGACCCGATTACTCCGAAAACGAGCTTACCCTGGACGGCAAACAACGATTGCACAATTTTTATTCGTTGCCCTCTGTAATTGAGTTCGATTTTGTCGGAACGCTTCTGAACTACGCGGCAGTAATAATCAATGCCGGATTCATCTGGTCTTCGCTTTCGATAAGCCCGTTCATTTCGGTCTGCCTGATCAACAATGCGTTTGTCATAAATATCCTTCCGAATGAGGACAACGCGATTTTCGTCCGCTAAAAAACTCTCCAGCTGTGTCCAGGCCTTATGCCTGGCAACAACAAATGTGCTTGCTGGACCGGCAAACGCCACCTTGTACTTACCAGAATTATCAGTCAACACAGGGGCAGAGCAGAAAGACTTACCCATAACTAAAGGAAAGCCACCAGCCATACTCCAGTCCCAGCCCCATGTACAGACCGGAGACATAGGTTACAAAACGTTCGGACACATAGGTAACACTTTTTTCTAAAATCAGGCATCAATTTCTAAATGAGGAAATCAAGATGCCGTGGAAAGAGGTAAGTATTGTGTCGCTACGAAAAGAATTTGTTGCACTGGCAGAATTGCCCGGTGCCAATATAAGCGAATTATGCCGCCGTTATGAGATAAGCCGAAAAACAGCTTATAAATGGCTAAACCGTGCTCGATCAGGGCGCGTAGATTCCCTTCACAATCAATCAACACGTCCCAGCTGTTCGCCGAACAAAACCCCTGATGCCATCGAAGAACTCATCATCGAAGCCAGGCTCCGCTACTGTGAGTGGGGCGGTCGAAAACTAAAAAAAGTGCTGGAGAATGAAGGCCATCAGGGTCTGCCAAGTCCCAGTACTATCACCGAAATATTGCGAAGAAACGGTCTGTTGAAGACGAGCTCAGAGCAGCATCGTGGCCCCTGGAAACGCTTCGAACATGCCCATGCAAATGACCTGTGGCAGATGGACTTTAAAGGGCCAATCAGTACGCACCTCGGTGGCTACCATGCTCTTACTGTTTTGGACGATCACTCACGCTACTCATTAGGTATCGAAATATGCAACCGGCAGACATATCAGGACACCAGGGCGGCTTTAACCAGCATATTCAGGCGTTCTGGGTTACCTAAAAGAATGACCATGGATAACGGTAACCCCTGGGGAAACACTCATGGCCGATGGACTCGATTCGCCGTCTGGTTAATCGATCAGGGTATTGGTGTCAGCTATTCAAGACCTTATCATCCACAGACGCAGGGGAAAGATGAGCGTTTCCACCGCTCTCTGAAGGCTGAACTGTTATCACGCAAGAACTTCAAAGATGCCAGCCATCTACAGGCAGGTTGTAATGAGTGGCGATTGTTGTATAACCAGAAAAGGCCGCATGAGTCACTGGATATGGATGTTCCTATCTCACGCTATCAAACCAGTACGCGCACTTACAAAGAAGAGGTGCCGCCCTTTGAATACTCTGCCGTAGACGCTGTACGTGTTGTTAATAAGGTGGGGCAAATCTCTTATAAAGGTAAGGTGTATAAGATTAGTGAGGCCTTCAGGGGGCAAAAAATCGGTATGCGTCCAACTGACATCGACGGAATAGTTGCCATTTACTATCGACATCAGAGGGTGACTCAGTTAGATTTAAGACAAACTAATGTGTAACCCATGTCCCCGAACAAAGTGTTACCTATGTCTCCGGTCTGTACAC